>NZ_WQMO01000018.1 GCF_013366805.1 Wolbachia endosymbiont of Litomosoides brasiliensis
CGTATAAGGAACGGATAGACAATAACGAAAAAGAAGCCTTGCTGAGGCAAGATAGCGAGATTTAAATGGCGTTAAAATCAAAATTATTGGATGAAAAAGTCATGGAATCAGCAAAAGAAGTACTGGAGAAAGTAAGAAATAACGCATATGTTGCAAAAAAACTAAATGCTGTAATTGCAGCAAAAAGCACAGTATAGCAGCTACAGCAAAGTTGCATTTAAAAACGGCACTAACTACATGGATAAAGCACCTAAACTTGGAAGAAAAATTGTTTGCTCCCCTCAATGTTGTAGAAAAACTAGATTGAACCAGAGTCAATTTGAACAAGTTGAGGTATGAATACAAGAAAATTCTAATATTACCATTAAAGAGATGAGAATGAAAATCTAGGAAGAATTTGGCTTGAATGTGCAAATCTGTAGTGCACTATGCAGAAAATGAAGCTTTATGTATATTACGTCAAGATCAATTCATAATGAGCGAGATAAAGGTAGACGGAAAGAGTTCAAAAAAAACTTAATGAGACTATTGATAAGTATCCTGAACAAGAGTTGTTTACTTTGGTGAATCGCAATTTAGTACACATTCAAAAGTTAAACAAGGTGACTTAAAAAGAGCGTAAACACAGGTTAAAGTAAAATTAGGTGGACAAAATTTTTATCTTTCAGTATAACTAATTCTAGAAATGGAGGGAGTTCTAGCTTATTTGCACCGAATGTCAACACTGATTGTGTAAATGTATTTCTTGAATAAATGCTGCAATATTCAAGAACACGAGAAGCTTTTCTTGTCCAGATTGTGCTAATTAGCACAAATCAAAAAATTGAAAGGTACCTAAATTAAGATTATGTACCTACCATCATGCTCACCAGAGCTCAATTCTATTTAGAAACTTTGGTTGTATATAAAGCAGACCATTTTGCATAATAAAGTTTATAATACAATTGCTTTGCTTGAGAGCACTTTGTGCAAATTCATTGCTCTCTTTTTCACTTCGCAATTAAACAATTCCGCAATGTCAACTGCTTGACTTACTAACAATGAGAATTGGTATTAATCCTTGACCCAAATGTGCCTGATATAACACCTTCTGGAAATTTGTAATCTTTTTGAGCAATGGCTATGCTTTGATTGGTATTCCATCACATAAGGCTCAACTTTCAGGAGATTAACACCTTTGGTGAATATATGATTTATCACATATTGCAACCTCTCCTCACGTTCGCAAGTATGAAGCAATTCTACTTTTATAGCCTCGTTTGCATCCATTTTAACTTGACAATTCCCTTATGCCTAATTTATTCGCTTTTCAACTTGTTCTTTTTTACTTTATATTGATGAATTTTTGAATTTAAATCGAGCTTTTCCTTTAACTCAGCATTTTCTACCTTTAAGGGTTTGTTCCATTGACTTTAGACTTTCATTCTCTCTTCCGATCTTCTATTTTTGCTTCTAACTTTGCTGTTTTTTGCTCTAGACTTTTGTGGGATTCTAAAAGATTTACGTATTATCTCACTTTTGCTCTATCATTATCTTTTTATACTACCTTGTCTATCTTATTTTGCCACTCCGCAATATTTGTAGCTAAAGGCTTTCGGCAAATTAGGTAGTTTACATACTGTTTGCTAGTAAACAAAATTGTTCAATAGTTAAATTTTCTGGACGCTCGTTTCCACTTAATTTAGCGTTTTTAAGAGCGGTTTCAGTATGATTCGTTACATTTTGCAAGCTATTTCTTAGCATCTTTCTTCTTTGAGCAAAGACAGCACGTGTCAATTTTGTTAAGACTTCTAAATTTACTGCGAATCTTTGTGTAGGTAAAGGCCTCACTGTAATTACCGAAGTGTATACTTTCGGTCTTGGGAAAAACTTTTTAGGTTCGATATCAAATTCCCTTTTTACATCACATAGTAGCTGACTTAACACTGATAGGGAACCATAATCTTTAGAATTGGGTCTTGCTATAATACGATCTACTACCTCTTTCTGAAACGTTAATGTCAAAGTTGTAAAAAGTTTTATTTTATTTAGCCACTTTAAAAATAACGCTACCGAAATATTGTAAGGCAAGTTTGCAATAACTTTTACTGGGCGTTCTATTAGCTCCTCTTCTACAACATAAAGCGCATCCGCTTCTACAATTCTAAACTTTCCTGGGTGTTCATTAAGCATTTGGTCATGACACTTCACCAAGTTACTATCCTTTTCTATAGCTAGCAGAGATTTGGGATTATGCGCTAATATCTCCCTTGTTAATGCACTACATCCAGGGCCAATTTCAATGACATTAAAATCTTCCAGGTTGCCGGCTAAAACAACTATTCTTTTTGTTATCTCACTTGATAAAATAAAATTTTGCCCTAGGCTTTTTTTTGGCTTCAATACAAATTTTTTCATACTATTTCATTATGCAATGCTTTGGTAATTATAAAAATAGTTGACTGAAATTCATTGATAATTGTATATTGTTAACGTATTTAACGCCGGCTTAGCTCAATTGGTAGAGCAACTGACTTGTAATCAGTAGGTTGTCAGTTCAAGTCCGACAGCCGGCATGTGCAGTATTTCATACTTGACCTGATAGACAAGAATTGACTGCCAAAAGAATGGCTTTGTTGCATCGCTACTTATGAATAGTGATTCATTATCTGTATTAATAAATTTAATTCTATTTAAAATAACTAAGGTGTTGAAATACTTGAATTTTAGCTAGATTGGTGAATGATAGTGAAATTCCTTTTACTTAAATTTAGGTATTTATACCAATTACCATTGCATTAAGGAACGGATAGACAATAATGGGAAGAAGCTGTGCTAAAGTAAGTAGTACTAATTCTCATTGTTGGTAGGTCAGCAAGTAACATTGCAGAGTTGTTTAATTATAGAGTGAAAAAGAGAGGTAGTAAATTTGCACAAAGCGCTCTCAAGCAAAGCAATTGTATTATAAACTTTATTATGCAAAATGGTCTGCTTTATATACAACCAAAGTTTCTGAATGGGATTGATCTCTGGTGAGTATGGTAGTAGGTACATAATCTTAATATTTTTAGGTACTTGTCAATTTTTTGATTTATGCTAACTAGCACAATCCGTAACGAGAAAAGCTTCTCGTGTTCTTAAATATTGCGACATTTATTCAAGAAGTATGTTCATACAATCAGTGTTGACATTTGGTGCAAATAAGCTAGAACTCCCTCCATTTCTAGAATTAGTTGTACTGTAGAGATAAAAATTTTGTCTACCTAATTTTGCTTCAACCTGTGTTTTAACGCCCTTTTTAAATTATCTTGTCCAACTTTTGAATGTATAAACTGCGGTTCACCAAAGTGAACAACTCTTGTTCAGGATACTTACTAATGGTCTCATTAAGTTTTTCTTAACCTCTCCCTATCTGCCTTTATTTTGTTCATTATGAATTGATCTTGACGTAATGTACGAAAACTTCATTTTCTACATATTATGGTTACTATAGACTCACACATTCAAGCCAAATTCTTCCTAGATTTTCATTCTCATTTCTTTAATGGTAATGTTAGAATTTTCTTGTATTCATACTTTAACTTGTTCAAATTGACTCTGGTTCAATCTAGTTTTTCTACAATATTGAGGGGAACAAACAATTTTTCTTTTCTTCCAAGTTTAGGTGCTTTATCTATGTAGTTAGTGCCGTTCTTAAATGCAACTTTGCTGTGGCTGCTATACTGTGCTTTTTGTTGCAATTACAGCATTTAGTTTTTTTACAACATATGCGTTGTTTTGTACTTTCTTCAGCATTTCTTTGTTGATTCCATGACTTTTTCATCCAATAATTTTGATTTTAACGCCATTTAAATCTTGGTATCTTACTTCAGTAAGGCTTCTTTTTCGTTATTGCCTATCCGTTCCTTATACAGTAGAAATTGGTATTAGGTGAGATATCAAAAGTATTAGAAATACCACACCCGTTTAGTAAGTCCTCTTTTCTAAAAGAATATCTACAAAAGCAAGTATGTAGGAAAAGAAAGCAATTGCTCAAACTAGTTTCAGGCATTCTTACACAACAGCCTTCCCTACAACTTAAAAACATTTCTCATGGAAATAAAAACTCTTTACTAAGCAAAACCATAAACCCTTTGCCGGAAATGAATAAAGTTAAAATTCTACCAGTTACTAATAATGCTCTAAAATCGCCACTAAAAACTGTATTTTCCTCAAAAGGGGCTTATTTTTGATAGCGTCTTCTATTTCAACGCGCTGCTTACGGTATTTCCCATTAAGAAAAGACAAAAGAAGTCTGGGATAACTAGTTATTTACTCATTTTATCAGTTGACATTTTTTTTAATATTTTAACGCTTAGCAAGCGAGACCTACAGCACTAGTTGGTAATTGTAGATAGCAATGACATAAGATGCACATAGTACAAAAAATTAAACATGAGGCGCCAGATACGTTAAGTTTTTTATCATTTTATCTGTACAGAGAAGATAAATAATTGGCTTTAGTACTACGACAGTTGGCGAAGTTTATCAAGATGACATCAGTAAAGTCTTGTAAAGCACAAAAACGTTTACAACTAACGCTCAGCATGATAAATTGAAAACAGTTTATTCCTCGGTAGCTCAGTGGTAGAGCAGTTGGCTGTTAACCAATTAGTCGCTGGTCGAATCCAGCCCGGGGAGCATTTTCTCTGTTGTCCTATATGTGCTTTAAATCAGTCATTTTATGTATACTAGATGGTTGGGGAATAGGAGATAATAAATACAATGCTATTAGCAACGCAAATCCACCCTGTTGGCAATATATTAGCTCTAATTATCCAAGGTGCAGTTTATCTGCCTGTGGAACTGATGTTGGATTGCCAGATGGTCAGATGGGCAACTCAGAAGTTGGCCATCTGAACATTTGCAGTGGTAGAGTAGTAATGCAAAGTCTGCAACGTATTAATCAAGAAATTGAAACAATAGAGAACAATGCTAATTTACGAAGTTTTATTAGTGATCTAAAGGGTAAGAATGGCGTGTGTCACATAATGGGGTTGGTGTCGGATGGTGGTGTTCATTCGCATCAAAAACATATTTCAACTCTAGCAAAGAAAATATCACAGCATGAGATCAAAGTAGTGATACATGCATTTTTAGATGGCAGAGATACGCTGCCAAATTCAGGAAAAAAGTGCGTTCAAGAATTTGAAGAGGATATAAAGGGCAATGACATAGAAATTGCTACTATCTCTGGGCGTTACTATGCTATGGATCGCGATAATAGGTGGGAAAGAACAATAGAAGCTTACGAAGCTATCGCATTTGCAAAGGCAACATGTCACGATAGCGTGATGTTGTTGATTGACAGTAACTATCAAAATAATATACCTGATGAGTTTATTAGACCTACAGTAATAGGTGGTTACAAAGGCATAGAACCAAAAGATGGGGTGTTATTAGCCAACTTTCGTGCTGATCGAATGATACAATTGACAAGTATTTTGCTAGGCAAAACAGATTACACTAAGGTAGCAAAATTTTCTTCAATTTTAAGTATGGTGGAGTATAAGAAAAACCTTCAGATTCCTTGTCTTTTTGCCCCTGCATCTTTTGCTAACACTTTAGGAGAGACAATAGCAGATAATAAATTACGGCAATTGCGCATTGCTGAAACTGAGAAATATGCTCATGTGACTTTTTTCTTTAATTGTGGGAAGGAAGAGCCTTTTCCCAATGAAGAAAGGATACTTATTTCTTCACCAAAAGTTAAAACTTATGACCTGCAGCCCGAAATGTCAGCTTTTAAACTTACAGAAAGACTTGTAGAAAAAATTCATTCTCAAGAATTTGCGCTGATAGTTGTAAATTATGCTAATCCTGATATGGTAGGGCACACAGGTAACATGAAAGCAGCTGAGGAAGCTGTGCTGGCTGTTGATGATTGCCTTGCAAAAGTATTAAATGCCGTTAAGAAAGTAAATGGCGCTGCGTTAATTGTTACTGCAGACCATGGAAATGTGGAATGTATGTTTGATAAAAAAAATAATACACCTCACACAACACACACTCTAAATAAAGTTCCGTTTATTATATACTCTAATTCTTGTAACAACCTAAAGTTGAAAGATGGAAGATTATCTGATATTGCTCCTACTATTTTACAGCTACTTGGAATTAAAAAACCAAATGAAATGACAGGTGATTCACTGATTGTGTAATAGTATCTATTCAGCTAAGCAGTGTAAGAGGCGATAGATGGAGGATTATGGGAAGGTTTAACCACTTTTGTTTCCATGTTAAGTAGAATAAAATTATCTGTTTAAAGAATGCATTTCCTCTTTCCTATTGTGTAAAATATAAGTTTTTGCGATAAACGATATAATGCCGTGCTTGCCGTTCAACTGGTTGTTTGTTAGCGGAATATTTCTTGGTCATCCAAAAATTTCTACATCATCCTTGTCGGACTTCAAAATGTTTCTTGCAACTTGAGAGGCTCCAATTGCTTTTCAATTCTCACTGTTGTACTAATTCTTATTGTTAGTGGGTCAAATAAGTGGCATTGCAAAGTTGTTTAACTGCGGAGTGAAAAAGAGAGTAATAAATTTGCACAAGGCGCTCTCAAGCAAAGCAATTGTATTACAGACTTTATTACGCAAAGTGTTCTGTTTTATATACAACCAAAGTCTCTCAATATGATTGAGCTTGGGTAAGTATGGTAGCATATAATCTTGATATTTTTAGGTACCTCTAAATTTTTAACTTATGCCAACTAGCACCAACCCATGACAAGAAAGGCTTCTTGTGTTCTTAAATATTTATTGCAACATTTGTTTAAGAAATATGTTCATATAATCAGTGTTGACATTCAGTGCAAATAAGCTAGAACTCTCTCCATTTCTAGAACTAACTGCACTGTAGAGATAAAAATTTTGTTTACCTGATTTTACTTTAACCTATATTCTAACGCCCTTTTTAAATTACCTTGTTTAACTTTTGAATGTGTGCTAAACTGCAATTTATCAAAGATGAATACCTCTCGTTCAGGGCGCTTACTAATGTCCATTGAGTTTTTTTAAACTCTTCCTGTATACCTTTATCTTGTTCATTATAAATTGATCTTGACATAATATACGAAAACTTCATTTTCTGCATATTACGGTGTACTGTGGATTTACTGACATTCAAGCCAAATTTTTCCTGGATTCTTATCTCATTTTTTTAATGGTAATATTAGGGTTCTCTTGTATCCATACTTCAACTCATTCGAATTAATTCTGATTCAATCTGGTTTTTTTACGAAGTTGGGGAAAAACAATTTTTCTTCTCTTTCAAATTTTAGGTGCTTTATCTGTGTAATCAATGCTGTTCTTAAAATGTAACATGTTTTGTTGCGGCTGTTATACTGTACTTTTTTGCTGCAATTACAGAATTTAGTTTTTTGCAACGTATGCGTTATTTTACACTTTCTTCAGCATTTTTTTGCTGATTTCACGACTTTTTCATCTAATAACTTTGATTTCAACGCCATTTAAACCTCGCTATCTTACTTCAGTAAGGATTCTTTTTCGTTATTGTCTATCCGTTTCTTATACGGTAGAAATTGGTATCAGGTGAGATGTCAAAAGTATTAGAAATACCACATCCGTTTAGTAAGTCCTCTTTTCCAAAAGAATATCTACAAAGCAAGTATGTAGGAAAAGAGAGCAATTACTCAAACTAGTTTCAGGCATTCTCACACAACAACCTTCCCTACAACTTAAAAACATTTCTTATGGAAATAAAAACTCTTTACCAAACAAAACCATAAACCCTTTGCTGGAAACAAATAAAGTTAGAACTATACTAGTTACTAATAATGCTCTAAGATCGCTACTAAAGACTGTATTTTCCTCAAAAGGGGCTTATTTTTGATAGCGTCTTCTATTTTAACGCGCTGCTTATGGAATTTCCCATTAAAAGACAAAAAATGCATATAGTGCAAAAAATTAAGCATGAGGCGCCAGATACGTTAAGTTTTTTGTCATTTTATCTGTACAGAGAAGATAAATAGTTGGCTTCAGTACTATGACAAGGAAAATTGGCGAAGTTTATCAAGATGACATCACTAAAGTTTTATAAAGCACAAAAAACGTTTACAACTAACGCTTAGCATGATAAATTGAAAGCAGTTTATTCCTCGGTAGCTCAGTGGTAGAGCAGTTGGCTGTTAACCAATTGGTCGTTGGTTCGAATCCAGCCCGGGGAGCGTTTTTCTCTGTTATTTTATATGAACTTTAAATTAGTTATTTTATGTATACTATATGGTTAGGGAATAGGAGATAGTAAATACAATGCCATTAGTAACGCAAATCTCACCCTGTTGGCAGGGTATTAGCTCTAATTATCCAAGGTGCATTTTATCTGCCTGTGGAACTGATATTGGATTACTAGATAGTCAGATGGGCAACTCAGAAGTTGACCACTGAACATTTGCAGTGGTAGAGTGGTAATGCAAAGTCTGCAACGCATTAATCAAGAAATTGAAACAATAGAGAACAATGCTAATTTACGAAGTTTTATTAGTGATCTAAAAGGTAAGAATGGCGTGTATTACATAATGGGGTATGGTGTCAGATGGTGGTGTTTAATAGGAATTGCTACTGTCTCTGAGTGTTACTGTGCTATGGATCGCGATAATAAGTGGGAAAGAACAATAGAAGCTTACGAAACTATTGCATTAGGGCAAGATGTCATCGAGATGTGATGTTTAGGTAGTTGTAAAGGCATAGAACTAAAAGATGGGTGTTATTAGCCAATTTTCGTGCTGATCGGATGATATAATTGGTAAGTATTTTGCTAGGCAAAACAGGTTACACTAAGGTAGCAAAATTTTCCTCAATTTTAAGTATGATGGAGTATAAGAAAAACCTTCAGGTTCCTTGTCTTTTTGTCCCTGCATCTTTTGCTAGCACTTTGGGAGAGACAATAGCAGATAATAAATTGCGGCGATTACGCATTGCTGAAACTGAGAGGTATCTCATATGACTTTTTTTCTTTAGTTGTGGGAAGGAAGAACCTTTCTCTAATGAAGAAAGAATACTTATTCCTTCACCAAAAGTTAAAACTTGTGACCTGCAGCCCGAAATGTCAGCTTTTGAACTTACAGAAAAACTTGTAGGAGAAGTTCATTCTCAAGAATTTGCGCTGATAGTTGTAAATTATGCTAATCCCAATATGATAAGCCACACAAGTAACATGAAAGCAGCTAAAAAAGCTGTGCTGGCTATTGATGATTGCCTTGCAAAAGTATTAAATGCTGTTAAAGGAGTAAATGACGCTGCGTTAATTGTTACTGCAGACCATGAAAATGTAGAATGTATGTTTGATAAAAAATAATACGCCTCACACAGCACACTCTCTAAATAGAGTTCTGTTTATTATATACTCTAATTCTCGTAACAACCTAAAGTTGAAGATGGAAGATTATCTGATATTGCTCCTACTATTTTACAGTTACTTGGAATTAAAAAACCAAATGAAATGACAAGTGATTGACTGATTGTGTAATAGTATCTATTCAGCTAAGCGGTTTGTGGAAAGGTTTGGCCCCTTTTGTTTCCATGTTAAGTAGAATAAAATTATCTGTTTAAAGAATGCATTTCCTCTTTCCTATTGTGTAAAATATAAGTTTTTGCGATAAACGATATAATGCCGTGCTTGCCGTTCAACTGGTTGTTTGTTAGCGGAATATTTCTTGGTCATCCAAAAATTTCTACATCATCCTTGTCGGACTTCAAAATGTTTCTTGCAACTTGAGAGGCTCCAATTGCTTTATGTAACCAGAATATTTCATATCAATTCTCACTGTTGTACTAATTCTTATTGTTAGTGGGTCAAATAAGTGGCATTGTAAAGTTGTTTAACTGCGGAGTGAAAAAGAAAGTAATAAATTTGCACAAAGCGCTCTCAAGCAAAGTAATTGTATTATACAAAATGTCCCGTTTTGCATGCAACTAAAGTCTCTCAACAGGAGGGAGCTCGGGTGAGTATGGTGGCAAGTATATAATTTAGATATTTTGGGGTACCTTTAAACTTTTTGACTTATGCAACTAGCACAACTTATGATAAGAAAGGCCTCTTGTGTTCTTAAATGTTGCAACCTTTGTTCAAGAAATATATTCATACAATCAGTGTTAGCATTCGGTGCAAGTAAGCTAGAACTCTCTTCATTTCTAGAACTAACTGCATTGTAGAGGTAAAAATTCTGTCTACCTAATTTTTACTTTAGCCTGTGTTCTAACGCCTCTTTTAACCATCTTTGTCTAATTTTTGAATGTGTACTAAACCACGATTCATCAAAGATGAATAACTCTTGTTCGAGATATTTACCAATAGTCTCATTAAGTTTTTTTTAATTCTTCCTGCCTACCTTTATCTGTTCATTATGAATTGGTCTTGGTGTAATATATGAAAACTTCATTTTCTGCATATTACGGTGTACTGTGGATTTACTGACATTCAAGCCAAATTTTTCCTGGATTCTTGTCTCATTTTTTTAATGGTAATATTAGGGTTTTCTTGTATCCATACTTCAACTCATCCGGATTAATTCTGATTCAATCTGGTTTTTTTTACGAAGTTGGGGAAAAACAATTTTTCTTCTCTTTCAAATTTTAGGTGCTTTATCCATGCAATCAATGCTGTTCTTAAAATGTAACATGTTTTGTTGCGGCTGTTATACTGTGCTTTTTTGCTGCAATTACAGCATTTAGTTTTTTTGCAATATATACGTTATTTCTTACTTTCTTCAGTGTTTCTTTTGCTGATTCTACGGCTTTTTTATCCAACAGTTATTGATTTCAATGCCATTTAAACTTTGCTATTTTACTTACTTCGGTATAGCTTCTTTTCCATCGTTGTCTATTCGTTCCTTATAAAGTGGGAATTAGTATTAGAACACAGGTTAAAGTGAAGTTAGGTAGACAAAATTTTTATCTCTACAGTCAGTTAGTTCTAGCTTATTTACAATGAATGTCAATACTGATTGTATGGATATATTTCTTAAACAAATGTTGCAACATTTAAGAATACAAGAAGCTTTTCTTGCCATGGATTGTGCTAGTTAGTATGAGTTAAAAAGTTTAGATATACCTAAGAATATCGAGATTATATACCTGCTACCGTACTTACCTAAGCTCAATCATATTGAGAGACTTTGTGGTTCTACATAAAACAGAGCATTTTGCGTAATAAAGTCTGTAATACAATTGCTTTGCTTGAGAGCGCTTTGTGCAAATTTATTACCTCTCTATTCTGACTTAGCAATGAAACAACTCTGCAATGTTATTCATTTGATCCATTAACAATGGAATTGGTGTTGCTGACTCTTTGCTTTAAGAATTTGACATTGGGTAATGTCTTAAATGCTTTGTAGATACGTTTCAGCTTGTATAGGTGAGAACCTAGAAATTTTATAAAAGCATATGGTGTACATGGTGTAAGGAATTAAACAACAGTGTACCAGATACAAAATTTTGTCATTTTAATCTGCACAGGTTAGAAAATTATATAAAATGCCCCACTACTGATAAGGGAGCTGATAAGGTGTGTCAAGTAATCTTTGTATTCCTATAAGCTACTTGAATCTTGATTTATCAAATTATAATGTTTGTGCAGTTGTTGCTGATAGCCTACAATGTCAATGTTTAAGTATCTTATTGTCTGCACACTCATCATGTTCAATCTCAACTGTGGAGTGCGCTATTTCGAACTTATCTAGCAGTATTTTTTTTATTTCATACAAAATATTAGTGTGTTGTGCATTTTCCTTTACCTTGGCATGCATAGTAATTATAAAATAATTATCAGAAAGTGACCACGCATGTATATGGTGTACATCTACCACTTCAGGTAGTTCGGATATGATCTTATTTTTTATCTCCTCAGCAGATATACCATCAGGTGTACCTTCAAGGAGTATATGATAAGAATTCTTTAGAATTTTATAGCCGCTATTTAGGATTATTACACTGACAAACATTGATAAAATTGGATCCACTATTTGCCATCCGGTAAGCATAATAATTATGGATGCGAGTATAGCAGCTACAGAACCTAAAATATCTCCTATAACATGCAGTACAGCACTCCTTATGTTTATATTACTTTCGCATTTACTATGTAATATGAAGAAGACTAAGATATTGGCAATCAGCCCAAGTGTGGCTATTGTTAGCATTATTTTCCACTCAATATTAACTGGAAAAATAAATCTCTTTACCGACTCAATTATAATGATTACTGCAATGAAGAATAAAGTTAAACCGTTAACAAAAGCTGCAATTATCTGCAATCTATGATATCCATATGACCTTTGCAAATCAGATTTCTTGGCTGAAAATTTATGGGCTATCCAGCTTAAGGCCAAGGCAAAGAGGTCAGTAAGCATATGTCCTGCATCTGATAGTAGAGCCAACGAACGTGAGATTATTCCACCTGCTATTTCTGTAAACATTGTTATTGCAACTATTATTATGGAATAGATTAAGCGCTTGGACTCTGCTACTGAATGTTTACCGTTATGCACTGCTGTCATATGAATCTTCTCATGAACAAAAACGTGGGTAACACTGGGCTCGAACCAGCGACCGCTTGCACGTCAAGCAAGTGCTCTACCAACTGAGCTAATTACCCATCATGGTTTTAGTATAGTGCTTTAGCGGAACAAAAGTCAATATTACGTTGTGGATTCAGACGCGTATTATGGATTTATGTATAAAAAAGAATGTTATATCAGATGCTCTGAAAAGCTCAAGGGGGGCCGAACTGAAGTGCAAATAAGAGGAAGCCTTAGTAATATCAATAGAGAAAAATCAAGGAGTTGTTGAAAAGGTCCCTCAAGGGAGTCTCAAAGAATAGCTCGTAGATCTAGCAGATAAAGGATATATAGACGTGAAATATTATGTGTTATACGAGAAAATCTCTGAAGAGCTTGTGCATGCTGGTATGAGTGTCAATCGAATTAAGGAGATATATAGTAAGTATGGTATAACACCCAACAGAGAGTGAGTTTAAAGGCTGAAAAAAGTGCAGGGAGAAACAAGATCTAGCAAATATTATGAGCGAAAGGCGGGTTTAACATTCTAGGGTAGGATAAATCTAAACGTTACTGGTGATAATGCTGATAATGAGTTTAGTCTAAACAGTGGCCTATTTCAGAACAAAAATTTTGAAGATCCTACTGATCAAAATAGTGATAGTGTTATCAACAATGAAGGTTTCCTAAAATCATTAGAAGACACTGCGAAAACGTTTGATAAAATCTTTGGTAAAAAAAGATAATAATTCACTTCTAGCGCATGAAAACGTTCCTACCTTAAGCTGTTCTTGTTTGAAAGTAAAGAAAGCTACTAAAAATATTTAAGTGGTAGTCATGATGTTTATATACCAGGTGGTGGTGTGACACAATCCTCTGCCAATAACTATATCAGTAATATGTACCTCTCATGCTTTTAAAAACGTTGGAAGTGATCTTAACGGTAGTAAGGGAGAGAATTGTAAGGATTGCAACTACGTTATCAAGCACGCACTTGTTTATTGGCAAAGTTTTGATGGAAGGGTTAGCAGAATACGTAACACACTTAACAGAAGGAGAAAAACCGACTGATTTTGTAAAACTTGTTGGTGAAGAGTATAAGAGACATACCTTGGGGAGATAATCAAAGGAGCTATTGATCATTATCAGATGGAAATAGTAATTATTGTAGATATAGAAGAGACTCATCCAAGTTTTATTGATAATTTTACTTTATGCAGCAACAGAAGATAGGAAAACTCTGAATGGTCGTTTTTACTTCGAGGAAATGATGAAAAAGATCTACCAAAGCAGAGAAGATAAAGTCCAAAAAGATAGTGGTTCTCTAATTGGGTAAAAACTTGCTCAAGTGCAGAAGATAACACTATTGAGTGTGGCCATGCTCAATTTAAGCAACAAGCAGTAGGCAATGAAAAAGACAAAACACAGTCTTATAGCTCGAAAGACAAGTAAGTGGAAATAGAACTGAAGTCCAGCCTACTGGTTCATTTCGTGGTTTAGAATTATCTAAAGAGCCAGTAATGCATGAAAAAAATGAAAGGCGAGGAAGTATGGCTCTAAAAGATACAATTCTCAAAATGGAAAAAAGCCGTGAGCAAGATTAGGAGGAAAAGCATAAGGCAAATGTAACCATAGATTATTATGATATGAAAGCCTTGTACAATAGAAGAGCTGGTGGAGCGGGAAAGCAATCTGTGTTAAAGTTTTGGCACAAATTTGCTTGGATCAGAATATAAGGTTGGTATTTTGTCAGAAGATAAGTACTACTTTAAGAATGGTAAGTTCGTAATTCATGTTGGTAACGCGAAAAAGCTTGTAGTATTCCTGAGGATAAAGTATCTATCAAGATAATGACTGGAATAGACAACTTAAGCTATGAGTTATTATCAGGTACAAGTGGTTTTAGTTTGGAAATACAAGATAGCACTACGTTTTCAGTCCAACATAGTAAATGTGAGCTTTGCCTAGAGAATGGCTTGGTAGAATATTTGATTGTGCAGGTGGATTATATTAACCATGGTAAAGAGTGGTTGCTTGAGTGCAATAGCTCTTTGATGTGTGTAAATCTTTTATATTAGATTAAGTGTAAATCATTGTAAAGCCATATACTTCTTTTTGATACTAGCAAAGTCTACAATAGTGCAGCACTGCTTTGCGTATTGCCAATCCAAATTCCACTTGTTGTAAAATAACACGATCTATTATATCACTGCTAATTTCAATTCCTCTATTTATTGGCCCTGGGTGCATAACAATTACATTTGGTTTTGCACATAGCAACTTTTGTGAATCAAGTCCATACAAATAGAAATATTCCCTGTTTGAAGGAACGAAACAACCACTGTTCATGCGCTCTTTCTGTAACCTTAGAAGCATAATTACATCGGCATCTTTTATACCATCAATTAATGAATAATGAATTGAATCTACCTCGGGAAAATGTTTGCAAATCAAAGTTGGCGGTGCAATCAAGCATATTTTTGCTCCAAACATTTTTAGCAATCTTATATTTGATCTTGCAACTCTACTGTGCAAAATATCTCCACATATAACAATTTTGAGATTTTTTATTTGCTTTTTATGACTGCTGATTACAAAATAATCCGCAAGAGCTTGAGTTGGGTGTTCACTGCTCCCATCACCTGCATTAATTAGCGAACAGCTAACATGTCTAGCCAGCATATTCACAATACCACTTTCTTTTTGCCTAACTACTATATAGTCAGGATTCATTGCATTTAACGTTTTTATCATATCCATTAAATCCTCCCCTTTATTGATAGAAGAAGATCTTATTTGCAGAGTTACAACGTTTGCTCCAAGGGTTTTGGCTGCCATTTCAAAGGACGCAAGCGTACGTGTTGAATCTTCAAAGAATAAATTTATTACTGTTTTATTTTCTAAGATGCGGCCATTTGCAGCTTCATTTTTCAGATATTGCCCAGCCAATTCAATGATGTTCTCCACATTATTGACTGTGAGATCTAGAACGCTTAGCAAATCCTTTCTGTTGCCCATAGTTTCTTTTAATACACAATTACTATTAATCTATTCTACTTTTTTGTTACCTATTTTCAATAGACCTTTTGTGCAACGGTTGTTTTAGCTTAGCCTATAGATATTGCGTTAAAACAAAAACTGGTATTAATTAATAATTATACTAATTATCATTGTTAGCAGGTCAAATAAGTGACATTGCAGAGCTGTTTAATTGCGAGTGAAGAAGAGAAGCAATAAATTTGTACAAAACACTTTCAAGCAAAGCAATTATATCATAGACTTTATTATGCAAAATATCTGTTTTATGTACAACCGAAGCAATGGATTGAGCTCGAGGGAGTATGGTGGTAGGTATATAATCTCGATATTTTTAGGTGCCTTTAAATTTTTTTACTTATACCAATTAGTATAATCTATGACAAGAAAAGCTTCTTGTGTTCTTAAATATTGTGACATTTGTTCAAGAAATATATTCATACAATTGGTGCTGACATTCGGTGCAAGTAAGCCAGAACTCTCTCCATTTCTAGGGCTCACTATACTGTAGAGGTAAAAATTTGTCTACCTAATTTTACTTTAACCTGAGTTCTAATGCTCTTTTAAAACCACTTGTGTCCAACTTTTGAATGTATGCCAACCCGTGATTCATCAAAGAAAAATAACTCTTGTTCAAAATGCTTGCCAATAGTCTCGTTAAGTTTTTTTAAACTCTTCCTGTGTGCCCTTGTCTTGTTCGTTATGAATTGATCTTGACGTAATATACGAAAGCTTTATTTTCTGCATATTGCGGTATACTGTGGATTTACTGACATTCAAGCCAAATTTTCCTGGATTCTTATTCTCACTTCTTTAATGGTAATATTAGGGTTTTCTTATACCCGTACTTTAACTTGTTTAAATTGACCTTGATTAAATCTAGTTTTTCTACAATGTTGAAGGGGAATAGATAATTTTTCTTCTCTTCTAAACTTTAGGTGCTTTATCCATGTAGTCAATGCTGTTCTTGAGATGCAGCATATTTTTGTTTGCACTTTCTTTGGCATTTCTTTTGCTGATTTCGCGGCTTTTTCATCCAATAATTTTGATTTTAGCGCCATCTAAACTTCGCTATCTTGCTTGCTTCACTATGGCTTCTTTCCATTATTGTTTATCTGTTCCTTGTGCGGTGGGAATTGGTATAAGGGGCATCAAAATCATATAAGAGATTTTACTACATGCTTCATCCACCAATACTATAAATGGTGTCTTTACAATTATGAGATTGAACTACAACTTGCTCAAGTGTTAGGCTGCTGCATTTAGCGTCTTTGCCGTGATTGTCCTTGAGAGCATTTGTTCTTTCTTGTTCTATTCTCTTGATGAATTCCTTGTTAATACTTTCAGTGTTAATCTTTTCCTGAAAGTATATAAGGTTAGTGCAATTTGTTTTTCTATAATAATGTATACCAAGACATATGATTAAAAATGCAAGTATAGCTGAACCTATGAGTAATGACAATCCTATGTTATGCGTAAAAGGGTTCTGGTAAAACTTTTGCACATTGTTGACGCCATCTATTGCAAGTAGTCCTAAGGGAAACACTATATTTGCAGCAACTGCACCAGTTAATAATGCAGTGAATAGTGGCCTATTGTTAATTACTGATTCTATTTTATTAGTCCTACTAATTGCTTTTTCACCAATGTTAATAAAGTTGTCTTTAGCTTCCCAAGCGTTAAGTGCAAAATTTGAATGAGTGCCATTGCTATATTCTAGTCTTACAGATTTTATTATCTTGTCTCTTGGCTGGCGCTCTAACACTTTATCTAAAGTTTCATTTGCATTCCCTTTTTGAATTTGATATTCCTCAGCGTTTCTAAATTGCTTTATTGCACAGAATGTCGAATTAATCGCAAGCAATGAAGCAAGTGCAATAACTGATATAGTAATATAGGGTGGGCTGTTTGCAAAAGACGCGATAAATTTTGCTTTGTCTTGTAAATACACTAAAGCTACAGATATACATAATATAATAACATTTGCACCAAAAATTATAACGCTCTTCTGCTGCATGGCGTATTTCACCCGTGGCTGGACTCTGTTTGTTTTCTTGCCTGAGCTGATTAAAGAAGTTGTTGAATCCGTTTCACTGTTTTTAATGTAAGAATCGTCTCTCAGTGTAAAAGAAGTTGGAGGTGTGTATGAACTGTCACCGGACTTATTATCTAATAATTTTTTCCAACTTTCCAATGTTTTATTATTGTCCCAAGTTTTGTTAAATAACGTTCTTTCAGAAGCTGATCTTTTTACCTTTGAGCTTTGATAAGCTGTTCCACTGTTTCTAGTATGATCCATTTTTTCATTGTCTGGTTCTTCTTTATACAACCATGTCTGTACACGCAGTGACTTTGGTGGTGCTGCACCTAGTACATCTGAAATAGCATTTACTGCCACTCCAGGCGATGGTGGATCTGTTTTTGGTGTTTCTGCTGATATTTCAGCTTTTAATTCTAGCATGCTTACCCTCCAAAATTAATTACTACTGTTGTGTTGATTACACTATAGTTATTAAGATGTAGTAAATACTAATTTAAAGATGATCCTAGAAAAGCTTAATATAAGAATTGTCTTTCAAAGATTCTTTCGTCTAGAGAATAATCTTTGTCAAAGAGCAGAGTAACTGTATTCTCATGGTCTTTCTGCATTTTTATCTGTGATATGTTGTGAAACTCCTTGTAATCTGATACTACAAGTGCTGGACGATTTTGTACGTCGTTAATGTCAATTTGCACAATCGTGTCATTTGGGATCAGCGCTCCATCCCAATGCCTTGGGTAGTAACTATTGATAGAGGTCAGTGCGAATAAGTTTGAGTTAAGTGGTAAGATTGGGCCGCCAGCGGAGAAGTTATATGCAGTGCTGCCCGTGGGAGTAGATAATATTATTCCATCTCCTCTGAACTTTTCCATTTTTAGTTTATTATTGATAGCAACATTCACTTCTACTATCTGATTTGCTTTTCTAAAGACGTACACTTCGTTGACCGCTACATAGTGATATTTTTTGCTACTCAGATCTGTAGCTTCCATCTTTAGCAAAGTTAGCTGAGCTGAAGTTGCGTACTCTATATTATCAATTAAATCTTCGCTGCTATTGAAGCATTTATTCATCAAAAATCCAACACTGCCAGTGTTTACTCCATATACATGTATATCTTTGTTTCCTATGACATAGTTATGCAAGGTACGTAGCATAAAACCATCTCCACCAACAACTACCAGTAGATCAATTTCAGATTTATTTCCCTCTGTTACGTTGATAAAATTAAGCTTCTGTAATAGTTTAGATACTTCTTGCGATTTTGGCGGACCAGAAGCAATATAGCCTATGTTTTTATATTTATGCATGCCCCAGTCTAAAACTTAAAGGGAAAGAAGACTAGAAAATATTTCCATACCTGTCGTTAAACTTAGCTATTTTACTAGTTTTATTTGTCGACCCACTTGTCAAACTTCCAGTCCATGCAGGGTGAGTGAGAGGATCTCTATCAAGCTTTATCTTGTCTCCTTCCTTGCCATAGGTTGAACGGGTTTCAAACTCTTGACCATTTGTCATGATTATAGTAATTTTGTGATAATCAATTTCTGCCATTGGTTCTTATAAACTCTTAGCCATTTATTACTCTAGTGTATTTAATTCGTTAAGTCAATTATTATTATTGAACGTTGACAAAAGATAAATAAAGTAGTATATTTAATGAAGAATCAAGAATTATCGTTATGATTTTTGCTTTCCCTGGTCAGGGCTCACAATTTGTAGGAATGGGAAGAGACCTGTATAGTCAATTTCCCATTGCAAGGCAAGTATTTGATGAAGTAGATAGCATACTAGGTAAGAAGTTATCTCATTTGATTTTCAATGGTCCTATCGAAGAGCTAACTATTACAGAAAACGCTCAGCCAGCCATAACTACAGTATCAATTGCAACACTACGTGTTATGGAGCATATGTTTGGTAAATCTCTTTTCTCTAATTACGGTGTTAGATATATTTGTGGACATTCAGTTGGTGAATATACAGCACTATGTGCCGCAGGAGCGTTGACACTTGAGTCTACAGTTAAGTTGCTGAAAACTCGCAGCGAAGCAATGCGTAAAGCTTCTTTAAAATGTAGAGGTGGAATGGTTGCGTTGCTTGGAGCAAAGATAAGCGAAGTAGAGGGTATATTAGAATCAGCTCAAATTGATGGAATTTATGAAATTGCAAACGATAATGGTGGTGGACAGGTAGTGGTAAGTGGTACTGCAGAGTTCCTCGAAATGTTACCTGATTTATTCAAAAATTCGAGCGTGAGGAGATTAATTAAATTGCAAGTTAGTGGGCCTTTTCACTCATCTCTTATGAAGCCTGCTGATAAAAAGGTCTTGCAATTCCTAGAGAGCATTGACATAACTCATCCTTCAATTCCTTTTGTATCAAATGTTACAGCTAAAGAAGAAAGTGATCCAGAAACCATAAAGACCTTGCTTGCCAAGCAAATTGTGAGTAGAGTGAGGTGGAGAGAAATGGTTTTACGTATGGCAAGTAGTGGTATTAACAAATTTATTGAAATTGGGCCTAATAAAGTTTTATCTAATTTAGTCAAAAGAATTGATCAATCTATCAGTACAAAAAATATAGGTAGTATCGGTGATGTTGACAGCTTCTTTGAATAAATCATCGATACTGACAGTGAAAAGTTTAGAAGTTGGCTTGAGTTAAAGCATACCTGTTTGATGTACCCTAGCTTGGAATGATATAGGGCGATGCAGGAAATTACAGTAAGTATCATAAATGACATTTTTAATGTGAACAATAAGTGTTGGTGGTATATCAAGTAGTGAACATGGAACGGCTTTGAAATGTGGAGAAATGTATGAGCAGGTTGAATACGAGGTAAGTACAAGTAAAGTTCTTCATATTGGCAGAACCAGCCACTACAATAAAGATAGACTTGGTTGGTGCTGTATGTTTACAGGCAATACGGCAAGTTTTGTAAAGTTAACGGAGTCAAGGGGAAATGAAGGTTTTAAAAAATGGTAAATTTTGCAATCGTCATAGTTTATACTAATTCCGCTATACAAGGAACGGATAGAAAATAATGGAAAAGAAGTCATGCTGAAGTAAGTAAATAGCAAGGGTTAAATGGCATTAAAATCAAAATTATTGAATGAAAAAGCCGTAGAATCAGCAAAAGAGAT
>NZ_WQMO01000020.1 GCF_013366805.1 Wolbachia endosymbiont of Litomosoides brasiliensis
TTTTGATTTTAACGCCATTTAAACCTTTGTTATTTTACTTGCTTCAGCATGACTTCTTTTCCATTATTATCTATCCGTTCCTTCTATAGTGGAATTGGTATAAGCAGGTTATTTCTTCACTATAAAATAAGTTTTCCTTCCGAACTGCTCTGCTAATATTAATTCTCACACTAGACTCTAAATTAACTGCAAATGATGAAAAAGATAAAACTAGGAATATTAATTTCAGATAGGGGATCAAACATGCAAGCATTGATGAAAGCATGTCAAGATTACAGCTTTCCTGCAGAAATGGCATGTGTTATCTCAAATAATAATAAAGCTACTGGTCTAAAAGTAGCAGAGCAGGCAGGAATGCCAACGTTTGTTGTTGAAAACAAACCACTTGACGTTAACAAAATTCATGAAATACTCGTTCAATATGAGGCAAACTTGGTTTGCCTTGCAGGATTTATGAGAATTCTCAAAGCTGACTTTCTTAGTAAATGGCATGGCAAAGTTATAAATGTTCATCCCTCTTTACTTCCTTCTTTTAAGGGCCTAAATGCTCAGGAGCAAGCACTAAAAGCAGGTGTAAAAATTACGGGTTGTACTGTACATTACGTTACTCCTGAAGTTGATGCTGGAACTATAATTGCGCAAGCTGCTGTACCAGTATTACCAAATGATAATATTCATAGCCTCTCAGAACGCATCTTAGCTGAAGAGCATAAGTGTTACGTAGAAGCAGTAAGGCTAATAGCTACCAAGTAACAAACTAGAGAGGCCGTGAAAGCATCGCTGTCTTTTCCTTTAGAGACCGCATTTTCACTTAAAAAAAGGTATGATAAACCTAAGAATTGCATTTAGTATTTTCCTTTTTGTTATCTTTGCTTGGTGCTTCAACAACTTTACCTTTTTTATTAACTGTATTACTGTTAACTTGTTTCTTATTACCTTCTTTCAGCATTCCTTTTAAAAGCTGAACCTCTTATCGTTTTTCTTTGTCTTCCTTATACTAATTCTCATTGTTAGTGGACTAATAAATGACATTACAGAGTTGTTTAATTGCGAAGTGAAAAGAGAGGAATAAACTTGTACAAAGCGCTCTCAAGTAAAGCAATTGTATCATAAACTTTATTACGAAAATGTTCTGTTTTATACACAACCAAAGTCTCTCAATAGGATTGAGCTCAGGTAAGTATGGTGCTAATATATAACCTCAATATTTTTAGATACCTTCAAATTTTTTGACTTATTCCAACTAGCAAAACCCATAATAAAAAAGGCTTCTCGCGTCCTTAAACATTGTGATATCTGTTCAAGAAATATATTTATACGATTAGTGTTGACATTCGGTGCAAATAAGCTATAACTCCCTCCATTTCTAGGATTAACTGCACTGTAGGGATAAAAATTTTTGTCCACCTAATTTTGCTTCAACCCGTATTCTAACGCCTTTTTTAAACTACTTGTCCAACTTCCGAAATGTGCCAAACTGCAATTCATCAAAAAAAATAACTCTTGTTCAGGATGCTTATACCAATTCTCATTAAGTTTTTTAAAATTCTTCCTGTCTACCTTTATCTTGTGTTCATTGTAAATTGGCCTTAGCGTAATATATGAAAACTTTATTTTTTTGCATATTACAGTGTATTATAGACTTATTGATATCTAAGCCAAATTTTCCCTGGATTACTATTCTCATTTTTTTAATGGCAATATTATGGTTTCCTTGTATCTATACTTCTTTTTTATAGCGTTGAGGGAGCAAACAATTTTACTCCTTTTCCAAATTTTAGGTACTTTATCCATGCAGTTGGTACTGTTCTTGAAATGCAGCATATTTTTACTACGGCTGTTATATTGTGCTTTTTTGCTACAATTACAGCATTTATTTTTTTTGCAACATATACGTTATTTTGCACTTTCCTCAACACTTCTTTTGCCTATTCCACAACTTTTTATCCAAAAATTTTGATTTCAAACGCTATTTAAACCTCGCTATTTTACTTACTTCAGTAAGGCTTCTTTACTGATTGTACGAATATATTTCTTGAACAAATGTTGCAATTTTAAGAATATGAGAAGCCTTTCTTATCATGGATTGTGCTAGTTAGTACAAGCTAAAAAGTTTAAAGATACTAAAAATATCGAAATTATATACTTACCACCATACTCACCTGAGCTTAATTCTATTGAGAGACTTTGGTTGTATACAAAACAGAACATTTTGCGTAATAAAGTCTATAATAGAATAGCCTCGCTTGAGAGCACTTTGTACAAATTTATTACCTCTCTTTCTCACTCCGCAATTAAATAACTCTGCAATATCACTTATCTGACCTACTGACAATTAGAATTGGCATAAGCACTTGTGAGGCTACTTAATAACTTGCCTTAAAATCTTCTCTTGTTGCTGAGCATGAACATCAGCATAACCACATGCAGGGGACGCAGAAGCAGGTCTTGCGATGCACTTAAGTCTTTTCGCTTGAATATTGAGGCTAGGCAATACCTCCTCTATTAATGGATTGACAAAAAACCACCCTCCCATATTTTTTGGTTCTTCCTGACACCATATAATTTCAGCGTTCTTATACTTTTCAAGCTCAATACTTAGCTTATCAGCAGGAAATGGATAGAACTGTTCCAACCGTATCACTGCTATATCATTTATCTTTTGTACTTCACATACCTTAATTATGTCGTAATAAACCTTACCACTGCATATTACAACTTTACGCACTTTATCATCCGAAACTAAATTCTTCCTATATTCTTGAATTACCATAAGAAATCCTCCTTTAAAGTCAGATAAGCTAGAAACTGCTCTTTTATGACGCAATAGCGATTTAGGTGTAAATACTATCAAAGGTTTACGAAAGTCTCGATGAACTTGTCGGCGTAAAACATGAAAGTAATTCGCCGGAGTAGAGCAATTAACTATTTGCATGTTATCTTCCGCACAGAGTTGCAAAAACCTTTCTATGCGCGCAGAGCTATGCTCAGGCCCTTGACCTTCATAGCCATGAGGCAACAATAAGACCAAACCACTTGATCGCAACCACTTTGTTTCTGCAGATGCAATAAACTGGTCGATCATAATTTGCGCACCATTTGCAAAATCACCAAACTGTCCTTCCCAAAGCACTAGTGAATATGGAGAATCAAGGCTATATCCATACTCAAAGCCCATTACAGCATACTCTGATAAAGTGCTATCTATAATTTCAAAGTGAGCTTGTCCTTTATTTATATTGTTTAGTGGAACAAAAGCTTCTTCTGTCACCTGATCAATAAGCCTTGAATGGCGGTGTGAGAAAGTGCCTCGACTGGAGTCCTGTCCTGAAAGACGCACACCTATTCCCTCTGTGAGCAGAGATGCAAATGCAAGACTCTCAGCCGTTGCCCAGTCTATATTGTTACCGGAATTTATATTCTCTATTCTTCCATCAAATATTTTTCTAACTTTATTATTAATATTAAAACCACTTGGAATATTGCTATTTATGAGTACACCTAGCTTTTTTAGCTCACTTTGTGAGACACCAGAATCTGTATGATATTCGTTCAGATTGTTCAACCTTGCCCTTCTTAATTTTGACCACACTCCATCAAACCAGTCAGCTTTTTTTGGAGCATAAGCCACTGATTCAGCAAGGCTTTTATCCAATCTTGCCCTAAACTCATTGCGTAATTTATTTACTTCATTATCACTTAATACTTTATCTGCAGTCAACTTCTCTTCATATAGCGTTCCTGGAGTTTTATGCTCTGATATTGTTTTATACATGAGCGGCTGAGTAAAATTAGGCTCATCGCCTTCATTGTGGCCATATTTGCGATAGCATACTATATCAATCACCACGTCTTTCTTAAATTTTTGCCTATATTCCATCGCCAGACCTGCAACAAAATTTACAGCTTCAGGACTATCTCCGCTTACGTGAAACACTGGAGCCTCTATAGATTTAGTTACATCAGTGCAATAAGAAGATGACCGTGCACAGCATGGATTAGCAGTAAAACCAACTTGGTTATTAATGACAACGTGTATAATACCATCTACTTTATACCCTTCAATATTGCTTAAGGTCAGGGTTTCGCTAACCACCCCTTGACCAATAAAAGCCGCATCACCATGAATTGATATTCCAAGCACAGATCTTATCTTTTGTTTTGCTCTTACTCTCCCAGCTAGAACTGGATTGACCGCTTCAAGGTGAGATGGATTAGGGCACAAACTTAAATGTATTGTCTTGCCGTTAGCAAGTGTTCGATTAGAAGAATAACCAAGGTGATATTTAACATCGCCAGATACTTCAAGATTGCTTGGATACGCAAGATTGCCTTGGAATTCAGATAGCATTGCTGCATATTCTTTTCCCATAACCTTGGTTAGAACGTTAAGCCGTCCACGGTGAGCCATACCAAGAACTATTTCCTCAATACCAAAAGTCGTGGAATCACTAATAATTCTCTCAATTGCAACAATAGCTGATTCCCCACCCTCAATAGAAAAACGCTTATATCCAGGAAATTTCATATGGAGAAATTGTTCGAATACTTCAGACTCTATTAAGTGTCTAAGCATTTCCTTTTTATCTTGCGAGCTCAACGCATAGGTTTGATTTTCAATCTTTTCCTGCAGCCACATTCTCTCTTCATAAGACGAGATATGCATAAATTCAAAACCGATGTCTTTGCAGTAAATATCTCTATAGATTCCAGGATCATGTGCTGGAGAGAGATCCGAATATTTCTGATAATCTATTTCTTTATTCACATTTGGTAACAATGGATTAAAATCTGCAAAAAAATGACCGTAAGATCTAAAAAAATTTGCCACTGAATCATTCATCTTAGCTACATGCTGCACACTGCAAGGTTCTGCTTTATTAACTTCTAAATCGCTTGAAAAAATTCTATACCAATCCTCCCCGATTAACTTATCGCCCCGCAGATAACGGTTATACATGTCTTCTACAAATTCTGCATTATCACCATAAAAGCAGGAGTTATTTCTCAAATCTGACATAATCACTATAATTTTAAGGTACCAAATACTTATAAGTATAACTTAAGTTTTTTAAAAAAGAACTTTTTTGATACCTTTGATACCCGTGAATTAAGTCAGTACATTGCCGACTCTTTAAGGTTATTTTCAACATTTAGCCTAACATTATTTACTAATCTTTCAGTAACAACTTCAGCAAATTTGGGAGAAGGTTCCTTTATTTTTGCGAAAAATGCAGTCTGCATGGCCTTTTTAATGAAGAAATACGTGGCAAGTGCTTGCTGTCGGTATATAACAATATCATGAAAGAGCTATACTAAACAAAGTAGTAGAAGCGACCACTAAGCAACAATAAGCGAGCCCAGTTTGGCTGATGACATAGCGCCTATCAACACCATATTCAGCTATCAACTTTTTAACTTTGTCATTGCTGATGTACGGCAAAATAAGTACCCCAATGCAATTTGTTACCCCACTATTAGCAAAATATGAAGTGAGTTCTATGAATCTCCTTCGTAGTAACTTTTTGCAGAAGAATCGTCTGCATTAAGATCTACACCATACTTCAAAAATAATGCTAAGTTTCTTTCTTTTTCACATTCATACTCACTACAATGTAGTATTTCATATAGCGGAGTACTATCAAATATATTCTGTATATTAGGATTAGCCCTATATTCTTAAAAGCGATTCTGCAACTTCATAGAACTTATCATGTGCACTGCATCTAATGGATGCAAGACCATATACTTATATTAGATTAGAGTCAGCACTGCACTCTAAAAGTAATTTTAGGATGTTACCACATGTGACAACTTCAGAATAACATAATAGAAGTATACTCAAGAAATATTTTTACGTTAGAGTTAGCACTATTCTCTAAGAACAGGCCCACAAGATCAATATTGTACGAATTGATAGCAGCACCCAACGGCAAGTGACCTTGTACACGCATTTCATTAATGCAATCATCAAATTTTTTATCTTTACTACTCTTGAATTTGGAAAAGAGCTTACTAAGAAATTCTGTACTTTGATTAAAGAGAGCCGTATGCAAGCAAAATTTTAAATCCTCGATAGAGCTAACTCTAGCTAATACCAATTCTCATTGTCAGCAGGTTAAATAAGTAACATTGCAGAGTTATTTAATTGCAGAGTAAAAATAGAGAGGTAATAAATTTGCACAAAGCGCTCTCAAGCAAAGCAATTATATCATAGACTTTATTATGCAAAATGTTCTGTTTTATATAGAACTAAAGTCTCTCAATAGATAGAGAGCTCAGCTAAGTATAGTGGTAGGTATATAATCTACATATTTTTAGGCATCTTTAAACTTTTTGACTTATACCAACTAGCATTATCCATGATAAGAAAGGCTTCTCGGTTCTTATACTAATTCCTACTACACAAGGAATGGATAGACAATAATGGAAAAGAAGCATGCTGAAGTAAATAAAATAGCAGGGTTAAATGGCATTGAAATTATTGGATGAAAAAAGCCATGGAACCAGCAAAAGAAATGCTGAAGGAAATATAAAATAACGCATATGTTACAAAAAAACTAAATGCTACAAGTGCAGCAAGAAAGCACAGTATAACAGCGTAGCAAAAATATATTGCATTTTAGGAACAGCATAATTTTATGAATACAAGAAAATCCTAATATCACCATTAAAGAAATGAAAATAAGAACCCAGGAAAAATTTGGCTTGAATATCAGCAAGTTTACAATACACCGTAATATTCAAAAAATGAAGTTTTCGCATACTATGCCAAGAACAATTCACAATAAACAAGATATAAGGTGGGTAGGAAGAGTTAAAAAAAACTTAACGAGACTATTGGTAAGTGTTCTGAAAAAAGTTGCTTATCTTTGATGAATTGCGGTTTAGCACGCATTTGAAAGTTGAACATGGAGGTTTAAAAAGGGCGTTAGAATACAGGTTAAAGTAAAATTAGGCAGACAAAATTTTTATCTCTATAATGCAAATAACCCTAGAAATAGGGAGAGTTCTAGCTTATTTGTACCTAATGTCAACACTGATTGTATGAATATATTTCTTGAACAAACGTTGCAATATTTAAAAACACAAAAAGCCTTTTTTATCATGGATTGTACTAGTTAGCATAAGTCAAAACATTCAAAGACACCTAAAATACGAAGATTATATACCTTACTCAGCTGAGCTCTCTCCTATTGAGAGACTTTAGTTATATATAAAACAGAACATTTTGCATAATAAAGTCTATGATATAATTGCTTTGCTTGAGAGTGCTTTGTGCAAATTTATTACCTCTCTTTCTCACTCTGCAATTAAACAACTCTGCAATATCGCTTTTATTTGACCTACTAATTACTAATAGTGAGGATTAGTATAACAAATGCACTGGACGCAAAAGCTGATACGACTTACGTCGACGAAAAGATTGAAGTTATACAAACAAAACTAGATAACTTAACCACAGTTTCAGTTAAAAATCAACAACTCACTACTAGATAGATTTTCTATCTATTTCTTTTATTCAGCATATAAAAACTACTGTAATTTATCCCAAACTTCAACTATATCCTCATCAAAGTCTACCACCTCCACTTTCTTAAATTGGTAGCAGTTATTAATGGACTGAATTCCCAAATTTCCTATAAAAGGAGTGGCGTCATTGCCTAGAACTTTACCACTACGGCAGATTATCAACCTGTCAATTAAATTATACTTTAATAGCTCTGTGATTAATATTCCTCCACCTTCAACTAGCAACCTTGTTATACCAATTTCTGAAACAAGTTTTAATGCCATATCTTTTAGGCAGATTTTATCTGCACTATATTCCTCTTGATTCGATGTCATCTCAGCATGTGACGCTGAAATAGGTTTGTCATTTGAGTTAACTATCAAATAGTTAGCATTTTTTATTTTTTTCTCTACTTCTTTATTTGTTATTACCCAAGTTGTTACTTTGTCTGCAGTCCTTGCAATATTATGCTTTTCCTTTAATCTTTCCTGGCTATCTACGATTAGTCTTATTGGCGATCTATTTTCAAGTCTTGGTAATCTGCACGTTAAGATCGGATCATCATTAATAAGAGTATTACTGCCAATCATAATCGCGTCATATTTTGCCCTGAGCTCATGTACCCAGTTTCTTGTGTTTTCGCTTGTTATCCATTTGCTATCACCTGTAAATGTTGCAATTTTTCCATCAAGAGTTGTTGCAATTTTGCAAACTATAAATGGTCTGTGTAATTTCCTAGCGGTGAAAAAGCCGGCATTCAGTTTTTCCGCTTCCTCTTGCATAATCCCTTGTTTTACTACAATTCCCATCTCTTCTAAAGCTTTAACACCACCACCTGAAACTCTTTTATCAGGGTCAATCGCTGCAATCACTACCCTTTTTATTCCTGATCTTATGATTTCCGCAGTGCAGGGCCCTGTAACTCCATAATGGCAGCATGGCTCAAGAGTAACATACATAGTTGCACCATGAATTGAACCTTTAATACTTTGCAAAGCGGCCACTTCTGCATGTGGGCGCCCACCGATTCCTGTATAGCCACTACCAACCACCACCCCATCTTTTACAATGACACACCCGACAGCAGGGTTTGGCGCAACATTCCCCAGAGTTTTTTCTGCAAGCTTTAATGCAATTGACATAAAATAGTTGTCAATCATTAGAAAGAAGTCATTTCATATGAGGTATCAAAAATTCTTCTATGCTCGTGTATAGCAAATCTATCTGTCATGCCCGAGATATAGTCACATATTACTACTGAACGCTGGAATTGATGAGCAAGCTTGCTCCACTCTGCAGGCAATAACCATGGATTTTCATAAAAACAGTGAAAAAGCTCCTTTACTATACGTTTTGCTTTGTTCATTGTTCTATTAAGTTTGTAACTTCTGTATATTTTCTCCATGTTAAATTTCTTTATTTCTTTTGTAGCATTTGCAATTTCTGGTGAAAATGTGACTAGCATTTTATCTAGACCTCTTACGTCTTCTACACTTTTTATTTTGTAATCTTCAATATTTTTTTCTGTCTGGGAAACAACATCACTTATCATAATTCCTATAATCCTACTCAATGACTCATGTATAAGTTTGCTCTGAGGTAATTCTAAATACCCACTTTTTATGTCTTTAAACGTTCTTCCAATTAAAGGAACATTAAACAAGTCTTCAATAATTACTAAATTCGCTCTCAATGCATCATCAAGGTCATGAACGCTATAAGCAATATCATCGGCAATTGAGGCAACTTGTGCTTCAATGCTTGAAAACTCTTCAAGTTTTAGATTATATTTTTCATTATATTCTAGCAATAGCTGATTATTTGTATAAGATACTGCATTTTGACCAAGCAAGGGGCCATTATGCTTTGCAACTCCTTCAACTACTTCCCAACTTAAATTCATGCCATCAAAGTCAGCATGTTTTTGTTCAAGATAAGTTAGAATCCTTATAGCCTGAACATTATGGTCAAATTCATATTTCTCGTTATCAAGATTCAGATCTTGAATTGCCCTCTTTAGAGCATTTTCGCCTGTATGGCCAAATGGAGAGTGACCAAGATCGTGTGCGAGTGCTATGCATTCAGTAATATCCTCATCTAAACCAAGTCTACGTGCGATAGATCTTGCAATTTGTGCAACTTCAAGGCTATGGGTAAGCCGAGTACGATAGTAGTCATGTTCATAATTAATGAAAACTTGTGTTTTGTACTCCAATTTTCTAAACGCATTAGAATGAACAATGCGATCTCTATCACGCTGAAAACAGCTGCGGTTTTCATCTTCTTTCTCTTTAAAGTATCTTCCTCTTGTTTTATTTGGGAAGCACGCGTAACTTAATAGAAAATTATTGTTTGACATGTAAAATTTCTACTATAATAAGTTATAAAAATAATAAATGGTGATGACTATGTCAATAGATTACAATATTAACTTAACTGACAGCGCATTAAAGAAAATTCACTCTCTTGTGGAGCAGGAAAAGGATAAGAGTTCTATTTTGCGAGTCGCAGTTTCAGGCGGTGGATGCTCTGGCTTCAAATACAATTTCCTCATGGACCAAATAAATAAAAACCTATCCTTGAGTGAAGATGATGAAGATGATGAAGATGATGAATTTGATGACGAAGGTGATGATTATGAAGAAAGCGAGGACTATAGAGGCCACCCTAGCTTTAGTAGAAGAAGCAAAGATATAGTAATTAATGACAAGGATGGAAACCCTGTGTTAATGGTAGATAATTGTTCGGCAAAGTTTTTAAATAATTCAATTATAGATTACACTGAAGATTTAAGTGGTTCTAGTTTTCAAGTAAAGAATGCTCTTGCTAAGTCTCAGTGTGGATGTGGTAATAGCTTCTCAGTTTAATTAATTACCAGAGTTTAGGTGCCTCTTGAGTTTTTTAATATGGGTGATAATATAGCACTAAAGCTAACTTCTATAAGTAAGAGCTTCAAAAGAAATTCTGCTATTATAAAAGGTATCAACTTAAGTATTGCAAAAGGACAAGTAGTTGCATTAATTGGCAGTTCTGGTTCGGGAAAAACAACTATATTGCAAGTCGCAGGTTTATTAGATAAGCCAACTTCAGGGGTAGTTACAATAGATGGAGTAAACTGCACACAAGCCAGTAATAAGCTCAAAACCCACATGAGGAGGAGTTTTCTCAGCTTTATTTATCAATTTCACTACTTGTTACAAGAGTTATCAGTATTGGAGAATGTTATTCTTCCTCAACTAATTGCAAGAAAAGGCAAAGCTGAAGCAATAAAAAATGCGCAAGTAGTGTTAGAGAAATTTGGTCTGGAAAACAAAGCAAGTAGTATGATATCTGAGATTTCTGGCGGAGAAAGGCAAAGAGTTGCAATTGCAAGAAGCATTGTGAATTCTCCAAAACTTTTACTTGCAGATGAACCTACAGGAAATTTGGATCCAACAAATTCTTTAAATGTGTTTTTACTATTGTATTCGTACGTAAAGGAAAATAACAGCTCTATGCTTATAGTAACACACAACCATCTTCTTGCAGAAAAGGCAGATTATATTTTGCAATTAGAAGATGGATTGTTAGTAAAATTATAAATAGGTAGAATCTATTTAGCTACTAACTTGTACTTACCTAGCCAGTGATTATTGACAGAATATAATTTACACGAAGTGCTTTCTTCATTGCCTTTTATACATGGACTTTTTAATTTGCGTGGCTTAGGACAGCCCCCTTGTAGTGCAAGGGTAACTAAAACACATAATAATAATTTCTTAAACATGATTAAACCTTTTTCTAATTAAGCACACTCTTTTACTCTCATCTCTTTTCTAACCTTTTGAGAAGAGATAGCTGCACTATTCAAGCGCAATCTTACATAATTGTCTATAATTTTAGTTACTTCTTCTTCTTTGTCTCTCAAGAAGTGGTTAGTGTCATCTATAATGCGGTACTCCATGTGACCGCTCTTTACTGAGTTTATCAGCCTTCTTGCTAATTCCGTTACATCACTTTCTTCTGAAAGTGTGTCATTACTACTTTGTATGATAAGCCCAGGAACTGGACATGGAGAGAGAAAAGAGAAATCATATTTTGTTGCTGGAAGGGAAAGAGCAATAAAACCTACTATCTCAGGTCTACGCATTGTCAGTTGCATAGCTACCCATGCTCCAAAAGAAAAACCAACAATCCAAATTGGAACGTTACTAGGATTATGTTCTTGAAGCCAATCAATAGCTATTGCAGCATCAGTTAATTCCCCTATACCCTTATCGAAGGTTCCGGTAGACTTTCCAACACCGCGGAAGTTAATTTTCAATGCAGAAAAATTATTATCTATAAAAGATGTGTATATACTATGTATCATTTTACTATCCATACTGCCCCCATATTGAGGGTGGTGGTGTAAAATTAACACAACTGGTGCGTTGATTTCTTTGCTCTGGTGATACTCACCTTCTATCTTTTTTGTTGCGTTATTCAAAAAAACTTCTACCATGGCAGTTCCTAAATGAAGACCGGTTAACAGATATATAAATTGTGCATGTGTTAATTATGTATTAATTTTACTGTTCTTGCAACAAGCTTTTTATCGTGTTAAAGCTAATATATTAGTTAATAGCAGGTTAATTAAGTGACAAATGAACCTTTCAATCCATTTTCTTTAGAAAAAAGTAGTGATTACATATACGCTGACTATAATGCAACTTTTCCAGTTAGCGATGATGTAAAAAAGAGTATACTTGAAGTCCTATCAAGACAGGTTCTTAATCCTTCATCATTACATAAAAAGGGACAAGAAGCAAGAAGGATTCTTCAGGATGCAAGGGGTAATGTTCGTAGTGCTATTAGCGTTCCAAGTAATAAAGAAATAATTTTTACGTCTGGTGCAACTGAAACAAATAGTCTTGTTATGAGAGGGATAGTGGGCTTTCAACATGTGATTTCAGCTGTAGAACATCCCTCAATTCTTAATTCTGCGTGCAATCCACATATAATACCCGTTAATCAGGAAGGCATTGTCGATCTTTTGGCGCTAGAAAGAATTCTAAGTGAACTTAAAGGGAACAGAGTGATAGTTTCAGTTACAATGGCCAATAACGAAACTGGAGTTGTTCAACCCGTTAAGGAAATAGCTGAAATAGCACATAAATTCGAAGCAATCTATCACACTGACGCTGCTCAAAGTGTTGGGAAAATCAAGGTTAATGTGGAAGATTTAGGGATGGATTTACTAACTTTATCTGCCCACAAATTTGGTGGTATAGCGGGTAGCGGGGTTTTAATATTCAATAAAGACCTCGTGATAGAACCTATCATAGTAGGTGGTGGACAAGAAAAAGGATTGCGTGGTGGCACGGAAAATATTGTTGCAATTGCAGGTCTTTCAGCTGCATTGCAAGGCATTCAAAATCTCTTATCAAAGATGGACGAAATAAAGAAGCTGCGTGATCAATTGGAGTATGAGTTACTGAATCTTGCCAGTGGTACCAAAATCTTTGGCAAAAACTCTAAAAGGCTGCCAAACACGAGCCTCATTTATATGCCGGGAGTGACAAGTGATGTGCAGCTCATGCATTTTGACTTAAATAACATTGCGGTCAGTAATGGCTCTGCGTGTTCTTCTGGAAAGGTTGAGCCTTCTCATGTTTTGCTTGCAATGGGGGCAACAAGAGAACAAGCAGAGTGTTCAATCAGAGTCAGTATAGGTCCACAAACCAAGCCACGAGACATAAGAAAAATAGTGGATTGTTGGTATAATATTTACACGAAGAATACCCTAGGTACAAAAACTACTTGACAAACCTTGCTAGCTCCTTTAAATCGTTAGAACTGAACATATTCAATTATCTTTAATCTGTGCAGATTAAATGACGAGTTATCACATAGTTGGCGTTTTATGTTCAATTTTTTGCACTATACGTACCTTATGTCTTAACAATACTTCTAACCTTTCACTTAATATAAACTAAAACACGCTTGTAGAGCGCTTTAGTATGTAAATTTAAAGACTAGAGAGCAAGTAACTCCTACCGCGAAGTTTTCTTGCCTTTTTTCTGTCTAATAAAAATTTTCAAACATTTGTGATTAAAGGTTAGTTGTAATGAAAGGCAGCTGAGTTGCAGTTATTAAGTATTCAAAACATAAAAACTCTAATGTCTTTAAATAGATATTAACTATGGCCTTTTTTCATTTGATAATTTCTTAACGCTTAAGCAAAAATTGGTCGTAATTATGAAGCTAATACCAATTCCCACTGTTAATAGATCAAACAAGCGACATTGCAGAGTGAGAAAGAGAGAATAAATTTGCAAAAAGCGCTCTTAAGCAAAGCAATTTTATTATAGACTTTAATTACGCAAAATGTTCTGTTTATAT
>NZ_WQMO01000026.1 GCF_013366805.1 Wolbachia endosymbiont of Litomosoides brasiliensis
TAAATATCTTGAACAAGAGTTATTTTTCTTTGATAAACCGCAGCTTGACACACATTTGGAAGTTAGGCATGGATAGTTAAAAAAGGCGTTAGAACAGGTTAGAGTAAAATTAGGGGACAAAATTTTTGTCTCTACAGTGTAGTTAATCCTAGAAATGGAGAGATTTCCAGCTTACTTGCATCAGAATGTCAACACTGGTTGTATGAATATATTTTTTAAACAAATGTTGCAATCACGAGAAGTCTTTTCTATCATAAATTATGCTAGTTAGCATAAATTAAAAAAATTTAAAGGCACTTAAAAATATCGAGATTATATACCTACCACCATACCACCCAAGCCAACCCTATTGAGAGATTTTGGTTGCATATAAAACAGAACATTTTGCGTAAAAATCTATAATACAATTGCTTTGCTTAAAAGCGCTTTGTACTAACTTATTACCTCATCTTTTTCACTCCGCAATTAAATAACTCTGCAATGTTACTTATTTGATCCACTAACAATGAGAATTAGTATTACGAATGATAATTTAAGTCTTTTTCATTGGTTCCAGCTATATGGATTATAGGAGGTGTTTTTCAGAGTTGTCTAGTTTACTAAGAAAACCTTATTATACGATCAAGAAGAAAATCTTTTAGCCTGCTACTAAGCAGCTTAGGCCAATGAGGCATATATGTCATAGATTGTTGTTATATTTTAATTCATCTATAACACGTGCTATGCTATATGCATCAATTTTTTCACTGAGTTGAGAATGTTGATTAATAGAAATGCTTACCCCGTTCATTACAACATCACTTACTAAGAAAGAACTGACATTTTTGGTAACTTTAAAATCAATGTTTGTAAATTCTTCATCGCCGTAAGAAAATCTTGTACTAATCAAACAAGTTGCATTGTCAACTACTCTTGAACTCATTATAGCCATTTCACTATTATTCATATGTTTATATAAAATTTTGATACACAAACGTGTAAAATATATCTCATATTCTCTTAAGAAATCTTCTCTTTCTTTCTGGGTAGTTAAAGCCCAATGTTTTCCCATAACGAATCGAGATATTTTTTTGAGATCAACATTATTTCGAACGATCTCCTGAAGCTTTTTATATACACATTCCCGTTTTTTTTTGTTTTCCTTTGTAAATATGCTGTCCACTTGTTGCTTCATAGCATGCACAAAAGTTTTATGATCTGCACAATTGGTGTAAGCATTTGAAGAAATTACAATGAAAGCAACAACAATTAGAATTTTAATAAAACTCATGAGGTATGTTTATTGAGTGTGACATTAAAATGCAAAGTTTAATAAAAGCTAAATAATAGCTAGTTTTATTGCTGATTGCAATATACCTATAGACACGCCTTGCGTAAATCGGCTATAATTGCAGGGGTCTGTTCTATACGTTATGAGTTAAGTTAAATTTCCCGAGCGATAATTTCTGGTCAAGGGAATTGCCTCTATCGATTTCATTGAGGTTGATACGTGATGCCCACCTTAACTTCTGGTCTCAGGAATCTACTAAGGCTAACGTTAGATACGGATCCCATTCTAGTTAGTCTAAACTTATGCTTTACCAATACAAAGAACAAGGTATTTTCTCATGTTTACCTAACGAGGTATTCCGGGTTATAATCGACATTGAGAAGTATCCTGATTTTGTTCCTTGGTGCAAAGCTGTTTACTTAAAGGAGAAAATTGATAACCAGGTAATTGTGGATCTCATAGCAGCTTTTCATGGGATTAAAGGAAGATATACATCGGAGGTAACCTTTCTTTCTCCGAGTGGAACGAATGAAGGTTGGATAAAAGCAGTATCATCAAATGGGATATTTAAGCGTTTATATAATGAATGGAAATTCGTTCTTACAGAAGAAAAGAAAACTATGGTGAAGTTTTATATAGAGTTTGAGTTTAAATTTAGCTCGTTTTCTATTTTGTTAAATTCAGTATATAAATATACACAAAGTAAAATAGTTGCTGCGTTTAAGGACAGGGTTGAGAGCTTTGCTAATACTAATTCTCATTTTAATGGGTCAAGTAAGTGACATTGCAGAATTGTTTGATTGCGAGTGAGAAAGAGAGGTAATAAATTTGCACAAAGCGCTCTCGAGCAAAGCAATTGTATTATAGACTTTATTACACAAAATATTCTATTTTATATACCACTAAAGTCTCTCAATGGGATTGAGCTTGGATGAGCATGGTAATAAGTATATAATCTCGATATTTTTGGCGCCTTTGAACTTTTTAACTTGTACTAGCTGGCACAATCCATGATAAGAAAGGCTTATCATATCCTTAAAGTATTGCTACACTTATTTAAGAAATATATTCATATAATCAGTGTTGACATTCGGTGTAAATAAGCTAGAATCATCTCCATTTCTAAGATTAACTACACTGTGGGGATAAAAATTTTGTCTACCTAATTTTACTTTAACCTGTTCTAACGCCTTTTTTAACTATCCATGCCTAACTTCCAAATGTGTGTCAAGCTGCGGTTTATCAAAGAAAAATAACTCTTGTTCAAGATATTTACTAATAGTCTCATTGAGTTTTTTTTAACTCTTTTTATCTATTTTTATCTTGTTCATTGTGAATTGGTCTTGGCATAATATACGGAAACTTCATTTTTTGCATATTATTGTAGATTTGCTGACATTCAAGCCAAATTTTTCTAGATTCTTGTTCTTATTTTTTTAATAGTAATGTTATGGTTTTCTTGTATTCATACTTCAATTTGTTCAAGTTGACTCTGATTCAATCTAGTTTTTCTACGACGTTAAGAGGGAGCAAGTAATTTTTCTTCTCTTCCAAATTTTAGGTGCTTTATCTGTGCAGTTGGTGTTGTTCTTGAAATGCAACATATTTTTGCTACGGATGTTATACTGTGCCTTTTTGCTGCAATTACAGCATTTAGTTTTTTTACAACACATGCGTTATTTCACGCTTCCTTTAGCATTTCTTTTGCTGATTCTACGACTCTTTTATCCAATAATTTTGATTTCAATACCATTTAAATCTTGCTATTTTACTTATTTCAGCAAGGCTTCTTTTTCATTATTGAAAATCCGTTTCTTGTACAGTGGGGATTGGTATAAGAAAAAGTTATCTTGACATTATTGATATAAATACGTAATTATTTAGTAAGTTAAATGTTTATATTGTGATGATTTTTAGGTTATTATTTTTATTGATCTTTACAAGTGTTAATTCTTATGCAGTTGTTGAGCAGGACTTATCCAACAACCAGTACACTCAAACAGCTAATGGAATAACACCAAAAGAACTACTGTTGCCGTTGTCTGGTGATAGGTTGTTGGGAGACCCCAAAGCACCTATTCTAATGATAGAATATGCTTCGCTTACTTGTTATCACTGTTCTCTTTTCCATAGGGAAGTTTTTCCTGAAATTAAAAAGAAATATATAGATACAGGTAGGATGCTGTATATATTCCGTCATTTCCCTTTAGATTATAGAGGGCTAAAAGCTGCAATGCTAAGTTATTGCTACGAGAAGCAAGAAGACTATTTTAATTTTAATAAAGCTGTTTTTAGCTCGATAGACTCATGGAATTATTCCAATTTAGGTGATTTAACTGTGTTACAAAAAGTGGCGGCACTAAGCAACTTAAAGCAAGATACATTTAACCGATGTATTAACGATAAGAAAGTGATGGATAAAATTATGAATGATAAATCACTAGCAATTAATAAACTTGGTATTATGGCTACTCCAATATTTTTCATCAAGCTTAACAATGATAAACCACATACAGAGCCTGATAAAATTAGATACGAAGGATATAAAACGCTAGGTTACTTTACTAACGTGATAGACAAACTATATGAAAAAGCTATAGTGAAGTGATACCACTGTAGCTTATCATACAAAAGGCTCTATACTGATCCATCGTTTTTCATCACTGCTTGTTGTTTTTTACGCTCAAACTCTCTTTTTTTACTGTGCCAAGCGTAATAATACATAGCAATTTTATTTTCTATCAATATTATTGTTCCATCGTAAAACTGAACCATATCCATAACTTTTTTCTGGGCTTCATCAAAACGTTCCCTATACTTTTCACGATAGGCTGGGTTATTTAGCAATGTAACCCCTTCATCTTTGTTAGATTTTTTGCTTAACGTTTCAACTTCACTAGCAATGTTATAAGACATATAATCCCCTCTAATTGATTATGAAAATTGTATTTAAAAGAGAAATTTGCATATAAGCAGTTCCTTTAAATTTTAATGTGGCAGCCAATCAGCTGTTGCACTAGTTAACTATGGTACTATATATCACAGTTTTTGTCACTTAAAATTTTATGGTACAAAATAATGGCCTAAAGTAAATGTTTGTATTACTTTAGGTATATCATTACTTATGAATTTTATATTAATTAAGTCTTCCTAATAATACAAAACATGGCGCGCGATGATAAATCTGACATAAAACTGTCATATATACGAGATTTATTTGCAAAAGAATGTAAAGAAATAGAAGAGTATTGTATTCTTAAAGAAAAACAACACATTCAAATTAGCCCTAGAGAAGGGAAGTTATTAAATTTATTTATAAAAATTCATAAGGTGAGAAGTATTGTTGAAATTGGTACATTATATGGTTACTCGTCAATTTGTATGGCAAAAGCTCTGCCTGAGTATGGCCATATATACACAATAGAAAACAATCCTGAGCACTTTAAAATAGCAAAAAAAAATTTTAGTGCTTTTAATCTGGACAATAAAATTACTTTAATAGCAGGCAATGCATTGGGAAAATTGGATGAGTTATCAGCGGGGGCACCATATGACATGATATTTATTGATGCTGATAAGGATAGCTATCCTAAATATTTAGATTGGGCAGAATCATACATTAAACAAGACGGGCTGATTGTTGCAGATAATACTCTATTATTTAACACAGTATTTTTGGAATTACCTCCAAAAGAAGTGTCAGAGAAATCATGGCGTGCTATGAGGGAATTTAATTATAGATTATCGGATGAAAAAAAATATTGCTCTATATTAATTCCAACTGATGAAGGAATGACTGTAGCTTTAAAGCTTACGTAGACTAAAAATCAAAGTCGGCATAGTGCACAGGGGGGGTTAATCCGGGAACTCTTTCTAATAACATCTCACGAAAGCAAGGCCTTGACTTGACAATGGAATACCATTCTTTTAGAATTTTACTTTTTTCCCATGGAAAACTGTTTACGTAGTCCATTACAGAAATATGTGATGCTAAAGCAATGTCAGCTAAAGTGAACTTATCGGTTACAAGCCAAACGTTTTTGTTAATTAAGTACTCAATGTACTCTATATGGCAAGACAGGTTATGTTGGGCTGCATGGAGAAACCTAGAGTCAGGACTGCGGTTAATTATTATTTTCTCATTTATAATATATTTAGTAACTTCATTATAAAACTTATTATCAAACCAATTAATTAGAGCACGTATTTGAGATTTAACAACAGCAGATGAGTCAAGCAATTTGATATCGCTGTTGTAAGTTTCTTCTAGATATTCACAAATAGCGTTGCTGTCTGCTATAATAAAGCTATTGTCTATAAGCACTGGTACCTGCCCAATTGGATTAACCTTCATAAACTCATTCCGCTTCTCCCATGGATTTTCGTATACTAAATCACAGCTCAGCTTTTTTTCCTTAAGGAGGGCTCTAACTTTCCGTGAAAACGGACAAAGGGGAAAGTGATATAAAATCATAATACCTCTCCTTTGTCATCTCTCTTTTCTTTATCCTCTCTTTTTCTTTTGTCGTTCCAGTGTGTGACACTGTGATCCAAAGAAAAAGATGTGGATTTTAGTAGATCTTGTGCATAACTTCTTGTTGCTTTGGCACTTATCATTCTATGGCTTGACCACATAGTCTAGTTGTTGAAAAGATTTCCTAATTCCAGTATTGCGATTAGAATGACATAAGTAAGCACTTAACTGAAATGATATAAATAAACATTGGGATGACAATCTTGTAGTGACTTGCATAACGACTAACTTTTTATCTACTTTAAAGTAGCGCTGTAAAAAATTTAACATATCAAATTATGGCGCTAATATAGAATATACCTTGCTAAATAAAAAAAAAAGTATAACCTTTTGTTAAGGTATGCAGGCAAAAACTCTGTAACTTGGTCAGGTCAGAGATGAAGCAGCCATATCAGAATCTTTATTGGGTTGCATACCTATCTCGTTATTTGTTTTATTATAAACCATGAACATAGCATTAAAATACCGTCCTGGCAGCTTTAAAGATTTAGTTGGTCAAGATATATTAGTGCGTATATTAGAAAACGCTTTTACTCTCAACAAAATTCCACAATCTATACTACTCTCCGGTAGTAGTGGGGTGGGTAAAACTACCACAGCAAGAATAATAGCTTTATGTTTAAATTGTTCTTTGGGACCAACTTTTGAGCCGTGTGGGTCATGTGAAAATTGTCTGGCGATAAAAAATTCAAGCCATCCAGATGTGATTGAAATCGATGCAGCAAGTCATACTAGCGTTGATGACATCAAAGTAATCCTGGGAGATATTTGCTATTCACCTATAAGTTCTAAGTTCAAAGTTTACATTATAGATGAAGTACATATGTTATCCAGCAGTGCATTTAGTGCATTGCTTAAAACCTTAGAAGAGCCACCGTCGAGTGTAAAGTTTATTTTGGCAACTACAGAGATAAAAAAGATACCAATCACTATCGTTGCACGTTGTCAAAGGTTTGATTTGCACAACATCCCTGTAGCTAAAATAGTAGAGCGTTTGAATGATATTGCGCAAAGAGAGAATTATTTTATTGAAAAGGAAGCATCAGAATTAATTGCGCGTCGCTCTGGTAATTCAATGCGCAATGCCTTGTTTTTGATGAATCAAGCAGTGCTGTATAGTAAAGATGGTGCAATATCCGCCAAAGGTGTGATGGATATACTTGGCCTAGTTGATAAAGATATTATGTTTGATCTGCTGGAAGCAATATTGAATGGTGATTTACAGAAGGCTCTGTCGCTGTTCGATAAAGCAGTGGAAACAGCAAACCCACTTAGTGTTTTTGAGGGTTTGTTACAGACAATTCAGTTAATATGCCGTTTTTTAGTTACAAAAGAGATTGATAATTTGGTTACAGAATGTGAGAAGAGCAGGATAAAAGACTTGGGTGTAAAGAAGTCTTTAATATTTTTCTCGAGATTATGGAAAATGTTGCTCAAAGGAGTTCAAGATATAAAAACTTCGACATGCAGTGATGTTGCTGCTGAGATGATGTTAATTAGCCTCTGTTATCTTTCTGATCTACCTTCCCCCGAGCAGGTAGTTAAGAAAGTCCTTGCACAAAGTATGCAGCAGAGGAATACACGCGGCGCAGAAAACGTACAACAAAAAAGTTATGATTTTGATAAGATTTTGCAACTATTGCGGTGGAATAACCAAATTTATCTTTACAAACAGCTATGTAATAATCTACAATTAGTGGACTGCAAACCTGGGTATTTAAAATTAAAAGCTGTATCTCAGTTGGATAGTAATTTTTGTAATGACTTGAAAAATTACTTAAGTCAGATAACTAAGCAAGAGTGGGTTATTATAATTGATGCAGATTATATAAATGAGGGGGCGAGTAGCTTAAGTTATACCCCTGCAGTCAAGGGTATACTTGATACATTTAAGGGTGCAAAGGTAGTTAATATAGAGAATAAGGAGTAAGTCGTGGATTTTAATCAGATAATGAAGCAAGCGCAAGAGATGCAAAAGAAGCTTGCAGAAGCTCAAGAAAAGTATATTGGTAAAGAATTTCAAGGTATTTCCGGTGGAGGTAGAGTTTCTGTGTTGGTAGAAGTCATAAAAATAGGTGGTTATAAAGCTAAAAAGGTAAACATAGACTTAGAGCTTATGAGAAATGAGGAGAAGGATATAGTAGAAGATTTAGTAACAGCAGCGTTCAATGATGCTGTTAAGAAAGCAGAAGAGGATATGGCAAATGCAACCTCTGATCTTGCAGGTATGATAAATTTATCACCTGGGTTTAAACTTCCCTTTTAAAATTTTTCTACATAAACTCCTGGTGTTTCTAATGCTCATGCTTCTTTAGTGTACCTACAACATTGTATAAAGATAGGGGAAACTGCAGTAGTAGAAATGATGTGAGGAGTAAAGAAGTGTTAGAGCTAGTGACATAACTGTATGAACATAGCAATTTATAGGTAATTTGCGCAATAAATGGTGTTATTCCAATGTCTCCTTCTTGTATTATCTCAGTAAACCCTTTGTTATTGTTCCAGTGCGTGGCACTGAAATCTAGTAAGTTTATTTACTATTTCTATCATCTTATGGTTTTCTAGTATGGAAAGCCAGCATCAAGCGCTGGAGTATCAGCAACCCTCACGTCTTAGCGAGATTCTTATGGTGTATATCTCAGCCGCTAGCAAGCAGCGGGTGATAGTAGCTACAAATATTTGAGTGATTTACTAAATAGCACCGAACAGAAGAAATCTGTCAACCCAGGAAGAAACTCCTTAGTTTAAGTTTTTATACTAATTTCCACTATATACAGAACAGATGGACAATAATGGAAAAGGAGCCGTACTGAAGTGTGGTAAAATAACAAGGTTTAAATGGCGTTGTGAAATCAAAATTATTGATGAAAAAGTCATGGAATCAGCAAAAGAATGCTGAAGAAAGTGCAAAATAACGCATATGTTGCAAAAAAACTAAATGCTGCAGTTGCAGCAAAAAAGCACAGTATAACAGCCGCAGCAAGTTGCATTTAAGAACAGCATTAACCGCATGGATAAAGTACCCAAACTTGAAAGAGAAGAAAAATT
>NZ_WQMO01000041.1 GCF_013366805.1 Wolbachia endosymbiont of Litomosoides brasiliensis
CTTGCTGATTCCACGACCTTTTCACCCAATAATTTTGATTTCAATGCCATTGAAACCTCGCTATTTTACTTACTTCAGTAAGCTTCCTTTCCATTATTGTCTATCCGTTCCTTATAAAGTGGAAATTTATATCGTATTTTCTATCTTTAAAGTCTTGTTCCCTGGCTTTATAACTTTCATTCTCTCTTTTCAATCTTTCTATTTTGCTTCTAACTTTGCTATTCCTACTTTAGACTTTTGCAGAGTTCTAAAAAATTTGCCATATTACCTCACTTTTGCTCTATCATTACCTTTGTATACTACCTTGTTTATCTTGTTTTGCCACTCCGTGAACAAATATGTGGAACTGAGTTATAAGCTAGTAGCATTCACACTCTGAGGACTTTGGTCTCTACTTTGTTGATTTGTAGTAGTTCCTTCCAGTTTAGTAAATGGCGTATTGTCTTTTACTTTTTCTTGAGCAGATTGTTTTTCAGTTGTTACAGCAGATTGCTCACTCTTTTCAGCTTCCTTACCTTGGGATTCTAAAATTTTATTAATGCCATCAAGAAATTTCTCATTCCATCGTTCTTTTTTCTCTTCCTCTTGTGGGTGAGGGCTATATAAAGTACCTGATTTGTTATTTGAAAAGAGGCTTTTTATTGCGTTATATTCAGCAGTAGCAAAACAAAAAACAGCAAGCCCCATTGTTACAAAGTGGGGAATACTAAATAATAAAGTTGAACCTACGAATAATATTGTAGCCGTTAAAGCAATAACAGGTAGTAAAGATTTACGCAAGAACGTTGTTACTATTTCTTCGTCACTAAGTGGTGGTTCATCCTCTTTTTTTTCAACACTTAAAACTTTTTCAAGACCTGGTATTTTTTCTAACAATCCTCTACCAGGTATCTGGTATTTAGCAAAGTTAGCAAACTGATGCCAAGCTTCTTTGCTAACACACTCAGCTACAACTTTTCCTATTTTACCATTCTTTAAATTCTCTTCACTAGCTAATTTTTTTTCTCTAATTTCCTTAAATACAGAAAGCAAAAACCGAAAAAGATCCTCTTCACTGAGAGGTTTTATTTTTGAACTAACATCGTTGAACACCCTTCCACTGTTCTTAAATACAAAAGTAAAAATCTTTTTTTCATCTTCATTCTTTAGTCGATTTAACAATTCCTCTAGTGACTGTTGCTCACACCGCAACTTTTGTACTTCCCGTTCTGAGATCTCTCCTTGCAGTTTCTCTTGTATTTTATTTATCTCCCGTTGTGTTTGCTTCTCTAAATTCCCCAAAGTATCTAGAAAAGCACGATAAATTAACTGATGCTTCTCTTTTTTAAAGATTTTCTCATCCTTGTTAACCTCCTGAGTAGACGGCTTTAAAGGTTCCTGGTCCTTTGCCTGCGGGATTAATATTTTTGTCACAACTGACTCACTCACATTTACTATGCTTCAAATTGTAGCACATTTTTTATATTATTTCAAATGATTTGAACTCTCGAAATTTGTGGTGTTTAAATCATAGTTAAGAGAATTAGGTCCAAGTTACACAACCTACGAGCATTGAGGCGGGTGTATCATCCCAGTGTATAATGCACAGTTGTACGAATATTATAATCTCAGTCCACCAAGATGGTGTCATTTTAGCACGCAACGCTGGACACAGCTCATTCTGCAATTCATTTGCGATGTTTCTAGATCCTACTAATAAGCTGCGGGACGACGGTAGCCAAAATATTAAAATTTACTAAATAAAAAAAGGATCCCTAGTTATACTAATTCCTACTGTATAGGAAACGGGTAGATAATAATGGAAAAGAAGCCATGCTGAAGCAAGTAAAATAGCGAAGTTTAAATAGCATTAAAATCAAAATTACTGGGTAAAAAAGTCGTAGAATCAGCAAA
>NZ_WQMO01000032.1 GCF_013366805.1 Wolbachia endosymbiont of Litomosoides brasiliensis
AATTAGGTGGTGGATTATGTAAATGATGTTTCTGTAGTTACACTGCCATTCATGATTTTTTAAAATAGGGGTGGGGCTATAAAGTTCAATGCAATTACGGTTGTATGCCTTGTGCCACTAATGAATACGTATATGCTGGAGATAAGTTCTAGTCTAAGAATTTTAGAGGCTCTTATTATGAGAGGGAGATAAACATGTATCACTCAAAGTGAATTTTTGGCTAAAGAATATATTGGGAATACACTGCCTATTTCGATATTACTGGGTAAGGATTTGATAAAGGTAAAGAAATATCAGAGAAAAACGGAGTTTGTATGACCGGAAGGAGAATTGGGTGGTTTCGTGTATGATAAGCAAAAGCATATAAAGCCCTACGCAATAGAGTTATCATATGACGATGTTCATACCTATAGTGACAGCAAAATTCTAATGCTTAACATTAAATATGATATGCAAACAATCCGTGTACAGTTTGGGTCTAACCTTTACGAAAGTTAATGATAATAGGCCGGAGTTTTAGCAAAAGTTTAAAGCATGTTTTTTAGCTAAAGTATGTTATACCAATTCTCATTGTTAATATGTCAAATAAGCAACATTGCAAAGTTATTTAGTTGTGAAGTGAAAAGAGAGGCAGTAGATTTGCCAAGGTGCCCTCAAGCAAAGCAATTGTATTACAGACTTTAATTATGCAAAATGTTCTGTTTTATATACAACCAAAGTCTCTCAATAGGATTGAGCTTGGGCAAACATGGTGGTGGTATATAATCTAATCTTGATATTTTAAGTACCTTTGAATTTTTTGACTTACGCCAGCTAGCACAATCCATAACAAGGAAGGCTTCATAAATAAGCTAGAACTCTCTTTATTTCTAGGATTAGCTGTGCTGTGGAGGTAAAAATTTGTCTACCTAATTTTACTTCAACCTGTGTTCTAACGCCCTTTTTAACCACCCGTGTCCAACTTTTAAGTGTGTATTAAACCATGATTTATCAAAAGATGAATAGCTCTTGTTCAGGATGCTTACCAATATCCTCATTAAGGATTAAGATTTTTTTAACTCTTCCTACCCACCTTTATCTTGTTCATTATGAATTGATCTTGGTGTAATATACGAAACTTCATTTTTTGCATATTACACTGTACTGTAGACTTGTTGACATTCAAGCCAAGTTTTTCCTAGATTCTTATTCTCATTTCTTTAATAGTGATATTAGTTTTTTTGTATCCATATTTCAACTTGTTCAAATTAACTCTGATTCAATCTAGTTTTTTTATGACGTGAGAGGGAGTAAACGATTTTTCTTTTCTTCCAAATTTTAGGTGCTTTATCCATAAAGTTAGTGCTGTTCTGAAATGCAATATATTTTTGCCAAGGCTGTTGTACTGTCCTTTTTTGCTGCAATTACAGCGTTTAGTTCTTTTATACATATGCGTTATTTTGCACTTTCTTTAGCATTTCTTTTTCTAATTCCACAACCTTTTCATCTAATAATTTTGATTTCAACACCATTTAAATCTGGCTATTTTACTTACTTTAGCATGGCTTCTTTTCCGTTATTGTCTATCCGTTCCTTGTATAATGAGAATTAATATTTAGATATTGTTCTACTATCTAATCCTGCAAATTGGCGTACTGTTTTAAATGCTTTATACACGTGTTTCAGCTTATATAGGTAAAAATCTAGAAATATTATGAAGATGCAAGGGTGCATATAGTGCAAAAAATTAAATATAAGATGCTAACTATGCGATACTTCGTCGTTTCATCTACATAGATGAAAATATATTGAATATCTTTAGTGCTACAATTCAAGGGGCTGGCTAAGTTTGTCAAGTGGTTTTTTGCATTTCTAGCTATCCATTAAAACTTTAATGTTATTTAATATTGACGCTATACACTTAAATGTTAAAATAAAATAGGAAGTTTTTAGGAGTTCATATGGCAGCAGGCATAAAAGCAAAAACAGCTAGTAAAAATAACCCTACTTATCGCAAGAAAGCCGAGCAAAAAATGTATAAAGATAAACCAGTAAAACCAGTTAGATATATAGACCGTGATTCACGCGTGAATTACATGTCTGCTCAATATGATAATGGTAATCTGGTTAAGGATGAAGTAAGCGGTAACCCTATAAAGTGGGAAGCTGTATAGTAGGTTTAAATTTGTGATTAAAGTTATTATTAATTCTCAGGAATATGAAGTAGAGCCTGGGCTTACTATAATTCAAGCTTGTGAAACCGTGGGTGTTGAGATTCCACGCTTCTGTTACCATGAGCGTTTGGCAATCGCTGGTAACTGTAGAATGTGTTTAGTTGAAGTGGAGAGTGGGCCTTTGAAACCAGTAGCCTCCTGTGCAATGCCAGTTACAGAAGGTATGGTTGTTCACACTGATACTCCTAGAGTCAAAAAAGCACGCGAGGGAGTGCTCGAGTTTTTATTAATCAACCATCCACTTGATTGCCCAATTTGTGATCAAGGTGGTGAGTGCGATTTGCAAGATATAGCGATGGTCTATGGAAGGGGAATCAGCAGGCTTGATGAGCATAAAAGAGCCATACCAAAAAAACATTTTGGGCCACTGATTGAAACTGCGATGAATCGGTGCATTCATTGCACTCGGTGTGTTAGATTCTTGTCTGAAGTTGCGGGTACAAACGAACTTGGAGGAATTGGAAGAGGAGAGAATATGGAAATCAGCACTTATGTAAAAAAACATATTAGTTCTGAACTATCTGGAAATATAATAGATCTTTGTCCTGTGGGAGCTTTAACTTCAAAACCTTACTCTTTTACAGCGCGTCCATGGGAGCTATCACATTGTGAAACTATAGATGTGCTTGATGCTGTGGGAAGTAGTATTAGGGTTGATTATCGTGGTCCAGAAATTATGCGAGTACTGCCAAGGATCAATGAAGAAGTAAACGAAGAATGGATATCGGATAAGACTCGTTTTGCTTATGATGGGCTCAAAGTACAACGCCTCGATCAACCCTATATAAAGAAAGACGGTAGGTTAGTTCCAGCTGATTGGAATGAAGCATTAACTGTTGCTGCAAAAAAACTAAGGAGTACAAGACCCAATGAAATGGCTGCCATTGCAGGAGATTTAGCAGATTGTGAGTCTATGCTTCTACTGAAAGAAATTATGCAGAAGCTCGGTTCAGCAAATATAGATTGTAGACAAGATGGAGCAAAACTTATACAAAATAATCGTGGATCATATGTATTCAATACCACTATTGAGGGTATAGAAGATGCAGACCTATGCCTGCTTATAAACACAAATCCTAAAGTAGAGGCACCGATTATTAATGCGCGTATAAGAAAGAGATATTTACAAGGTAATTTTCCTATTGCAAGCATCGGTCCTGATGTTAAATATTTATATCATGTTGAAAAGCTGGGCAATAATCCTATTATTTTAAATGAAATAGCAAAAGGAAATCATAAATTTTGCAAGCTGCTTAGCGCTGCTCAGAATCCTATGCTCATTATAGGTCAAGATGCATTGACAAGGGATGACTCTGAATCAATTTTAGCTCTAGCTGGTGCAATCGCAGAAAAGTTTAACATGGTTAGAAATGACTGGAATGGCTTTAATATGCTGCATAAAGCTGCGGCAAGAGTTGGTGGACTAGATATTGGGTTCGTTCCTAAAAAAGACGGAAAGAATATTAACCAAATACTAGAACAAGCAGAAAGTGGCGAGATAGAAGTTGTTTATCTTCTCGGTGCAGATGAAATTAACACGTTAAAATTAGAAAACACATTTGTGATTTACCAAGGTCATCATGGAGATAGAGGGGCACACATAGCGGATGTTATCTTGCCTGGAGCTGCATATACAGAGAAATATGCAACTTATGTAAACACTGAAGGGCGAGTGCAGAAGGCAAAGTTAGCTGTATCTCCTCCTGGTGAGGCAAAGGAGGATTGGTCGATTATTAAGAATTTATCGCAATATTTAGGTCTTTCCTTACCATACGATAGTTTATTTGACGTGAGAAAAAAGTTAAGTACTATTGGTCCGCAATTTAAAAATGCTGATCAAGTAGTAAAAAATAAATGGGTGTCAATCACCTGCGACGAGATGAAATTAAGTAATACACCTTTCTTCCTAAAGGAGTGTGGTTTCTACATGACAGATCCAATAAGTCGTGCTTCGAAAATAATGGCAGATTGTACTAAGGCTTTTTATGAACACGCTAATTAACATTTTATTTATTTTGATACTGCTACTGCTCTCAGTTGCGTATTTAGTATACTTTGAACGCAAGGTTATTGGTGCAATTCAGCTGAGGCATGGTCCAAGCGTAGTTGGACCTTTTGGACTACTACAGCCGTTTGCAGATGCTATTAAGCTACTGATCAAAGAACCGATAATACCGTTTAGAGCAAACGCCATATTGTTCATAATGGCTCCAGTGCTTACTTTTATTTTAGCATTAATTGTTTGGGTGGTGATACCATTTGGCGCTGAAGTAATTACAGAAAATGGACATCAGGTAGTGATTCCTAAAGCGATAGCAAATATTAATGTTGGAGTGCTCTATGTGTTAGCTATATCTTCTCTGGGGATATATGGTATTGTTGTTGCAGGTTGGTCAAGTAATTCCAATTATGCATTTTTGGGTAGTATAAGGTCGGCTGCCCAGATGATTTCATATGAGGTCTCAATAGGCTTAGTAGTGGTCACAGTTGTGATTACGACTGGTACGTTAAATCTTGGAGAAATGGTAGTTGCAAAACATAGTATGCCATTTTGGGTTGATTTGCTAATGGTGCCCATGGGGGTAGTGTTTTTTATTTCTTTGCTTGCAGAAACTAACCGTCACCCATTTGATTTGCCGGAAGCTGAGGCAGAACTTGTTTCTGGATATAATGTCGAGTATTCGTCAATGCCTTTTGCTCTCTTTTTCTTAGGGGAATATGCAAATATGATTTTAGCGAGTGCTGTGATGACAATATTCTTTTTAGGAGGGTGGTATCCTCCACTAGAGCTTAGTTTGCTGTATAAAATACCAGGATTAATTTGGTTCGTTTTAAAAATAGTTTTGCTACTATTTATATTTGTTTGGATTAGGGCAACAATACCTCGTTATCGATATGACCAATTAATGCGTCTTGGTTGGAAAGTATTTCTGCCAGTATCCGTGCTTTGGGTAATACTCATTTCAGGAGTACTCCTCTTTACTGGAAATTTGCCTTGTTGAAGGTTGTAAATATATATATATATATATATATATATATATATATATATATATATATATATA
>NZ_WQMO01000001.1 GCF_013366805.1 Wolbachia endosymbiont of Litomosoides brasiliensis
AACAATTATTGATTCCAACATCATTAAACATTGCTTTTTACTTACTTCAGTAAGGCTCCTTTTCCATTATTGTCTATCAGTTCCTTGTATAATAGGAATTGATATGACCTTTAGCCTTAAATTTTAAGAAATTTGCTCAATGGGAAAAAGGCAAAAGAACCCTTGGTTGATATCCGTTTAAAAACATTGGCGTTTTTTTATGTTTTAAACACTTAACAAGTGCGACTTGGCTGCTTTTTATCGTAGCTGGTCTTTGATCATAAATGTTAAAGAAATTTACTAAGCAGGAAAAAAGGCAAAAAATATTCTGTGGTAGATAGTGTTTAACTCTCTAACGCTTTGTAAACGTGTTTTAGCTTATATAGTAAAAAACCCTAGAAATGTTGTAGAGATATAAGGTATACATAGTGCAAAAAGATTAAATATAAGACGCCAATTGCGTGGCACTTCGTTAGCTTCATATGATTAAGGGGGATGGAAAAAGCTTGTCAGGCGTTTTTCGTTTCTATGAGCTACTAAGTGCCTCTATAATATAAAATATAAGCAAAATAAACTGTGTATTTTTTCAATAAATTGACTATGCTAAAGACATGCAAAAACGTCATATAACCATTTGTCTTATACTACTTCTCGTAATGGGCATGTTATTCTTAGTACGCCCTATGATTTTTCCGTGCTTAATGTCTATCGTCGTTGCATATCTATTTAATCCGCTAGTAATAAAGTTTGGAAAGTATGGAATACCACGCCTATATTCTGTAATTTTCATAATATTTGTTCTACTAATGATTTTCATACTAACTATTACGTTTGTTTTACCTATTACATATGTTCAAATTACCTCAATATTAAATTTTTTAGTAAGTAAAGTACCTTCATTAAACCTTAAAATTATCCCATCTATACTAGAGTTTCTTAATATAAAAATTGACAATGGTTTGTTTGATCACCTGTCTAAAAATTTAGCAGAAAATTACAGCAATTATGTATCTTATTTCATAAATGCTTTTAATATTGCCAGTAACTTTATAATTCAGGTATTGAGCTCAAGCTTCAGCTTAATTCATATAGTATCATTAGTAGTGATTACTCCGGTAATATTCTTCTATATATTGCGTGATTGGCCTCTCATTGTAGAAAAAGTTAATCAATTAGTTCCTATTCCTTATAGAAAAAGAGTTGCAGATTATTTTTTAAAAGTGGATTTTATTATATCTAATTACTTGAAAGGGCAGGCAAATGTGTGTGTTGTTATGACAGCTTTTTATTCTATAGGCCTTGGTATGATTGGATTAAAATATCCTATTGCTATTGGAATTTTATCAGGGGCACTGACGTTTATACCTTATATAGGGCCATTGCTATATACTGTGATTGGATTTTTGAGCGCCGTTACTCAATTTAGTGAATGGTTTGAAAGTATTGCTGTTCTACTGTTATTTGGTGTCGGGCAGTTAATAGATGTAAATATATTGGTTCCTTTATTAGTAGGAAGAAAGGTTCATATACATCCAGCTATAATCATTATTGGAATTACTGTATGTGCCTCATATTTTGGGTTCATGGGGATATTACTTTTTGTTCCAATAATAGCAATGTTTAATGTATCAGTAAGGTATACAATTGATCTTTATCTTAAAAGTGAGTTTTATAAGAGCGGCTAATAGATTTTTTGCATAATCAACTTATGATAATGAAAAGATGGATCATAGAATGCCTGAAGTGCTTGAAGAAGGCGAGCAAATTTTGACAAAAAGATTACTAATTAGAGGCACAAGATGTTTAACATGCAACTTAATTTATTTAACAACAATCACGTTGATTATAGTCGGCAAAATTATATTGTTTTAGATGAGAATAAGCGTATATATAATGCAGTAATTAATGATTTATCTTGGAAATGCCTACTTCTCTTTGGGCCTAAAGGCTCTGGCAAAACTCACCTTGCTCACATTTGGCAGTCGATAAACAATGCGATTTTTATTAATGTAAACGACTTTATAGGTGAGATTGGGAATAGCGATGCTTTTATTTTAGAAGATATGCAAGACATCCAAGATGAAGCAATGCTATTACACTGTTATAACTACATGAAAGAAAATAACAAGAGGTTGCTAATTACTTCCTCAACTTCACTCAAAAGGCTTAATTTTAAATTGAAAGACTTAAGCTCTCGCATATTATCAACCATCAGCGTAAAAATTCCGTCTGCAAGCGAGGAATTATTACGGATTATGTTAATGAAAAGATTTTCAGACAAGCAGTTGAAAATTAATTTGAAAGTGATTAATTACATTTTAGCAAGAATAGAGCGTTCTTTTTGTAGCGTTACTAAGATTATAGAGAAAATGGATGATAGATCTATGGGATCAAATGTTACCATTCCTTTTGTTAGCACTTTACTAAAAAAGGATACTATGTAATTCCTTTTTTTGCAGAGTATTTTTTGCATATACTGAAAATTTGTTGACATTCGTGACACTAATGTCACTGAAGTCTCCGCTTATTTATGCTAGGGCTATAAAAAATATTATGCTATAATTAAGTATTAATGGATATGGTTAAGAGGCAGTATATTATAGTAGGGCTTACTTTGTAAGATGTTTTCTGGAGATTTGATGTTATAATTTAATTATGGTAAGAACAAGATTAAATCTAAAAAAAAGGTTAAGACGAAAGTTTGTTATACTTGTCCTATTGGTAAATGCTTTATTTATTTCGTATTTTTTAATAAGGAATACGGATAGTATTTCCAGTCAGATGATAGTAAAAGAAATAAATATAGGAGCTGATAATGAAAAATAGGCAGTTACATGATAAAAAAGAAAATCTTTACATCACATATTACATAGGTGCTTTAGTATCAGAAAGGTCCGCTACACAAAATACTTTGGAAAGTTATCGTTCAGATTTACATCAACTTGAAGATTTTCTGCTAAAAAGTGGTACTACTTTGGTTGGTGCGGGCAAAACTAACGTTAAAGATTATGTCAGGTTTCTATGCACACAGAAAAAATACAAAAGCAGTTCTATATCAAGAAAGGTATCTGCTATGAGAAATTTTTATAGGTGCCTATTCAATGATGGAATAATAGATTCTAATCCAGCTCCAGCTAATGATGACGAGTTGAAAAATCCGAAGGTTTTTCGTCCTTTGCCTAAGCATTTAAGCGTTAAAGAAATGCTTTTGCTGATGGACACAGTTAGAAAATCAGCAAATGAATCGAATAAAGAGATAAATAGCAGAAGGTTATGCGCTATTTTAGACATCTTATACTCTTCTGGCGTACGCATCTCTGAACTAATTAGTATAAAATTATATGAAGTGTCACATTTATTGAACAGTAGTGACAAGGAATGTTATATAATAATAAAAGGAAAGAGCAGTAAAGAAAGGCAAGTCTTCTTTAATGAGCAAGCATTGCAGAGCCTTAGAAATTATTTGTTAGCTCGCAATAATCTAATTTCCGACGGAAAGGAATCTGATTGGTTATTTCCAGGCAATAAGCCTAATAAGCCAGTTACAAGACAGAGAATCGGTCAGTTGATTAAGGAACTAGCGAAAAAATGCAATATTGATAAGAATAAAATCTCCCCACATGTGATTAGGCATTCCTTTGCGACTCATCTACTAGATAGTGGAGCAAGTATTATGTTGATACAGAAAATTCTTGGACATACTAACCTTTCTACAACACAAATATACACTCATATTGCTAACAAAAAATTAAAGGATAAATTAGTTGATTCGCATCTTATCACTCAGGTAATCAATAGTTAAATTTGTTGTTTTTAATTTATAGCAAAGTTAAATTCAAATAAGTTCATTTGGGAATAGGCTTTTGTGATTTCAAGTTTATTGTTTAATTTTTTTCTTATACTATGGGAAGTGTTCTATACTTTGGTTGCCCTTCCTGTGATTCTCTTTCCTGCACATGTGATAACCATTTTTCTTGCTTGCTCAGTAAGGGTTGTATTACTCATGCTTCGTCTGCTATGTGGAATTGAATACGAGGTTAGGGGGATGGAAAATATTCCAAAATATCCTTTTGTAATTGCCTCTAAGCACCAATCTCCACTTGAAACGTTTATCTTTATACTTTTATTTAGAAACGCAGTTTTTGTTTTGAAACGTGAACTGAAATGGGTTCCCTTCATTGGCTTGCATCTTGTGGCGCTTAGAATGATTTTTATTAACCGTTCGAATGGTGTCAATGCTATGCGCCATATCATCAAGCTAGCAAGAATGTGTATAGCAGAAAATAGGAGCATAATAATATTTCCTGAAGGTACTAGGACAGCTGCAAAGCAAAAAACAAAATATCAACCAGGTATTGCTGCTTTGTATAGTGTATTATCTGTTCCTGTATTACCGGTCGCTTTAAATACCGGTTTATTTTGGCCAAAGGGCATACTTGCTATGAGAAGGAATCCTGGGAAAGCGGTAATAGAGGTGTTGCCTCCAATATATCATGGGTTAAATAAAGATGAGTTTTTGGAAAATTTGGAAAAAACTATTGAAGAGAGAAGTAACAAACTAACTGCAGAGAAAAACTAGTATTGCAAATCAGTAAGAAAATTCTATAATAAAAGAGGGTACAGTGTTTTAGGTATTAATACATGGCAAATCATAAGAATGCTAAGAAGATGATAAAGGTAATAACAAAGCGCACTTTAATAAATAAAATGCGTAAAAGTAAAACTCGCACTGCTGTTAGAAAATTAGTTGATATAATTAAGTCTGGCAATAAAGAAAATATCATTCCAGCGTTTCGAGACGCCGAGTCTAATTTACACAAGTGTGTTAATAAAGGTGTTATCCATAAAAACGCTGCTGCACGCAAAATAAGTCGCTTGAATGCAAAAGTAAAAGCATTGATGACCGCTTAATGTGATTAGTGCAAAGTTAACCGTTCAATTTATATGCTTTACGCAAAATTCAAGTAGCTTAAATGATGAATAAAAAGGCGTTATTGGAACTAAACAATGGGCTAAAAATTGAGTTACCTGTATTAAGCGGAACAATGGGTTTTGATGTGTTAAATATTAAAGGTTTATACAGGGCCACAAGGTTACTTACCTACGACCCAGGGTTTGTTTCCACAGCCTCATGTTCTTCTGCAATTACGTTCATTGATGGAGATAAAGGAATTCTTAGGTATAGAGGGCATGATATAGCTGATTTAGCAAAAAGCAATGATTTTACCGCTGTAATTTATTTGCTACTCTATGGCAAGTTGCCCAATCTAGAACAACACAAAAAGTTTTTCCTAAAAATACAAGAATTATCTAAAGTGCCAGGGCAGGTTGTAAATGTAATTAAAGCATTTCCCAAAGCTGCTCACCCTATGTCAATTTTGATTGCGTGTTTTGCAAGTTTGTCAGCGCTTTACCATGAGAAATATGGTAACAATGTCAGTAATGAAAACCTAGATTTTGGAATCTCTGCAATAGCGCAGGTTCCTGCAATTATTGCAATGATCTATAGGCATACCGATGATCAGGAATTCATAGATACTGATAATGAATTAAGCTATAGCAAAAATTTCTTAAGGATGATGTTTGGTGATGCTCTTGATAACGATAAAAGCACCCTTTTTGCTAAAGCCTTAGACAAAATATTTACTCTTCATGCTGATCATGAGCAGAATGCGTCAACAGCAGCTGTCAGGGTAGTAGGATCGGCTGGTTCCAATTTATTTGCATGCCTTTCTGCAGGGGTTGCTGCACTTTGGGGGCCTGCACATGGTGGAGCTAACGAGGCAGTTGTAAATATGTTAAAGGAGATAGAACAAAGCGGGAATGTAGATAAATTTATTGAAAAAGCTAAAGATGACAAGGACCCGTTTAAATTGATGGGATTTGGGCATCGTATTTATAAAAATTACGATCCGCGTGCGCGCATATTGAAAGATGCTTGTGATGAGGTTTTAAATAAGCTAGGACAAAATAGTAAACTGCTCAAGATTGCAAAAGAACTTGAAGAAATAGCTTTAAAAGATAAGTATTTTGTTGTGCGTAAGTTATATCCAAATGTTGATTTCTATTCAGGTATAATAATGAATGCCATCAATATTCCTTCAACTATGTTCACACCTATTTTTGCACTTGCAAGAACTACTGGTTGGGTTACTCAGTGGTATGAAATGGTAAATGATAAGGAAACTAAGATTTGCAGGCCAAGGCAGCTCTATGTTGGTAAGTAAGCCTTCATTTGCAGGCGGTGGTGTAACAGAAAAAATTTCAAGCAAGTACAACCATTAAATTGAGGTAGATTAAATGTAGCCATGCAATGATAGAGACGTGTTTGTGAATTAAACATAAAAATTACTTGACAAACCTTGCCGATTCCCTTGCTGTGGTAGTGCTTTAGGCCTGAAATTTATCTTTAATCTTTATTTTATACTAATTTCCACTGTACAAGGAGCGGATAGACAATAATGAAAACGAAGCTATACTAAAGTAAGTAAAATAGCGAGGGTTAAATGGCGTTAAAATCGAAATTATTGGATGAAAAAGTCGTGGAATCAGCAAAGAAATGCCGAAGAAAGTGCTAAATAACGTATATGTTATAAAAAAAACAAATGCTGTAATTGCAGCAAAAAAGTACAGTATAACAGCCGCAACAAAAATATGTTGTACTTTAAGAACAGTATTGACTACAGGGATAAAGCACCTAAAATTTGGAAGAGAAGAAAAATTTTTTGCTCCCCACTAACGTAGTAGAAAAACTAGATTGAACAGAGTTAATTTAAATAAGTTGAAATATAAATACAAGCAGGCCTTAATACTACCTAAAAAGATGAGAATAAGAATCCAGGAAAAATTTGCTTGAATGTCAGCAAGTCTACAGTAATATGCAGAAAATGAAGTTCTTCTATACTATACCAAGACCAATTTACAATCAACAAGATGAAGGTAGGCAGGAAGAGTTAAAAAAAACTAATGAGGCTATTTTGGCAAGTGCCCTGAACAAGAGTTATTTTCCTTTGATGAGTTGCGGTTTGTGCGCATTTGAAAGCTGGACGCGGGTGATTTAAAAGGGGCATTAGACATAGTTAAAGTAAAATTAGGCAGGCAAAATTTTACCTCTACAGTGCAGTTAATCCTAGGAATAGAAAAGATTCTAGCTTATTTGCACTGAGTGTCAACACTAACTGTATGAATATATTTCTTGAATAAATGTCGTAATATTTAAGAATGCGAGAAGCCTTTCTTGTCGTAAATTGTACAAGTTAACATAAGTTGAAAAATTTAAAGGCACTGCCACCGTACTCCTGGGCTCAATGCTATGTTGCATATAAAAAAATATTTTGCTTAATAAAGTCTATAATACACAATTGCTTTGCTTGGAAGCGCTTTGTGCAAATTTATTACCTTCTTTCTTATTCCACAATTAAATAACTCTGCAATGTTACTTATTTGATCCATTAACAATGAGAATTAGTTTGTCGCTGGATCGGCAATATTTAGAGCTAAAGATATGAAGAGAGCAGTAAATAATTTTAAAAGTCTGTCATTGTAATCCTATTGCCGAACATAAACCATTCCCGTCGTTCATCAGTAAAAAAAATTCTGGATGCAAGTGTTACCTACTTGAGTGATAACCGTCCCGGTGGGTCAAGTCAAAAACGTCCGTAAAGTTGTGGTAATATATATTTTTGCTATCCTTAGCTTATTCTATAAACTAAAAAGAGAAGAGATTGAACATGGTAGAGTGGCTAGTATCTGATCGACTTATTGATTATAACTACGCTGTAAAATTCATGGAAAAAAAAATTCAACAAATCCACAATAACTCATCTGATGAATTAGTATGGCTACTCCAGCACCCCCCACTGTACACAGCAGGAATCAGTGCAGCAGATAATGATGTTGTCAAAAAATTATTTCCTATACATAAAACGGGTAGGGGTGGTAAATACACATACCATGGGCCAGGGCAACGTATTGTGTATCTAATGCTGAATCTTAAAAAAAGAAATAAATGTGATATAAAACTCTATATTAGAGACCTTGGTAATTGGATAATAAATGTTTTAAAGTACTTTAATATATTTGGAGAATTCAAAGAAGATAGAGTGGGTGTTTGGGTAGATAATAATGGAGTAGAAGAAAAAATAGCAGCTTTTGGCATTCGCTTAAGAAAATGGATAACTTACCATGGCATAGCGCTTAATGTCTCCCCAGATCTTTCCCACTACAAAGGTATTATTCCTTGCGGGTTGGAGGGTTATGGTGTTACATCAATGAAAGAACTAGGTGTTAAAGCTCCACTCTCTAAATTAGATGACATACTAAAAGAAGAGTTTTATAAGATATTTTAGTGTACTCTATTATAATTTACTTCTTATATTTTATTTTCACTTTATGTACTAACACGGGTGCTTATACAGTTAATCGAATTGATATTGTTGCTCCTTCTTCTAAGGGAAAAGAGCAAGATCTAACTACTATAAAAGAATATGTAGAAACTTTGGGTTTTAGCTCCCATATTTCAGAGAAAATATATAGCAATGATAATCCATTTTACTCCAACTCTGATGAATTTAGAGCAAGCGATTTAATTAATGCTCTAATTAATGATAACAAAATAATTTGGTGCATAAGAGGAGGAACAGGAGCTTCCCGATTAATTCCCTATCTAGAAAGGTTACCCAACGATAAAAAAGCAAGAATTGCTCAAAATAAGAACAAAAAAACTCTTATAGGCTATAGCGATATAACTGCCTTGCACATTTACTTACAAGTCAAATACGATTGGCAAACTCTTCACGGTACTACGTTAGAAATGATAGTAAATAATTTCGTTTCTGAAAGTTCTGTTGAAAAATTAAAAAGGTTAATCCTAAATCAGCAGAGCTCTATTAGGTTTAATAACCTAAAAATGATTAATGACGACATCAAACTAAAAAATGGCAGGTTAGAATCTAAAATTGTTGGTGGTAACATGATTTTGGTTGAAAATAGTATAGGGACTGCTTGGCAAATAAATGCAAAGGGGAAAATTCTATTTTTAGAAGATGTAAGAGTCTATCCATATGCAATAGAGCGCAGTTTAGATCATCTAAAACAAGCCCATATTTTTGATGAAGTACACGCAGTAATTTTTGGAAACTTTATTAACTCCGGTAACGATAATCTTGTTGAAGTTGTAAAGGAGAGATTTGCAAAGAGTGTTAATTTTCCAGTGTTCACAGTCCAAGGGATAGGCCATGGATACGTAAATGACCCTTTGCCTCTCAATACCCATGCTGCTGTTGGTGTTCAGGACGAAAAAGAAGGTTTATTTTTTATAGATGTACAGAATATTGGCTTTATGAATTAATCTATATTGCACTAATGCCAATTTCCACTCTACAAGGAACGGATAGGCAATAATGGAAAAGAAACCATGCTAAGGTAAGTAAAATAGCAGGGTTATGGTAAAGCATAGTATAACAGCCGTAGCAAAAATGTATTGTATTTTAAGAATAGCACTAACTGTGTGAAGAAAGCACCTAAGATTTGGAAGAGAAGGAAGATTATTGCCCATCAACATCGTAGAAAAACTAGATTGAATCAGAGTCAATTTTAACAAGTTAAAGTATGGATACAAGAAAACCCTAATATTAACCATTAAAGAAATGAGAATAATGATCCAGGAAAAACTTGGCTTGAATATCAGTAAGTCTGCAGTAATATGCAAAAAATGAAGTTTTTGTATATTATGCCAAGATCAATTCATAATGAATAAGATAAAGGTAAACAGGAAGAGTTTAAAAAGAACCTTAATGAGACGGTAATACCAGTTCTCATTGTTAGTAGATAAAATAAGTGACATTGCAGAGTTATTTAATTGCGGAGTGAAAAAGAGGGGTAACAAATTTGCACAGAATGCTCTCAAGCAAAGCAATTGTATTATAGACTTTATTGCACAAAATGTTCTGTTTCATATACAACCAAAGTCTCTCAATAGGATTGAGCTTGGGTGAGCATGGTGTAAGTATATAATCTAGATATTTTTAGGTACCTTTAAATTTTTGACTTATGCCAACTAGCATAATTCATGACAAGAAAGGCTTCTTGTGTTTTTAGATATTGTGGCATTTGTTCAAGAAATATATTTATACAATCAGAGTGTTTGACTTCAGTGTAAATAGGCTAGAACTTCTCTACTTCTAGGATTAACTGTACTGTAGAGATAAAAATTTTGTTTACCTAATTTTGCTTTAACCTATTCTGGTGCCCTTTTTAGATCACCAGTGTCTAACTTTCAAATGTGTGATAAACCTCGATTCATCAAAGGAAAATAACTCTTATTCAGGATACTTGCCGAAGTCTCATTAAGTTTTTTTAACTCTTCCTATCTACCTTTATCTTGTTCATAGTGCTGCTTTTGAAATGCAATACATTTTTGCTGAGGCTGTTGTACTATGCTTTTTGCTGCAATTATAGCATTTAGTTTTTTTTGCAACATGTGCGTTATTTCGCACTTCCTTCAACATTTCTTTTGCTGATTCCACGACTTTTTCATCCAATAATTTTGATTTCAACGCCATTTAACCCTGCTATTTTGCTTACTTTAGTATGGTTTCTTTTCCATTATTGCCTGTCCATTCCTTATATAGTAGGAATTGGTATAGTTACGACTCACCATTTATTAAAATATAGACTTAAAAACTAAGATCTAGTAAATATCGTTTGTATGACTCATGGGACATAGATTAAGTTCTATTGAGTGAGTTTAAGCGGTTTGATTTTATTAGTATGCAGACTTTGCAATCTAATTGGCAAAGTTTATAACTCTATCTAAAAAGATACCGAAAAAAAGCAGTAGTCCTATATAGGAGTTATTTTTAAACATGGACATGCATTGACTGGAGTTGTCAGGATTGAAATGTTTGTACTGGCGATAGAATATAAATCCTACAGCTAGCAGAGCAATGTAAAAAATGTTGTTCAATGATGATAAAATACCGGTATATAGCCACGCCATAAGAGATATTAAGTAAAACCTTTTTAGCCAAGATTTTGTTTTATCACCAAAATATAATGCAGTTGATTTCATTCCGAGTTTTTCATCATCCTTTTTATCCTGGTGGGCGTATATGGTGTCATAGCTCAGTGTCCAAAAGATGCATCCTACATAAAAGAGCATAGGTTCTATGCTGATCTGGTTCTTCACTGCTGCCCAACCCATGAGTGATCCCATGTTGAAAGTAAACCCTAAAAACAGTTGTGGCCACCAAACATAACGCTTTAATAAGGGATAAATAGTTACCATACACATTGAGACTATTCCAAGTATAAGTGTAGTTTCATTAGTAAACAATAGAACTACTAGGGCAATAGACAGTAACAGAGAAAGTAAAATCAAAGCTTGCTTTATGTTTAATTTACCACTTGCGAGTGGTCTATATTTTGTTCGTTCAACATGCACATCTATTTCTCTATCGAAAATATCATTAATTATGCAACCTGCAGGTCTCATTAAGAATGCACCTATAGTAAATAAAATAAGGGGAAGAAAAGTCTGCCAAGATAGAGAGGTTGAGGCTAGGACAATACCACTTAAACCAGGGAATAACACAAGCCACAAACCTGTTAAACTGTGCAACCTCATCAATGAAAAGTAATGATTGAAATACATTTATTAAGTATGATTAACTTAGCCTTTGCTTATGTTAACAAAATTATCGAACGCTAAATCAGCTTTGAAAACTAACTTTGGTATAAATCGCAAATTAACATAACTCAGCATAGATTTGCGTATTAACCATGCAGATTGATTAATTTCCTTAACAATAGTGTTAGTATTATAATCTTTTTTGTTTAACGAAGATAACACAACATATACATCTGCTTTTTTTAAATCTTCACTTAATTTTACATCAGATATCACTACATTTTTATTGAACACCCTACCTTCCATTAAAACTTTGGATATTGCTCTACGCAATACAGATGCTATTTTTAGGTTTCTGATTTTCTTTTTCATATTAAACTACTACAACACCCTTTCTTCTTGCACTAATTGATAAGCTTCAAGAATATCTCCAACTTTAATATCAGCATTACCGTCTAGAGATACTCCACATTCAAAGTTTGTACATACTTCCTTAATGTCATCCTTAAATCTACGCAAAGCTTTCAACTTTCCTTCATATATCAATTTATTATTGCGCATTACCTTAATTAGAGAATCTTTTTTTACAACTCCATCACTTACATAACATCCAATAATATTTCCTGCTTTAGATACATTAAATATCTGCCTCACAGATGCAGAGCCAATACGCACTTCTCGTGTCACAGGCTTTAACATTTTAGTCAAATACATTTTCATGTCGTCGATAAGCTCATATATTATATTATAAGTGTGTATTTCTACACCTTTTCTTTTTGCTAAATCCCTTATTTTTGAATCTACTTTAACATTAAACGCTAAAATTACTGCACTTGATGCTTCTGCAAGCAGCACATCTGAATCTGTTATTCCTCCTACTGCTTTGTGTAGAATATTCAACTTCACTTGATCTCCACCGAGCTTATCAATTGAATTCGATATTGCTTCAATAGAACCAGTTACATCGCACTTTAAAACTATAGATAGTTCTTCTATTTCACTATTGTTGCGACTGAACATGTCTAAATTATTGTTGCTTAAATCTTCTTTCTTTTCCTTAATTAACTCTAACCTATACCCAGCAACTTCACGTGCCTGTTTTTCAGAATTTACTACAACAAATTTATCCCCAGCATTTGGTACACCATTTAGACCAGTGATCTCAATTGGAGAGGATGGTAGTGCCATCTTTTCTCTTTGGCCAAGGTGATTAACCATACTGCGTACTTTGCCATATGTTGTGCCAACCACCAACATATCACCAACTTTTAATGTTCCTTCCTCAACTATCAATGTAGCTGATATTCCCTTGGCTTTATCTATTTTAGATTCTATTACCCACCCAAGTGCTCTACAATCTTCTATTACTTCTAGCTTCATTAATTCAGCAATCAACAAAATTGCCTCTTCTAGCTTATCTAAGTTAATTTTCTTTTTTGCTGAGACTGGCACAACTATAATATCGCCACCGAGCTCTTCAGGAATGAGATCATATTGAGGTAAACTGCTAATTATCCTCTCTACATCACCAGGTTGTGACCTGTCAATTTTATTAATAGCAACTATAATAGAAACATTTGCCGCTTTTGCATGGTTTATTGCTTCAATTGTTTGTTTCATGACTCCGTCACCAACCGCAACTACTATTACAACTATATTAGTGATGTTAGCGCCACACGCACGCATTGCAGTGAAAGCTTCATGCCCTGGCGTGTCAATGAAAGTAATTTTTTGCTTATTTTTTGTAATTATCTGATAAGCACCTATGTGCTGAGTTATCCCACCCGACTCTCTTTCTGCAACATTAGATTCACGAAATGCATCGAGCAGTGAAGTTTTGCCATGATCAACATGTCCCATAAAGGTGACAATTGGTGGTCTAGGTTTTTTGGGTAAGCTTTCTCTCTCTTCTATGAAAAATAAATCCTTTTCTTTGTTAGCATCGCTCACTCGTTTAACCGTATGATTGAATTTCTCCACTATTTCGCATGCTATTTCTGGATCTACTAAATCATCCACTCCATAATTCTCACCCACTTCTTCCTTTAACGTTTTTAGCACACTTTTGCTATCTTCTGCCATGCGGATAGATAGTTCCTTGATTGTGATCTCATCTGGTATAATAACTTCCCTTGAGATATTTTTACCCTTAGTGAATTCTAACTTTCTATTTCTTATACCAAATCTTTGCTTAAACGCAGAAGGTTGTTCAATTTTGTCATCTATTGACTGTGCAATTATCCGTTTAGAATGCTTAAAACATATATCTTTGTTAATCCTTAAAGATTTTTTATTATTATCTTTGTTGTCAGTGTTATTCTCCATTAGCTTGACTAAGCTAACGTCGTTTAGAACTTCCTTTTCGGTTTCTTTAAATGAAGTGCACGTGATGCTATCTTCATTGTTAGCCTTCTCATTACTATCTTTTTTTACTACGACTTCTTTTTCTTCTTTTAGATTTCTTTCTTTTAGCAAAGTAGCGTTCTGTACAGCATTGATACGAGAGATTTGCTCTTTTTCTGTTAAAGAACTTAATAGTTTATTTTCATCTTGCTCTTCTGTGTTACGAGCTTTTCCTCTTCTTTTTTTTACTATTGTGGCTCCCATACTTGGACTTGCTGAAGAGCTCAAATTGAGGTCCAATTTAAGCTTACTAAAGCCTTGAAGTGTTAATTTTTTGCTACTGATATCTTCATTATTCATGTTATATTACACCAAGCTTTTTACGTGCTTCCATAATCATTGAGTCCACTGTATCTTTTAAATTTTCTTTATCACTCGCTGAAGAAGAAAGTATACTGCAAAATTCATAATTTGACAAGTCTGCTATGTTTTCTAAAGTTTTAATACCGTGTTTGCTGAGAGCAATTTTATCATCTATTGATAAAGGTAAATTAATTACATCATCTTCTATACCTAAGCTTTTTAACTCTTCTATTTTTCTATCGTTTTCTGCTTTTAGATATCTATTTGCCCTGTTATGCAGTTCATTTGCAATATCTTCGTTAAAGCCTTCTATTGAGGCAAGCTCTTTAATGGAAGCATTTGATATATCCTCTACGTTTGCAAAGCCTTCTGTGACTAACAATTGGCCCATAATCTCCTCTAGGTTTAAAGCTTCAGCGAATAGAGCTGAACACTGACTAAGCTCTCTACTGCGCCTTTCCGACTCTTGCTGAGTGCTTAGTATCTCAATCTTCCACCCAACAAGCTCAGAAGCTAGCCTTACATTCTGACCCTTTTTTCCTATCGCTAGACTCAATTGATCTTCAGCAACTATTAGTTCTACGCAATTCTCATTTTCATCAATAATAACCTTTGATACTTCTGCAGGAGTGATTGCTTTAATAACAAATTGGCCCAAGTCAGAAGAATAATGTATAACATCAATTTTTTCGCCATTTAATTCGTGTATGATGGTTTTTATTCTCTCTCCCTTAACTCCAACACATGCGCCTACTGGATCAATGTTCTTATCGGGAGAGAAAACGGCAACTTTGGACCTTGAACCAGCATCTCTAGCTATACCCTTAATGGTCACTAACCCATCAGCAATCTCCGGTATCTCTTGATTTAGCAATGCCTCTAAGAAGCCCTCATTTGCCCGGGAAAGAATAATTTGACGTCCATCGTCAGAACGCTTAACAGTTTGTATGTAAGCTTTAATCTTATCACCTTCGTGAAAGGATTCACCACCGATTAAATTTCGCAATGGAAGGTATGCCTTAGTGCCATTCATGTCTATAATCAGATCTGAATATTCTACTTGTTTAACAATACCATACCTTATTTCTCCTACTTTATCCTTGAATTCTTCATATTGTTTCTTTAATTCTTCATATTTAATTACTTGAGCAATCCTTTGCTGGGCAATTCTTGCTGAGGCAAGATCAGTATTAAGAGAGAGCAATTCATTAATAGTGTCTCCAACTTTTGCATCTTCTTTTATTAATTTGGCTTGTGCAAGCGTGATTGACTCATATCCGATATTCTCTTCTCTATTTGGTTCATCATCAATGACCTTTAATTCTCTGTATGAAATAACTTCACCTGTGCTTCTATCTATATTGACCACAACCTTACTTTTGCTACCGTACTTTTGATGAGCCACTGCTTCTATAGCACTTTCTAATGCCTTCATTATAACTTCGAAATCTAGACCTTTCTGAAGTGAAATCTCCCCTGCTGTCTTTATTATGTCAAGACTTCCTACTAAGTTATTTTTGTCACTTTTCTGTTTTACACTTCTTTTACGATTAGCAATCATACAAATAAATCCTATGCAATTAGTTATAACTATAGCTTCAACAGGCAAAGAACGCTATTCTCAATATTAAGTGACTACTAACTTAAGTCAAGTTTTTTCATATTTTTGCATTGCAAGCAATACAGGGTAAAAAATAAAGTTAAAGCCATTGTAGCTAGTATTCCACCTACTATAGGTGTTGAAATATCAACTCACCACTGGTTGGTGGGGCGTTATATGGGCTTTGCAAAGCAAAAAAATTTATGTTTGACCTAGTAATCACGGTATCAGTACAAGGACTGTGGTTACAATGGTAAGCAATATTAGTCTAATACTAATTCTCGTTGTTAATGAATCAAATAAGTGACATTGCAAAGTTGTTTAATTGCAGAGCGGAATGAGAAAAAGAGGCAATAAATTTGTACGAAGCGCTCCAGGCACGATTATATCATAGCTTTATTGCGCAAAATATTCTGTTTTATATATAGCTAAAGTCTCTCAATAGGATTAAGCTCGTGTAAGTTATGGTGGTAGATATATGATCTCGATATTTTCAGGTACCTTTAAATTTTTGACTTATGCTAACTAGCACAACCCATGACACGAAAGGCTTCTCGTGTTCTTAAATATTATGACATTTATCCAAGAAATATATTCATACAATTAGTGTTGACATTCAGTACAAATAAGCTAGAATCTTCTCCATTTCTAGGATTAACTGCACTGTAGAGGTAAAAATTTTGTCTACCTAATTTTACTTTAGTCCATGTCTAACGCCCTTTTTAAATTACCTGTGTCCAACTTTCAAATGCGTACAAACCGCAACTCATTAAAGGAAAATAACTCTTGTTCAGGGTGCTTACCAAAATAGTCTCATTAGTTTTTTTAAACTCTTCCTGTCTACCTTTATCTTGTTCATTGTAAATTGGTCTTGGTATAGTATAGAAAAACTTCATTTTCTGCATATTGCTCTAAACTTGCTGACATTCAAGATAAATTTTTCCTGGATTCTTATTCTCATCTTTTTAGATGATATTAAGACTTGCTTGTATTCATACTTCAACTTATTCAAATTAACTCTGTTCAATCTAGTTTTTCTGCTACGTTAGCGGGGAGCAAAAAAATTTTCTTCTCTTCCAAATTTTAGGTGCTTTATCCATGTAGTCAATACTGTTCTTAAAGTGCAACATATTTTTGTTACGGCTGTTGTACTGTGCTTTTTTGCTGCAATTACAGCATTTATTTTTTTTGTAACATATGCGTTATTTAGCGCTTTCTTCGGCATTTCTTTGCTGATTCCACGACTTTTTCATCCAATAATTTTGATTTCAACGCCATTTAACCCTTGCTATTTTACTTACTTTAGTATAGCTTCGTTTTCATTATTGTCTATCCGTTCCTTGTACAGTGGAAATTGGTATAAGTAGTAAGCAAGAAGCTGATGTCTTAGCAGTTGCAGTTTGTATCTCTCAATGGTAAAATGAGGATTGGTATATAGTTTTAATATTATGGTTAGCTTACTGTTTGTTGTACTGTTGTTTTTTTGTGGTGGTGATGCATTTGCAAAACAAGAACCACGTTCAATAGCTGCAGGAAGTCACATAAAGGTAATAAACTATAATCCACAGGCTATACATAAGTACACTGGTTTTTATGGTTACCAATCCAGTATATTATTTGAACCAGGTGAAACAATACAAAATCTTTCAATGGGTGATCCAACTGGTTGGCAGCTTATTCCTCAAGGTAACAGGTTGTTTATCAAGCCTATAGATGATATTGCTGACACTAACGCAACTGTAATTACTAATAAAAGAGTCTATTACTTTGAACTTCATGCTGAGGAGGCAACCGGGTTAGACGATCCGAGATTAGCATATGAAGTAAGATTTCTTTATCCACTATTCAGCAGTGATGAAATTTACACAACCAATAATGGTGATATTCTTAAACAAGCTAATCCCACCACTATTCCTGACATAAATGATATTGAGATTGTAAAGAAGGGCATAAATTTTAATTATTCCATCTCACATGTTAAGGGCAGCCAGTCAATAATACCAACTAAAGCTTTTGATGACGGGAGGTTTACATATCTGCAATTTAATAAGGTAAATTCTGATTTTCCAGCAGTTTTTATGGTTGATTCTGCGGGGTATGAGTCTTTAGTAAATTTCCGTACAGTTGATGATTATCTTATAATTGAAAGAGTAGGCTCGGTATTTACCTTAAGAAACGGATCAAGTACAGTCTGTTTATTTAATGAAAATATGCCTTTTACAAAGAGTAAGTGACTAATATAAACTCAAATGTGCATCTGTTCAGTAAAGTGGCAAAACAAATGGTATCACAAGGAGAAAAATAGCAAAAGTACACATCGCAGTGATAACTGGTGGTAAAATTAGAAAAATTGGTGTTTTTTTAATAAAAAAATTCTTGGAAGATTTTGAGAAAAAAGCGTTGTAAATTATTGGCAAAAAGTACATAGCATTAAGTATAGTGCTTGCAATTAATACTAGAGTGACAAATACAGAAAGCGTTATACTGCCAGTGTTAAAAACAGCTTGAAAAATGAGAAACTTACTCCAGAAAGTTGGAGCAGGTGGTACTCCTATCATAGATAGTGCACCTATGGCAAATGCTGCCATGGTAATTGGCATGCTTCGTCCTATGCCGCGAATTCTATCTATATATTCTTCACCTGTTTTCGTTATTATACTACCTGCAATAAAAAATAAAGTGATTTTTGCAAATGCGTGACAAACTAATTGAAAAATTGCTACTCTTGCACCGAGGTCGCTAAAAATTGAAGCAAATAGTATAATATATGACAGTTGGGAAACAGTAGAGTAAGCAAGCAATTTTTTCAATTCTTTCTGTTCTAATGCAATGAATGAAGCAGCAATGATGGTAAATCCTGCAACATATGGCAACCAACCTCCAGCAAGCCAATTTTGTTGTGCAAAGCGCTGCAGGTTGTCGATACCGAAAGTGTATAATATGACTTTTATAATGATGAAAACTCCGGATTTTACAACAGCAACAGCATGTAGCAATGCACTTACAGGAGTTGGGGCAACCATTGCTCTTGGTAACCAAAAATGCATTGGCATTAATGCAGCCTTGCCTAAGCCATAAATTAGCATGGCAAAACACACTGCAGTGAAGGTAATGAGTGAGGTATCAAATTTAAATATTCCACCACTTACAAAGTCCAAAGTGTGAAATTCATTATACAAGAGACCAAGAACTGGAAAAAACAATACTAAGGAAGAAAAAAACAACACACCAAAATAATAACGTCCAGCTATTATTGACTCATTTGTTGCGTTATAAGTAACAAGAGGATAGGTACTGATAGTCAAGAGCTCATAGAAGACAAACGTAGTAAGCAAATCGCCGGAAAAAGCAATAAACATTGTACAGCTGATTGATACCAAAAGAAAACATAGGAAGCTTGAGTAATTACTGTCAGGATAGTTGTTCTGCATATAATATATTGCGTATATACTAGTTAATATCCATAAAAATGATATTAATAAACTAAATACTACTCCAGTAGATTCTAGCTTTAAACTAATATGCAAACCCTTACCAAAATCCATGAGGATAAACTGAGAATGATCGCCATATGCCCAACATAAAGTGCTTAAACATGTATATGCAAATAGAAATATAGAAGAAGCAACAGTAATGCCATTACTTACCTTAGGCCACTTGCCAGTAAAAAGAATAACTACTGCATTTAAGAACGGAACCAGTGCAGTGATTAACAAATAGCTTTTAGTAATAAAAAATGGTAAAGAAGGAGATGCTAAAATATAGTCTACTAAATAATTCATCTTTCTACTTAGGTAAAGCTAGAATTATACTCAAATCACAAAAAAACTGCTATGTTTTTATACTTCATAGTTAACTAACTGTATTTCACTAACCCAATTACTTTTTTCCTGATCCAGCCTATCATCTAATATTGCTTGTCTTATCGACTTCATCAGTTTGTTCATAAAGAAAACATTGTGAATGGTAATGAGAGTATAGGCTAGAAGTTCTTTGGCTTTCAACAAATGATGTATATAAGCTCTCGAATGTTTTCTGCAGGTAAAACATAAACAGTCACTCTCAATTGGATTATCGTCTAGTTCAAATTGTTGGTTTCGCAAATTAATATGCTCTTTACACCCTGAGGAAACAGAATTTTTATTTTTCACCTTAATAAGCGCGCTGCCATGCCTTGCCAAGCGGGTTGGATGTACGCAATCAAATGTGTCAATTCCAAGCTCTACTGTGCGAAAAATATCTGCAATCCCACCAATGCCAAGCAAATGGGTGGGCCTGTCTTTTTTTAAGTGTTCTATAGTAAAAGAAACTACATCGTACATCTGTTCCTTGCTTTGACCAAGTGACCCACCTATTGCTTGACCAAAAAATGGTAAGTTGTTAATAAAACTGCAACTTTCTCTACGCAAATCTTGGTACACTCCACCTTGGCTAATTCCATACAGTGCTTGTTTGCCATTATCATCTCTTCCAAATTCATTTAAAGAACGCTCAGCCCACTTGAGGCTCATGAGCATTGACTTTCTTGTGTATTCTTTGCTGACGTGAAATGGGGTGCATTCATCTAAAACTAGGATTAAATCTGCACCTAATTTCTGTTGAATTTGTATAGATCTCTCAGGGGTTAAACAATAAGTTTTACCATTAATGTAAGAACGAAAAATCGCCCCATCCTCATCAATTTTAATCAGAGTTTTTTGTTTTTTTCCTATTCCCTTTACCTCTTCAGAAACTGATCCATGTCCCAAACTAAATGTCTGATATCCACCTGAGTCAGTTAGCATTGGCCCATTCCATCCCATCATCTTGTGTAGACCACCAAGTTTTGCAACAATATTTTCTCCTGGTTGGAGCATTAGATGATAAGTGTTAGAAAGTATTATTTGAGTACCTGCTTCACTGATCCTTTCGATATCTGCAGCTTTAATTGCAGCTTTTGTTGCACAGAATATAAATGCTGGTGTTTCTATGTTTCCATTTGGAGTTTTAATTGTTCCAGTTCTTGCAGAGTCTGATTGTTTAATTATCTTGAATGTAAAGTTTTCCCTCATCTATTTATTAGAAAGTTCTGCTAGAATGTTTTCTACCCTTTTAGGGGTAAGGTTTTCATAAAAATCATTGTTGACCTGCACAACAGGAGCATTAACACACGCACCAAGGCACTCAACTTCTTTTAGAGTAAACAGATTATCCTTAGTAGTCTCACCTATGTTAATTTCGAGTTTCTTTTTAAGAGTATTTAAAATTTCTTCACTACTGCATAACCAGCAAGGAGTTGTCCTGCAAACTTGTATCAGATATTTACCCACCTGTTTTAAATTATACATGGCATAAAAACTTGCCACTTCATATACACGAATATGTGGAATATGTAGCATATTAGCAACGTAGCGCATAGCGGGTTCAGGAACCCATCCACATTGCTCTTGAACGAGATATAGTAAGGGCATAACAGCGCTGCCTTCCTTGCCTTTTGGGTACACCTCTATAAATTTTTTTGCTTTCTTGAGGTTCTCTAATGTAAAACTAAACTGCTCTTCTTTTTTTTCTTTCATTTGCAAGACTCATGTAAACCTCAATAGATTATACTTGAAGAGCTAACAATTGCAATTGCTGGTTTTCTAAGAAATAGCGTCCTATAGCATCATACTATCTGCAAGAGTGATATTACTTATTTATCCAGTCTATGAGCTCTTTGTTTCTACTCATTTTCTATATTTCATTTTGCAGGTCATGATGTTGCTTATACTAATTCTCATTGTTAGTGGGTTAAATGAATGACATTGCAGAGTTGTTTAATTGTGGAGTGAGAAAGAGGGATAATAAGTTTGCACAAAGCACTCTCAAGCGAAGCAATTGTATTATAGACTTTATTATGCAAAGTATTATGTTTTATATACAACTAAAGTCCTCGATAAGATTGAGCTCAGGTGCGTATGGTGGTAGATGTATAATCCCGATATTTTTAGGTACCTTTAAATTTTTTGGCTTATGCTAATTAGTATAATCAATGACAAGAAAAGCTTCTTGTGTTTTTAAGTGTTGCAACATTTATTCAAGAGATGTATTCATATAATCAATGTTGACATTCAGTGTAAGTATGTTAGAACTCTCTAATATTTTTGGAATTAACTGCACTATAGAGACAAAAATTTTGTCTACCTAATTTCACTTTAACCTGTGTTCTAATACCAATTCCTGCTGTGCAGGGAACGGATAGGCTAATGGAAAAGAAGCAATACTAAAGTAAGTAAGATAGCAAGGTTTAGATGGCGCTGAAATCAAAATTATTGGATAAAAAAGTTGTGGAATCGGAAAAAGAAATGCTGAAGAAAGTGCTAAATAGCACACATGTTGTAAAAAAACTAAATGCTGTAATTGCAACAAAAAGTACAGTATAACAGCCGTAGTAAAGTATGCTGCATTTCAAGAACAGCACTAACTATATGAATAAAGCACCTGAGATTTGGAAGAGAAGAAAGATTGTTTGCTCCCTTCAACGTCATAAGAAAACTAGATTAAATCAGAGTCAATTTGAACAAGTTGAAGTATGGATGCAAAGAAATCCTAATATTATCATTGAAAATAAGAATCTAAGGAAAATTTAGCTTGAATGTCACAAGTCTATAGTGCACCGTAGTGTGCAAAAAATGAGTTTTTGCATATTATGTCAAGAACAATTCACAATGGACAGGATAAGGGTGGGCAGAAGAGTTTAAGAAAAACTTAATTAGATTATTGGTAAGTATCCTGAACAAGAGTTGTTCATCTTTAATGAATCGCGATTTGGCGTACGTTTAAAAATTGGATACGGGTGATTTGAAAAGGGCGTGAGAACACAGATTAAAGTAAAATTAAAGTGAGTAATTCTAAAAATATAGAGAGTTCTAGCGTATTTGTACCTGATGTCAACACTGATTATATGAATATATTTCTTGAACAAGTGTTGCAATCATTTTAAAAATACGAGACGCCTTTCTTATCATGGGTTATGCTAGTTGGCATAAGTCAAAAAATTTGAAGGTACTAAAAATATCGAGATTATATACCTACCACCATGCTTACTAGAGCTCAATCCTATTGAGAGATTTTGGTTGTATATAAAACAGAACATTTTGTAAAAGTCTATGATGCAATTATCTTGCTTGAGAGTGCTTTATGCAAACTTATGACCCTCTTTAATTTGCTTCGCAATTAAACAACTCTGCAATGTCACTTACTTGACACACTGGAAATAAGAGCTGACATTACCAGTAATTTCAATTAAGTTTTTTTAATTCTTCCTATCTACGTTTTATCTTGTTTATAAATTGGCCTTAGCGTAATATGTGGAAACTTTATTTTTGTGTATTATAGTGTACTATAAGCTTGCTGACATTCAAGTCAAATTTTTCCTGGATTCTTACTCATTTCTTTAATAAAAGATTGGGCCTTTCTTGCATCCATACTTTAACTTATTCAAATTAACTCTGATTCAATCTAGTTTTTCTATGACGTTGAGGGGAGTAAATAATTTTACTTCCAAGTTTTAGGTACTTTATATCTATGTAGTTGATGCTGTTTTTAAAATGCAGCATATTTTGCTAAGGCTGTTATACTGTACTTTTTTGCTGTAATTATAGCATTTTTATCCAATAATCTTGATTTCAATGCTATTTAAACCTCGTTGTTTTACTTACGTAAAGCTTCCTTTCAATTATTATCCGTCCGTTTCTTAGTATAGTGGGAACTAGTATGAGTAGAACACAGTTAACTTTCGCAGTGTTTTAAAGTATAGTTTCAGTGTACATAACTAGATATAAATGAAAACCATTTTGGCCGTTGAAACAAGCTGTGATGAAACTGCAGTGGCGATTGTAAATAGTGACAAGCAAATCCTTGCTCATGAAATTCTTTCTCAAGCAGAACACAAAAAACACGGCGGTGTAATTCCTGAGATAGCATCACGTGCTCATATGGAGCATCTAGGCAGTCTGATAAGAAACGCTATGGAAAAATCCAACCTCAATTTTTGTGATCTGGATGCGACTGCGGCAACGTCAGGACCAGGGCTTATAGGTGGGTTAATAGTTGGTACAATGATGGCCAAAGCAATTGCACACGTGACACAGAAACCATTCATTGCTGTTAACCATCTAGAAGCGCATATATTGGTTATTAGGTTACTATATGAAGTCAAATTTCCGTTTTTAGTCCTGTTAATATCAGGTGGTCACTGCCAATTTTTAATTGCACAGAATGTAGGTAAATATATTAAACTTGGAGAAACGCTTGATGACTCGTTAGGTGAAGCATTTGATAAAGTTGCTAGAATGTTGGGATTAAGCTATCCAGGAGGTCCATTAATTGAGAAGCTAGCTAAAAAGGGCAATGGCGCAAGGTTTAGGTTCCCAAGGGCAATGAAAAAACGTCCTGGATGCAATTTTTCATTTTCTGGGATCAAAACTGTAGTAAAGAACCTAGTGCGGGAACTTGAAATGAGTGAACAAGACGTGTGCGATGTATGCGCTTCGTTTCAAGAGTGTATTAGTGAAATATTATTGGATAGAGTCAAAAATGCAGTTATTATGGCTGAATCTTTAAATATTAAGATCAAAGACTTTGTGATTACTGGTGGGGTTGCAGCAAATAGTTTCCTGAGAGGAAAATTGAAAAAACACATAAACTTAAACATGTTTTTTCCTCCAAGTAACTTATGTACAGATAATGCAGTAATGGTTGGGTGGACAGGAGTTGAAATATTACAGAAGGATTACATAAACTCCCTCAATTTTGCACCAAGGCCAAGGTGGGAATTGGAAAGTTATTAAAAATTTTTAGCTCTAGGTTAAGTAATGCAGAAAATATCAATTTTATTTCTTTTTGTTATCGTTTATATTTCTTGTTTACATGTGTTAATATTTTATTCTATTAACTTAGAATAAGCTAACTACCGTTGTTAATATTTTTATAATAAAAATTATATGCGGTGCATGAATTAGATTGAGAAAGAAATTGTGGAAATTACTCCATCAATAAAAAAAGAATTGAGGCAAAGCGCACTGTATGTCTGCTTAGAAAAATGCAAAGGTACATTTTGGTTTATTTTTTGGTTTAGTTCAGGAATCAATTTGTTAATGTTATTTCTGCCACTTTACACCTCTCAAGTGCTCGACCGAGTGCTATCAAGCGGAAGCGTATCAACACTAACTATGCTGACAATTATCACTTTATCCGCGTTTGCGTGCTCTGCAATGCTTGAAACTTGCCGATATTTAACCATGGCAAAAATTGGTGATTGGATTGATAAAGCTGTAACACCAGACCTGATAGTAAGATCAATTAGGCTAACATCAGTGCAGAGCTCAACTTCCAGTGGTGAAGCAATACGAGATCTTGGACTGATAAAAAATTTCATTACAGGAAATGGAATATTTTCACTATTTGACACTCCATGGTCTTTAATTTACCTTGTTGTGATCTTTATGATACATGCTTCCACGGGATTCATAGCTGTTACCGGAATTATTATATTAGTCTCTATGGCAGTATGGAATGAGCTTGCTACTAAACGTATATTACAAGAAACTAACGAAGAAACTATACGTAACATCAACGCTATAGACGTTGCAACGAGAAATGCAGAAGTAGTTGAAGCTATGGGTATGTCAGAATCCATAGTCTCTGATTGGTGTAAACGAAATGACCGAAATCGGGCGATGCAAATCAAAGCACAAAATCGTTCTAATGTAATTACTGGTATCACCAAGTTTTTACGCTCAACTCTGCAAATATCGGTAATTGGAACAGGTGCATTACTTGCGATTACAGCTCATAAGACTGCCGGTAGTATTATCGCTGCTTCGATTTTAATGGGTAGAGTATTAGCTCCATTTGATGCAGCGGTTCATACTTGGAAATTCTTAAATCAGGCAAGAATGTCATATGAAAGGCTACAAAGACTTATATTAACGTCACCAAAGAGAGAGCAAACTATGGCTCTACCAGAACCTACAGGAAAATTGGAATTTGATAGAGTGTTTTTTACTCCTTATGGAAGCAGCAGACCGACAATAAAGGGTATATCATTTGTAATAGAACCAGGCGATGTAGTTGGTGTTATTGGTGCAAGTGCTTCTGGTAAGTCAACCATAGCAAAACTAACTGTTGGTGTGTGGAAACCTATATCTGGCGTAGTAAGACTGGACGGCGCTGATGTGTACACTTGGAATCGAGAAAATTTCGGTAATTATGTTGGTTACTTACCTCAAGATGTTGAATTATTTAATACCAGTGTTAAAGCCAATATTGCTCGCATGAGATTAGATCCAGATCCTGAAGAAATAGTCAAAGCAGCAAAAATCACAGGAATACATGAACTGATACTAAGTCTACCAAATGGGTACGATACAACGATAGGGAGTTTTGGAGTAACACTTTCTGGTGGGCAGAAACAGCTGCTCGGTCTTGCAAGAGCTTTTTATGGGAATACAAAACTTTTGGTGCTCGATGAGCCAAATGCCAACTTAGATAGCAATGGAGAAGCATGCTTAATTAATGCAATCAGTGTTGCAAGAAAGCAGAATACAACTACCGTTATCGTAACTCACAAACTAACATTGTTATCTGTGGTTGATAAAGTAATACTCATGTCAGACGGTGTTATTTATGCTATGGGACCGAAAGATGAGATTTTGAGTAAATTAGTTGCTTCATCATTAGGTGATGCAGAAGATAAGCGTTCTTCGGCAAGTAGTTAATGAGAGCAGTGTTTGTTACTTTCTTTTACCTTAATAATCCACTTATTTACTAAGGTATTCGTATCCATTCGGCCAAGTGGTGTGAGAGACGGTAGATAGGCGTTGTAAAAAGAGTTTAGCTCTATTTTGTTTTCATGTTATACTAATTCCTACTATATAAGGAACAGGTGGGCAACAGTGGGAAAGAGGCCATGCTGAAGCAAGTAAAATAGCGGGGTTTAAATAGTGTTGAAATCAAAATTATTGGATGAAAAGTCGTGAAATCAACAAAAAGAATGCTAAAAGAATTATAAAATAATGCATGTGTTGCAAAAAAAACTAGATACTGTAATTGTAGCAAGAAAACACAGTATAGCAGCTATAGAAGAATATGTTGCGTTTCAAAAACAGCACTAGCTACATAGATGAAGCGCTAAAATTTGGAAGAAAGGAAAAATTATTTGCTCCCCCTTGACGGTGAAAAACTAGATTGAATTAGAGCCAGTTTGAACTGGTTGAAGCATGGTACAAAAAAGCTAATATTACTACTAAAGGAATGAGGATAAAAATCTAGGAAAAATTTAGCTTGAACGTCAGAAGTCTACAGTATATTGCAATATGCAGAAAGTGAAGTTTTCATATATTACGTCAAGGCCAATTTACAATGAACAAGATAAAGGTAGATAGGAAAAGTTTAAAAGAAAACTTAATGAGGCTATTGAAAGTATTCCTGAACAAGAGCTTTTCTTTGATGAATTGGCGGTTTAGCATATATTCGAAAGTTAGACACGAGTGGTTTAAAAAGGATATTAAAATACAAGTTAAAGTAAAATTAGGTAAACAAAATTTTTATCTTTACAGTGCAGTTGATCCTAGAAATGGAGAGGGTTCCAGCTTGTTGCACTGAATGTCAACACTGATTGTATGAATATATTTCTTGAATAAATGTCATAATATTTAGAAATACAAGAAGCCTTTCTTGTCACGGGTTATGCTAGTTAGTGTAAGTCAAAAAATTTAAAGGTACCTAAAAATATCGAGGTTATAACCCACCACCATACTCACCTGAGCTCAATCTTATTGAGAAACTTTTGTTATATATAAAACAGAGCATTTTGCATGGTAAAATCTATAATACAATTGCATTGTTTGAGGGCGCTTTGTGCAAATTTATTACCTCTCTTTCTCACTCTGCAATTAAACAACTCTGCGATGTTGCTTATTTTACTTACTAACAAATGAGGATTTTATTAGGAGTAGACGGAAAATAGTGTCATTCCAGTGTGTGACGCTGTAATCCAGACTGAATCCTACGGTCAAGCGGTAGGATGATAAAAATGATTGACTTTTTCTAAATTTAGAATTATTTCAGTTGCTTTTTTTATCTCATTAACAGAAGGTAAGTCTTGTGTACTGAGTGGTAGGCGGACAGTTCTATGTTCTATAAGTCCAATATCATGTAGCAGTGCTTTAGTGGGTATTGGGTTGCTAGCAATAAATAGAGCTTTACAAGCTTGTTGCCAGACATCTGTATGAAGACTCTTACCATTAAGGCATTGCTTAACATATTCATGTGCTACGTGTGGCCAGACATTGGAAGCAACGGAAACTAGGCCGGCTGTACCGTGGGTAGCCATGTCATGCATCATATCATCATCTCCGCAAAAAACCTCGATATTTGGTGCGACTTTCTTATACTTAATTAAAGTATCAACGGTTCCGCTTGAGTCTTTAATAGCCCAAAATCTTTCGTGGCTAGATAAGTTGCATACAGTTTCAGTGTGAAGGCTGACTCCTGCTCTTGATGGGATGTTATAAAACATAGCTGGCACGTGAGCCTTTTCAAGCAGCTTTTCAAACCATAAAGTTTGTCCTATAACGCCAGGCTTTGTGTAAATGGGAGTTGTCATTAAGTAACCATGAATGGGTATATCCTTGCAAAAGTTAAGCCATTCAAGAGTTTGATGTAAATTTATTCCCGGCACACCAATTATGATTTTCGTGTTTAATTTCAGCTTACATACAAATTTAACTAATGTGCGTTTTTCAGAATTAGTGAGCGATAGACCTTCACCTGTACTACCTAGCAGCACTACACCATTTTTAGCTTTAGCTTGCATTGCCAGCAAGTGCTGTAAGCTGCAATAGTCTATACTATCTCCGTTGTAATTAAAGGGAGTGATGCAAGCAGTCCATAAAAATGTAGATAATGGTTTCAATTGCAGTTATTAAAATGGTATTTCATCGTCGATTAGCTCTTCTTTTGCCTCACTATCGAAATTTTCATACTGATTTTTTTGATCTATTTCGTCTTGCTTGTATTCGTTTGATTTATAGTCAAAGCTTGGTGCATTATTTCGTGAGTCTAAAAGTATAAGAGTACCATTAAAATTCTGTAGTACTACTTCTGTTATATATCTTTCACTACCATTTTGGTCAGTCCATTTTCTAGTTTTCAAAGAGCCTTCAATGTAAACTTTACTGCCTTTGCGTGCAAAATCTTTTACGATTTTTACTAATCCTTCGCTAAAAATTACAATATTATGCCATTCTGTCTTTTCAGAGCGCACGCCGGAAAGTTTATCAATCCAACCTTCAGATGTAGCTATTGAAAAATTCGCCATCTCTTTTCCATTTTGCATAGTTCTAATTTCAGGATCCCTTCCTAAATTACCAACTAATATGACTTTGTTTACAGTACCGTTGGACATAATTGTGCTTTGAATAAACTCTTTATATTATCTTATGTAAAAATAATATTGTCAAATTTAATAAGAAGTACATTACACGTCTTGCGTTTAAATTATCTAGCACCAAAAGTAAAAGAAGATGTTTTAGATGAGATCCAACTAGGTCATCTGAAAGTGATAGACTTCAGGAAGAATGAGATACCGTTACTATGGAGTGAGCAACTGAAAAAATTTTACTGGTCAATAGAAAAAGCTGATTAAAGAAAAGGTATGTGAAGCTAGGTCTTATCTTTTACATGTAAACCTTATATGATTTTGAACATTGTATAAAGTGGTTGACAGTTACTGAAGTGCCAGTTAAGTTATTAATATGCATATATCATGGGAGGGTAAAGTAAACTTTAACCAATATGTAGAAGCTAGTGCTTTAAAAGTGTTGGGTGCTACAGTCGATATAAACAAGCTAGTAAGTTTTTTAAAAGCAATAAGCATATTGTAAAACTTAGTTTAAAATATGTAAGAATTAATGATTAAAGGTGCAAAAAAGTTAGCTGAGCTTGCATAGCTTACTGTGCTTGATCTAAGTGTGAACAGAATTTATGACAAAGGATTTAGCTAATGATAATCTTTTAAATCTTACTGAACTTAATTTACATGGTAACAACATTGGTGGCAAATTAGCTAGTAAAGCTATTCTTACTTTATTGGAAAGAAACGTAATAGAGAAATGGAAAAGAGGCATATTGGAGTAATTAAATCAAGAAAAAAACTCCAGGTAGTAAGTTGGGTGAGGTGTAGCCAATATCATGTAACCAGTCCGTGAGGGCATTCTTTATGTTCTGACGGTAGTAGCAAGTCACCAAACCGTTAATCTAGCAGGTTTTATTGCATAGTTACCTGTTATGTTGGACTGATATGAAAAAGTAAGAAACGCGTGGTAATGTGCTGCAGACATGATATACTATCCTACACTTCATGAGTGGCTCAAGCCTTCTATGAAGGCAGGCTTTTTCTTGATCAAGTTATAATGCGCTTGGGGGGATTCGAACCCGCGACCTTTGCCTCCGGAGGGCAATGCTCTATCCAGCTAAGCTACAAGCGCGCAACTATTAAATTATTTAATAGATAAGTTATCTAAGTCAAATTTTTGTTTCGGATAAAGTGTGAACATAACGTTCCCATGTCCAAGGTGTACATTTTTGGAATCATTGGGTTGTTTTTTTGTCATTTTTTGATCTACAATCCATATAAAAGTTACATAGTTTTCGGTTACTGAGTGGACTTTTAAATCCTTAGTGTTCGTAAACAGTTTTCTATTTACCCATATTTTCCATGTATCAGGGGAAAGGTATAAAATTGAGTCTAAGTTTACTACCTTGCTGTTGAAATTACTTAATATCTCTTCTTGTGTAGCTCTTGAGGATCGTAGGTTAAATTTTTCCATTTCACTAACCATTTTATTGACTGATTCCTTGTCAAAGAAAATGCTTTTTATATCATTGTATCGTGGTAAAATATCAAATTCACTCTCTACTGCTTCCTTTATTATATCATCGTGATTTATATAGCTTGCCTTTTGATTACTTGTGAAAAAACATTCCTTTGCACGCAGTTTTACTATATCAGTGAAATTATTGATTTCTTGATTGCCAACTTTGAAAATGCTTTCAAGATATTTTTTCTCCATCATCATTCCATGCTTGGAATGGTGGCAAATCACTTCATCATTATCCTGTTTTTCCGTATATACACATAAATCTTTACTGTTTAATCCTAATATTTTATGCTCGATAAAGTCTTCATTATCAATATATTGTCGACAAGTATATTCTTTGCAGATTTCTATGCTTTCTATAATATCTCCACAACTACAGTATGTACTAGCATCGAGGAAAAGTAGAGTAAAAATAAAAAGCAGCTTTATTTTCATTATTTCATCTACTTAGTATAGTATACCAGTCAAAGACCATGTTGGCGCTTACTATTTCTATCATATTGCCATTTAAAATCTGATTCATAGTTGCAGCATCAATATTTCTCTCTTTGTTCAAGACAAGAGATTTGATCATAACATAGCCAGGCAAGCTTGGAACAGATTGTAAAAATAAAAAAATGTGCTTATCGCTGATTGAACTTAAATTTAGGGTTACTTTACTCTTGATTACTTTTATGTGTTCACTTTTGTTATATAGTTCAATTTCCTCAGGTATAGAGATTGATATTTCAGGTTCTAATATGCAGTACTTTTTATATAATTTGCCAAGCTCAAAATTTAAATTTGCAATGTATCTGCTACTATGTAAATTTGAAGAGGAAATTTTTTGCCATAAATCTAGGTTTTTATCTAAAGCAACTTTCCTTTTTTGAACATCAGTGATTTGCAAATTAATAGAACGTATTTCATCAATGGCACTCTGGTTTTTATTATAGACTTGTCTGTTATAAATAATAGCATACATTAGTAATCCTATTAATCCAATAGATAATAACAGATATAATATAAGTTGAATTGCAACTCTTCTTTTTAACTGAAAAACGTTCATTAGCTTACATAGCCTCTCCTATTTTAACATTAATAGGTATATTTTGCCCTTCAGTAGCGGGCAAGCTAGAAATACTAATATCATAGGTATGAAAGTTATTGTTTAATTTTTTTTGTAATTCCTTATATTGGTAGGAAACATTTTTACCAGGTTGCAAATTAAACCTTAAAATCGTGGTAATGTAATTTTTTGCCTCATTATAATTCCACTCGAACGATTGAAGCTTTGCATCTGGTACTTTCAACTTTTCTGCATATTTAACCTGTGTAAGGGGAGAATACTCTATCTTTAATAGAATATTATTGATATTGATAAAGTCGTAAACTTCATCTATTTTTTTCATGTTGTAGCTTTGACTTAGTTTTGCTAATTGATTATCTAAAGCCTCCTTTTTTGCTAATAGATTAGCAGCAACATTAAAATTTGAATGCAAATTTAGCAAACAAAGAATGTTGATTGCAATTAGAATTAAGGCGAAATATAGAAAGATTCGAGGAGAGTTCAGATAGAAGTAATTTAATAAGTAAAATTCTTTAGTTTCTTTTGTGTAAAAAACAGCTGTTGGCTTATTCTTAGAACTGTGAAATAGAATTATAGTATCACAAAAACTATCTTTTGCACTGATAGCTAATTCTGACCCTAATAACCTGCCCAACTCATATGGAGTTAATATATTTACACTTTTCTCTAAAAAATTTATAACTGATAAGCTAGCCTTAATATCTTCTTGTACTACCATACAAAGATCAATTGGGTCGTTTCTTTTAAAACCAAACTTAGTTAAGTGTCGAATGGTATTTTGCACTTCCTGATATATTCCACCAGCAATAATTCCTGGTAAATTATCATTGGTAAATGGAACTAGGCGTGTAAATACCATTTTATTTTCTTTAAAAACTACTTGTCTATAGCCTCCAGTTTTAGTTGCGACCACTATAATTTTCCAATTATCAGGATCATTATAAAAAACCTTTTTTGCTATGTTATTTATTTCTATGGGAAACATTAATATTCCCTTAAAGTTAGAGCCTATTTTAATAAGTACACTCAGCCAATATTCTACTAAATGCTTTGCTTTAGATGAAACAAGAAGGTAACACCAGTTTTGATTGAGTTTGTTTGGCTTTTCAACTAGAAGAGCTGAGCTTATACCATTATTGCGAGTGAAATGTTCCATCTTCGTTTTTGCCGATAGATAAGCGCTAATTCTATTTACTCTTGGAATGAACTGTAGCGAGTAATTTTGATCTGCATGGTTTAATACCAAGTATAAAGGTGATTTTTTATCGGATGAAAGACATGAATTTAAGTCAAACACTGCTTTATCATTTTTGTCCTTAACAAAATACCTTTTATTTAAGGTGTTATTTTTAAAATACAGCAATATTGTGCCTTCTTCTCCAATGGAAAGCATGAACTTACTTTTGGATTTTGAACTAAACATGTTAACAAAGTGTATATCCATCTAGAATTTAAAAGATAATTTATTGAAATTAGTTAAACGTTATCGAGAAGTATTGTTACAGATTTCCACGGCAACGTTATTTGCATTATAATTTCTTAACAAGCTTATTACTGATGTTAATCTACCCATATAACAAAATTAAGGAAATTTATTCTACAATTTTAATTGACATAAACCATTAACATGATTATTATCAATATTGTATTAATATGTGAGGTAAAAGAAGTAAGTACTTCTGAAGTATCGTCATCGGTTTTATCTCTATTAAAGCATTTAATCTCTACTTTTTCACTATGTACATCTAGGCTTGTAGCTAGGGTATTTCTTTATCCTATGGTTCTGGCGCTTTCTAGTTAAGCGATAAGAAAAAAATATACCTTAATGCTATAGATGATAGTGTGATAACTTTATGCAATAACGTCAGCATACAAGCAACAGTGATAGCTTTGGATAGTGATGTCAGCGCACGGATGGGAACAATGCCTTCTTAGACGCCTCTGGTACCAACCCTGCTTCTATTGGCCATCTCCTACAGCCGTACTACCTTTATCTCCTCTGCTAGGTCAAAGTAAAGGTGAATTGTTTCCAGTAGATAATAGAGTAAAAAGCCTGTTCCTCTTGATCAAGGTTTTCAAGAGACGTAAAAGGCAGGAAGAATAAAAAACATCTTAATGCATATATCCGTTTAGAGGTGTGGTAAGGTAAGAGAGATAAGGTAGTGCAAAGGTAATGGTAAGGTAAAAGTGAGATAATGTGGTGAATCTTTTAAAACTCTGTAAAAGCCTAAAGTGGAAAATAGCGGAGTTAAAACCAGAATAGAAAGGTTGGAGAGATAATAAAAGTCTAAAGCCTCAAAGCTAAGGAAGTAAGGCTTTGAAGATGGGAAATAAAGGAAAAGCTTGGTTTAAATTTAAGAATTCATCAATACTAAGCCCAGAAAGCTGGATAAAGTAAAAAAGAGTAAGGCAAAAAGCGAAAGGGATATTGCAATTAAATTGGGCAAGGGTAACTGTCTTGCTAAAATGAGTGCGTAAATGAGGTAATAAAAGTAGAATTGCCTCATACTTGTAAATATGGGGAGAAATTACAATGTGTGGTGAACCATGTATTTAGCAAAAGGTTGATCTCCTGAAAGTTGAGTCTTATGTAATGGGACATTAACTAAGGCATAGCCGTTGTCGAAGATGCAGGAAAAGGAAGAAGCAGATTACTAGAAGGTGCTACATCAGACGCATTTGGGCCAAAGGTTAAGTCGATAATTGTGGCACTTAGCGGATTTATAAAAATTCGAAACGTGAGGTAGTGCTACTAATTTTCACTATATGAGGAACAGATAGATAATCATGGAAGAGAAGCTATACTAAAGTGAGTAAAATAGCGAAGTTTAAATGGCGTTGCAATCAAAATTATTGGATGAAAAAGTTATGGGATCAGTAAAAAAAAAGTGCTGAGAGAAGTGCGAAATAATACATATGTTACAAAAAAACTAAATGCTGTAGTTGCAGCGAAAAAGTACAGTATAACAGCGTAGCGAAAATGTGTTGCATTTCAAAAGCAGCACTAACTGCATGGATAAGCATCTAAAATTTGTAAGAGAAGAGGAATTGTTTACTCACCCTCAACGTTGTAGAAAAATTAAATTGAGTCAGGTTCAATTTGAACAAGTTGAAGTATGGATACAAGAAAACCATAATATTACCATTGAAGAAATGAGAATAAGAATCAGAAAAAATTTGGCTTGAATGTCAGCAAGTCTACAGTGCATCTGTAACATGCAAAAAATGAAGTTTTCGCGTATTACACTAAACTAATTCGCGATGAACAAGATAAAGGTAGACAGGAAGAGTTTAAAAAAAACTTAATGAGGCTGTTGATGAGTATCCTGTACAAGAGTTATTCATCTTTTATGAATCATGGTTTGGCACACATTCAAGAGTTGGACACGGATAGTTTAAAAAGGGCGTTAGAGCATAAGTTGAAGTAAAATTAGGTAGAAAAATTTTATCTCTACAGTGCAATTAATCCTTGAAATGGAGAGAGTTCTAACTTATTTGCACCGAATGTCAACACTGATTGTATGAATATTTTTTTGAACGAATGTTGCAATATTTAAGAACATGAGAAGCCTTTCTTGTCATGGATTGACTAGCTGGTATAAGTCAAAAAATTTAAGGTACATATACCTACCACCATACTCACCCGAGCTTAGTCCTGTTGAAAGACTTGTAAAACAGAACATTTTATATAACTAAAGTCTATAATGCAATTGCTTTCTTGAGAGCTCTTTGTGCAAATTTATTACCCTATTTCTCACTCCGCAATTAAACAATTCTGCAATGTTACTTATTTGACCCACGAACAATAAGAATTGGTATGGATATGCTCTTCAAAGCACAACCAAATCAATGTAGGTTAGCAGAGTATCAAATAACTGAAAATTTACCGAAAAACATAAAGACAGCTCTGCGAACAATAGAAGAATTGGAAGCCAAGTCATCAAAAACTCCAGATAAGGAAAAGTGATTCTACGAAAATCATTTTTGTGAATACACAGTTTTGCCAGACACAACAGTGCGTACTACGCGCCCTTTTACTTTGCGCCCGCCAAAAGGAGAATTCTTTGACTTGCTAGCAAAGCTGTCAATTTTAACTTCCCACTCATGATTCAAATCAACTAAAGTTAGGTCTGCGACAAAGTTCTTCTGTATACGACCACGTGGTACGTGTATTATATCCGCAGGCTTGTATGTCAGTTTTGCAAGTACATCAAATAGGTCCATCTGTCCATTGTGGTAAAGTTCAAGTGAAAGGGGTAGTATTGTTTCGAGGCCTACAACACCAAATGCGGCACTCTCAAGTGGCAGGTCTTTAGAACTACGATCATGTGGCGCATGGTCGGTTGCGATGCAGTCAACCACACCTGTTTTTAAACCTTCAACCATAGCCAAACGATCTTCTTCGGTACGAAGCGGCGGATTCATTTTTGCAATTGCTCCGTGTTGTTTTACCATGTCTTCAGTTAAAGTGAAGTGATGAGGGGTTACTTCGCATGTGACGTTCAACCCTAAATCTTTTGCACGTTTGACAGCGTTAAGTGAGTCTTTTGAAGAGATGTGTAAAATATGATAGTGTACGTTCTCTATGTCTTTCATAAGCAGTATATCACGGCTTACCATGACTGACTCTGATGCACTTAAGATTCCCTTTACTCCTAATGCTTCAGAAATTTTACCTTCGTTGATTGCGCCGCCTGCTGATAAATTTAGGTCTTCGGCATGTTGGGCAATAGGAACATTCAGCATACTTGAGTAAAGTAATGCCTGTCTCATAATCATTGGATTCATGACGGGCATGCCATCGTCAGTAAACCCAACTGCACCTGCTTCTTTTAAAAGTGCCATTTCAGTTAGCTTTTTCTCTGAACTAGTGATTTTAGCATAAAATTCAATGTTCACATGTGAAGTTTCAAGTGCTCTATATTTTAAATACTTAGCCAAAATTACACTATCTATTGCTGGAGTAGTGTTTGGTTGACAAACTACAGTTGTAATGCCTCCTGCGGCTGCAGATTTGCTGCCTGTATATATAGTTTCTTTGTGTTCCTGGCCTGGCTCGCGAAAATGCACGTGAATGTCAACAAGGCCTGGCATTAAAACAAGTCCTTTACAGTTTATTGTCTCGTCAACTTCACTTGGTATCCCGTTTGAAAGTAATGATTCGCCAAAATCAATGATTTTATTTCCTTCAGTCAGTAGTGAACCATTTATATCAAGCTTAGTTTCTGGGTCAATAATACGAGCATTTATATATGCTATCTTGTAGTTCTCCTTCTGCCCTGCTTGCAGTAAATTCCAAGTTTGAGTCATTAAGTTGTGAGTGTTGATTATAGAATTAATCTAAAGTTTTTTTTAATAAAGCACAACTAAATTAAGATGCAGACTATAGCTAAAGTGATCTGGCGATTTTGTTGTCTATACCTGTTAGCATGTGAGATGCTGCAGCAGTATGACGGAGAGCTAATAGCAATGTCATGTTTTACAGGAGGTGCCTGACCTATTTTAGCTATATTTATTATTTTTTAAGATTAAATGGTTAAAATAGTAGATAAATGTTAAAGTGGGGTTTAACCATAATGGTAAGTTTTCTAATAAAAACTAATTTTTCAACCTTTCTACCTATATTTCGACTACACATACAACATCTAGCTCAATTTAAAGGTCTAATTCAATGGGTTATTTAGTTTAAGCGAAAAGGGTTCCAGCGCTGATGGCTGAGAAGATACATAGCTTTAATAGTGGGGTTTTAGTATGGGTATAGATATAACTGCACTAACTACTAATGCAGATAAATTAGGTGAATGTATAGATAGAAATGAAAAACAAGAGCGGGATAAAAAGGATGAACAATTGTATGGCGCTGTAGAGAGAAAGGTAAAAAAAGAAGGGCACAAGCGTAAAAAGGTAAGAGGTCGAGATGTAATCATCGAGAAGTGTACAAGGTTATTCAAGGAAGGTGCTAGCCCTGAGGTATTGACTATATTGGAAGAATCACTTGGGAAACAAGAAAAGTATTATAGGTATTATGTCCAGTATTTTCTTCTGGTATTGAGTAGAAAAATATCGAAAGAATTAAACTATATAAAAAAAGAGAAAATAGGACAGGTAATTTCTGAAATTACTTGTAATAGCAAATATTGTTTTAATAGTATTACCCGTAATCAAAATGACCATAGGAACAGTGAAGGTAGTGGAAGTGATAGCGATCGTGGACATCAAATCAATAATAAAGGGCCTGAAAATGTGGAAAGAATTCTTGATGTATTTGCAGATGAAAATACTGATAATCATTTACTGAAAGCAGCAAAACTAGGTAATAAGAAACAAATTGAGAAACTTGTGCAAAAAGGTGCAGACATTAGCACAAAAGACGGTGACGATAACAACACTTTACACTATGTTATTGCTTTGTCGCAAGGAAAGCAAAGAGTTGCATGCTTAAATCTAATATTAAGTTTAGTGAAAAAAGGAAGAATATCTCAAGATAAGCTTAGTAAGGCTATAAATCCTAGAGAAGGGCGAACACCATTACAAAAATTGCTGTTTAGTAAGATAACTAAGGGAAGGCATAGCTCTGAAAATATACCTAAAAAAATTGGAAAATTTCTAAAAAGGCCGTTTACGCAATATGATGATCATACGATAGAGTCTGCTATAAGCTTGTTTAAGCTAGGAGCTAACGTGAATGATTTGCAGTTATCTAAAGAGGAGTTACAAAACTTAGATAAAGAGCACAGGAAATATCATTTTAAACTCTTAGAAAAATTGGCAGAGTCGGTAAGGCAATCTACATTAGAGCAGAGAATCAATATAGAAGACAGAATTAAAGATGTTACAGCGTGTATTATAAATATCCCGGATGCTAATGGTAATCATTTATTACATTCGACAATTGACGATTGTGATAAAGAACTTTTTAAAAAGCTACTGCAAAAAGGGGCGGATATTAACCTAAAAGATGAAAATGGAAATAATATTTTACACCTTATTGCGCTGCTAAAGAAAGAACAGAAACGCAAATCTTTAAATATCCTAATGGAAGTAATTTCTAAGGAAGATCTAGCACGACTTATTGATAGTAAAAATCAGGGTGAAAAAACTCCTCTTCAGGTGGCACTTATTGACAAGATAACAAAAGGGAGACATGGGCTTCACATAATCCGGGCTGATGACAACACACTTAAGTTTTCTGTTACATTGTTAGAGCATGAGATTAAACTAGACCAGTTAAAATTACCTCAAGAAGCGCTACAAAGTTTAAGTGAAAAGCAAAAGATATATTATCTTGGTTTCCTGGAAAAGCTAGCAGAGTCAGTAAAGAAACCTGAGTTAGAACTAGAGATAAAAACAAAAATTAAAGAAATTGTAGCGCATATTATAAATACTCGAAATGGTAATGATAATTATCTATTACATTCAGCAATTAAAAATAAGAATGAGAAACTTTTTAAAGAACTATTACGAAAAGGAGCGAATATTAGTATTAAGGGTGCAAGTGACAACAATGCTTTACATCTAATAGTTGCAAAATCAAAAAAAGAACAAAAGCTTGAATTTTTAAATATAGTATTGAATGTAAGCGAGGAGAAAGGAAAAGAGCAACTTAAAACACAGTTTAAAAAAGCTGTGGACACTGAAAATACAGCAAAACAAACGCCACTTCATCAAGTACTTCAGCGTATACAGGAAAAGGGTAAAAAATCTTCATTGGGAAATAAAATACAAAATATAGTTAAAAGAGAATTTAACGCTACTAGTAGATATCGAACTCTAGCACTATTCCTACAAAATGGTGCTGATATTACTGTTCAGGATAAAGAGGGAAATGATGCTCTGCACTATATTGTGTCATCTAAAGGCAAGCAAAAGGTTGCATGTTTGGATCTAATATCAAGCAGAAGTGAATTAAGTGAGGCTAAGGCAGTCACCGGTGACAAAAGTACTCTTATACAAGAGGCGTTGAAGAGGAGAGCAATGAAAGGAAAATTTGAACACCTTTCTCAACATAAAAAAATTGCTTCCGGAAAGTATGGTGGTGGCAACACAACAAAATTTTGTGCAATATTATTAAAAGACAATGCTAACCCTCATTCTTTATGGTTAGAAGATGAGAAATTTCATACTAAAAAGTACTATCTGGCTCTACGAAATGCAAAGAATGATAAAACGATACCACAAAAAGCACGGGATAAAGCTAAAGAATTAAAAGAAAAGCTTGAAGCAAAATATGGTGTATGCACCATTTCTAAATGGTTTAATTCTCAAAGCGGGGCTGCTGCAGATAGATTGAAGAGCACTATGAAAAAAATAGGACGTGCTTTCAAAATTGTACGGAAGTGTGTTAATCCTTGCAGGAGAGCTAGTATGTTGTTAGCAATTGCAGTAGCAGCCACTATTATTACAATGGTAACACTTTCTTGCTTCCAAGGGCAAATTGCAATCGTAGCGGCGTTGCCTACTATAGCTATTACTGGAGTGTTATGCATAATATTCACTTTAGGGTTTAGTGGTATTAAGAAGTCTGTGAAAGAACTTGCCACTGATGAACAGAGTGTGCCTAAAAGTAAAGATGATCACCCAGCTATAGGACAAGGCAAAGCTTCCAAAAGAGCTGCTCAACAGAATGTGGAAAATAAACACAAAAATTCAGAGAAAGAAGAAACACAAAAATCATCAGACAAGTCAAAAGGCACTAAAAGCCTTCCTAGTTCTGAAATATATAATATATCAATATTTCGAATTATTAAGGGGTTGTTAAGCTTCAACAAGCAAATCAATAAACCCTCTTCTCTGGCGCGATGAAATCAATCTCGTCACTCAGAGTGTCTTCAGCAACTTTCTTGTAATCAATTTTTATATTGATTTGCCCTTTCTTTTCCTCGAGCCATGCTATAGTGTGCTTCATCCAGTTTTTGTCGTTACGTTCAGGAAAATCTTCACGAGCATGGGCACCTCTACTTTCCTTGCGATTTGCTGCACATTCCATAGTAATAACTGCTTGTGGAATCATGTTAGCAAGCTCCAAAGCTTCGACTAAGTTACTGTTCCATACCATGCTGCGGTCTTCAACTGCGATATCAGGCATCATTTTTACTACTCCTTTTATAGCTTTTTTACCTTCTTCTAAAACCTCGGCAACACGGAACACTGATGCATATTTTTGCATAGTGTGCTGCATTTCGCTGCGTATTTTCGATACTCTAAGCCCTCCGGAAGCGAACCGTATCTTATTGAATCTATCTACTATCCAATCTATACAAGTTGAGTGTAATCTTTTATGTGGTGTGTTAGGCTTTAGTTTCTCTTTTGCTCTGAATGCTGCAGCTCTACCAAAAACTACAAGATCAAGAAGCGAGTTGGAACCAAGTCGATTTGCACCATGCACAGAGACACACGCTGCTTCTCCGATTGCAAATAATCCTTCTACTACTTCTTCCTTGCCTTTCTTCAATGTGATCACTTCTCCATGGTAATTAGTTGGAATGCCGCCCATATTGTAGTGCACAGTTGGAATAACAGGTATCGGATCTTTAGTAACGTCAACTCCTGCAAAAGTCCTTGCGGTTTCGCTAATTCCTGGAAGTCTTAGTTTTATTACTTCTGGATCGAGGTGTGCTATAGTTAAGTATATGTGGTCTTTTTTCGGTCCTACACCTCTTCCCTCTCTGATTTCAATTGTTATTGCACGACTTACCACGTCACGAGAAGCTAAATCCTTTGCTTTTGGCGCGTAACGTTCCATAAACCTTTCGCCTTGAGAATTAACAAGATATCCGCCTTCACCACGGCACCCTTCTGTCATCAAGCACCCTGAACCATATGTCCCTGTTGGATGAAATTGCACAAACTCCATATCTTCAAGTGGTAATCCAGCTCTTACTACCATTCCATTACCATCACCTGTGCAGGTATGTGCACTTGTCGTAGAGAAATAAACACGTCCATATCCACCTGTTGCTAATACCACCGAATGTGCACGAAATTTATGTAATGTGCCGTCGCATAGCGACCAAGCAAGAACTCCACAACATGCTCCAGTTTCGTTATCCATGATTAAATCGATCACAAAATATTCGACAAAAAATTCAGCATTGAATTTAAGACACTGCTGATATAGAGTGTGAAGGATTGCGTGCCCAGTTTTGTCTGCTGCTGCGCAAGTACGCTGGGCTGATTTTCCTTTGCCAAAGTGAGTTGTCATTCCACCAAAGGGACGCTGATATATTTTACCACTTTCTGTACGAGAAAAAGGTACACCGAAATTTTCAAGTTCAATAACAGCTTTAGCAGCATTTTTACACATATATTCTATTGCGTCTTGATCACCAAGCCAGTCTGAGCCTTTTATTGTGTCATACGCATGCCAGCGCCAATCATCTTCAGCAATATTACCTAGGGCTGCACTAATTCCACCTTGTGCCGCAACTGTATGACTGCGTGTAGGAAAAATTTTAGAAATGCAGGCAACTGAGAAATTAGTAGCAGCCATTCCAAGTGTTGCCCTGAGCCCTGCTCCACCTGCACCCACTACCACTATATCATATTCATGTTCTATGATCTCATACGCTGATTTATTCATATGTGCTTATTCATGACTACAGGCTTATGGTATCACAAAAGTGGAAAGAGTCTATATAAGTTTTCTAAATGCGATGAATCTTATTAAATAAAGAACTGGAAAATTTGTGTGATGGAATTGTGTCATGGAAACTGGGTCTTAGTATCAGCTATTTGGATGACGCCTGGTGGTTGACTCCTGTTTGGCTAGATCTTAAATTAGATAAAAAAAAGATAGTCTTAATAAAATTTACTTGCAGCAAGCCTTTTTATATTTGGGCTATCAGTTTGCTTTTTTTGTATCCTAGTTTATAGCTTGTTGTTTTATATACTCTATTCATCTCTTTGAGAATATTAGCTATTGCGATGCATAACCCTATTACTATAGCAAAGGCTAAGGTAGCAGACATTAAGTTTTGTAAAAAGTTCCTTCCATCAATTCTTTTTTCTTGCATACTAGCAGTGTATACCTTGTCAAGTTCTTGTAAGATTCATGTTATGTGTAATTACAGTTTGTGTACTTTGCTTTTTTCCTAGACTTACCTATTTGTTCGGGAAGTACTAAGTAGATTTTAGTGCAATTATTACATTGTATTTTCACAGCACTTGTACGTGAAGCAGTAACAAACTCGGGTTATACGAAGCTATAATTTATTATTAATATATAATAAATGGGAGACTTGCAACTAGAAAAAATACAGAATGATATAGAGGATATTTGGGAAAATAGGAGTGAACTTAGCGATCGCAGTGTGAAGGGAGCAGCAAGAGTAATAATTGGAGAAGTAATTAAGCTCTTAGATAGTGGCAAAATTAGAGTAGCGGAAAGGCTGTCAGATGGGGGGTGGATAGTGCATACATGGATAAAGCAGGCAATATCATTACATTTTCTTACTGAAGAGAGCAAAATGTTAGGTTATACCGGTTGGTGGTTTGATAAAGTCAATAATAAGTTTGATAAATGGAATGAAAAAGAGTTTCACCAGTCAAAAATTAGAGCAGTTCCCGGATGTTTTGTTCGCCGATCTGCTTACATAGGTGCGAACGTTGTTCTTATGCCAAGTTTTATTAATGTTGGTGCATATATTAGTTCTGGTACAATGATAGACACTTGGTCAACAATTGGTAGCTGCGCACAGGTAGGGAAAAATTGCCATATTTCTGGAGGAGTGGGAATCGGTGGAGTTTTAGAACCTATTCAGGCTTCTCCAGTTATTATAGAGGATAATTGCTTCATCGGCGCACGTAGCGAAATAGCTGAAGGTGTTCTAATAAGAGAAGGGTCTGTTTTGGGCATGGGAGTTTTCATCGGAGCATCAACAAAGATTATTGATAGGGAAACTAATGAGGTATTTTACGGCGAAGTGCCGCCTTATTCTGTGGTGGTACCAGGATCTACTTTATCCAAAAATAACATTTCAGTCTATTGTGCAATTATAGTAAAAAAAGTGGATAAAAAGACAAGATTGAAGACTTCCATTAATGAAATATTAAGAGATTAAACTATCTCATTTCTTGTTGTTACTTTTTTTGTTATTATTATTAACTATAGTAATGGCATAGGTGCATAACTCTGAAAAGGGAATTCCATTTTCTTGAGATAACTTATATAACTTCTGCAGACTTTCTTTGACTTTATTAGGGATATTCCCTCCACGTTCTTTCACAAGCCATAGATCTTGATGATGTATTGGATGAGTGTTGCTTTTTGGATCCCCTATATATATTGCAAAAGGTGAGCTTTGTCCTTTGAAATCACACTGCACAGTAAATTTTCTTATAGAGTCAGCCATCTAAAGACCTCTGCTTTTCTTTTTGATCTGCTTTATAGCAGATAGAGGAGGCGATTTCTTCATAAAGTCTTGTCTTTGAAGAATAATTTTTTTGCTTTCCAAAACTCGGTGAACATCAGCTTTGTTCAGTTGCGACTCTTTTGCTATCTTCATTCCATGCTTTGCCATAGTATTAGCGTATGCTAGCACTTTTTTTACTAATTCTAGATCACCATTTAACATTTGGACTAGCGCTTGAAATACTTCTAGTAAAGTTAGCCCATCAGGGCTTATAACCTTATTTTCTGCAAAATTGACAATTTCTTTAAGCTTGTATTCAATACTATCATCTTGAAACATAAGGGTAACGTTTTGTTCGTCCATAATTGAAGCACTATCATTCATAAGCTTTTAAATTTATACTATATATAAATGTTCTACTATATTTATAGTGTGACGCGCTATAGTTAAATATTTATTAATAATATGCTTACTTATATACATGAATTAATTGATAAAAGCCAAGGATCAATATCCATCAGTGATTTTATGAATGCCGCTCTATATCATAAAGAGTATGGCTATTACATGAATAAATTACCGCTTGGTAAAAGTGGTGATTTTATCACAGCACCTGAAATCAGTCAATTATTTGGTGAAATAATTGCAGTTTGGGTAATCCATACGTGGAAAAAGTTGGGCAAGCCATCAAGGTTTTCTCTAGTCGAACTTGGGCCGGGTAGAGGAACACTCATTCATGATATAATAAGAACCACTAAAAAGCACTGCGGCTTTTTTAGTTCAATGGCCATTCATCTGATTGAGATAAGTCCTGCTTTGCAGAAAATACAAAAGGAAAAGTTAAAGGGTTTAGGAGTCAGTTGGCATGAAAATATCTATAATCTACCGGAACAACCAACCATTTTTCTAGCGAATGAATTCTTCGATGCTCTTCCGATAGATCAGTTTGTATATCGTAATGGAGAGTGGTATGAAAATAGAGTAACAAAGCAGAATGATGGGACATCATCTCAGTGCCCCTTTCTTGTTATCTCAGTGCCCCTTTCTTGTTATCCTAGTGCTCTTTCTTTATCATTCCAGCGCATGACACTGGAATCCAGAAAAATTGATCATAAACAGGCACGCTATTCAACATTTTCGATGAAATTACCAAGAGACTGGATTTCAGTATCGTGCACTGGAACGATAAAGGGTTTTGATGATGCAGTAGTGGAAGTATGTTTAGCTGGGATTGAAGTGTTAAAAACGCTTGAGGATAAGATAATGAATAACGGGGGAGCTGCTTTGATCATAGATTATGGCTATGTATATCCTTCTCACAAAAGCACTTTGCAATCGGTAAAACAACATAAGTATGTTAATTTTCTTGAAAATGTCGGTAATAGTGATATTACTGCGCTTGTAAATTTTCAAGCGTTAAGAGATTCATTAAGATACATAGACTGTGAAATTTTAACTCAGAGAGAATTTTTACATCTTTTTGGTATAAGAGAAAGAACCCAGGCTTTAATGGAAAATACAAGTGATGAACAAAAGGATAGGATCTTTAGTGAATTCTTAAGGTTGACTGAAAACATGGGCACTCTCTTTAAAGCAATGCTGATTCAGCATTTATAATCTTGTGTTTGCCTTTACACTAAACTGCTTTAGCTATAAATGTTTTAAGAAATTTGTTAAAGTGGAAAAAGGTAAAACAACCACGTAGTGGGAGTTGTTTATTCTCTAATCCTGCAAATTGGCGTTCTATACTGCCTTAAACGCTTGTAGATGCGTTTCAGCTTATATGAGTAAGATACCTAGAAATGTTGTGAAGGCATGAAGTATACGTAGTGCAAAAAATTAAATACAAGATACCGACGACGTGGCTACTTCATCGTTTGACCTGCACAAATTGAAGATAACTGAATACCTTTAATACTATAATTAAGGGGCTGCAAAAGTTTGTTAAGTAAATTTTCTCTATATTTCATTTAAACTGCTTGCAATCTCCTTATACACTCATCTTTGCCAAGAATTATCATGATATCAATGATTCCTGGTGCATCCATCACCCCAGTTATAGGGGCTCGTAATGAGTGGTAAACATCGCTCATTTTGATATCATATAATTTTGAAAACTCCTTGATCTGAGAGGACAGAAAGTCCTTGTTCCAGCTTTCATCTCCGATATTTGAAAGAAATGACGCAAGTAACTTGATTATATCAAAGTTAGATCTGACAACTTGCTCAGCTTCTTCACTTAAACTAAAAGGTGGATCTTTTATATAAAACTCAGCTAAATCCAGCAATTCTGTTAGATAATTTACTCTTTTTTTTAGTTCTGTTAATCCCTGTAATAAATAGTCCTTTTTTTTGTCAGCTAGAGTATTTTCTTTAAGTATCAGAGTTAGAATATCTTCATTGCTCATATTATTAATATAATGGTTATTCAAATGCTCCAATTTTTTGGAATCAAGCCGTGCAGGCGAACGACCAATGCTTTCTAAATTAAACCACTCTATTGCTTGTTCATCGCCAATAATCTCATCATTGCCGTGGCTCCACCCAAGTCTCAGTAAGTAATTACGCATCGCTTTTGGCAATATTCCCATCTTTTCGTAGTCGCAAATGCTTGTTGCACCGTGTCTTTTGGACAGCTTATTTCCATCTTCCCCGTGAATTAGCGGTACATGCGTAAAACGTGGAATATCGAAATCAAGAGCCTGATATATTAGCACTTGCTTGAAAGTATTAGCGAGGTGGTCAGAACCACGTATTATATCAGTTATTCCTGCATCATAGTCGTCAACTACCACTGCAAAAATATATGTTGGAGTATTGTCAGAGCGTAAGATCACTATATCATCAAGTTGGTCGCTATTTACTTTAATTTGACCGTATATTTTATCATCGACGACGATCTCCTGTGAATCTGGCACACTAAAGCGGAGAACTGGCCTTGCATTTGGTATCATACTAATACACTTGTGCTTATATATTTTCCCTTCCTTTCTCGCTTTTGCTTTCTTTTCTGCAACCTCACCTTCAGGGCAATAACAGCGGTACGCCTTGCCTTTCTTAACAAGAAGATTTGCAACTTCGATGTGCCGTTCTATTCTTTTTGATTGGTATACTATTTCTCCGTCATAGCTCAAACCGAGCCATTTTAGCCCATTTATTATTGCGTCAATCGCTTCCTGTGTTGAACGTTTCCTGTCAGTGTCCTCAATTCTAAGCAAAAATCTGCCACCATGGTACTTTGCATAGAGCCAATTAAATAAGGCAGTACGAGCCCCACCAATGTGCAGAAACCCTGTTGGTGATGGAGCAAATCTAGTAACTATGTTTGGCATATTTGTTCATTATAGCAATGTAAACGATGATAGCTAAAATCCATGTTTATAACAATTTAGAATTACTATAAATTATTTGTCATGGAGGATTAATTGTATTTGTTCTTCATAAATTGTAGTGTATAGTTTAATATCGGTTAAATATAGCGAGGTGATTATGGGAGAACTTGAATATATAAAAAGCCTGCTTTCAAGCAATACAGATGCACTTGATTGGTGTTATACAGGTCCATCCGACAAAGCAAAATTAATAGCGAATGGAGATAATCTCTTGCATTTAGCCGCAAGGACAAGAAATGTTGAAGCTTTTTTATCTATTTTTAGAAAAAGTATTAAAAATGATGTTCGTTTGTTAGGATATAGTGAAAGTAACATAAACCCATTTCATATAGCAGCAAGGATGCAAATACTGCCAAAAGTAGTAGAAGGAATATTTGAGCACTTAAATTCGGAAAAGGCTAAATTGCAGTATGATCCAGAAAAGCTAGAAAAATTCAAGAATTACGTTAGAAGTGCGTTAAGTAGTAGATGTGCGTTAACTGATTCCACAAAAAGGACTCCCCTTGATATGGTTGGTAGGGAAGATAAAGAAGACATAAGAAAAATCGCAGGTATAAAAGAGAGCCTTTTATGTAATAAGAAATTTTGCCTGTGCTTATATATAGTAGGGACTATAGCGTGTATTATTGCCTTGTGTTTATCTTTATATTTTCTATACTTGTGCTCTCAAGAGCTTGCACTAGCTTCAGTAGCGACAATAGCTTCTGGTGGGGTTGCGTGTTTGTCGTTTAAGGTATTCGGCGAAATATATGACTCAAATGATGTGAACACTCTAATGGAAAATATTAGTGCTAAGGATGCTGCAAAAATAGTAGCACCTGGTACCTATATGTGAAGAAAGGAAGTTACTTGTAGACGGTGATATAGGAATTTACTTTCTTAAGTTAAATAAAGTGTACTTATACGATGACAGAAAAGAAGTACAGTAAGATTTTAATAGCAAACAGAGGGGAAATCTCTTGCAGGATTATTAAAACTGCCCGTAAAATGGGTATATCCTGTGTATGTGTGTACTCAGATGCAGATGTAAATTCTGTGCATGTAAGGCAGGCAGATGAGTCAAGGTACATTGGTCCTTCGCCTGCTTATCTTAGTTACTTAAATATTGAAAAAATATGCGAAGTAGCAGTTGAAACAGGTGCACAAGCTGTGCATCCAGGCTACGGGTTTTTAGCAGAAAATCCAGATTTTCCATGTGCTCTGCAAAAACACAATATAGATTTCATTGGGCCAAGTGCAGAAATAATAGAAGTTACAGCTAACAAAATAACAGCAAAAGAAATTGCAAGAAAGGCTGGGGTCAATGTAGTGCCAGGATATATGGGTAAGATTGATGATACTGTCCACGCAGCTCAGGTTGCGGAGGAGATTGGTTTTCCTGTTATGCTAAAAGCAGTATCAGGTGGTGGTGGCAAAGGTATGCGAGTTGTAAACTCCAAAAGGGAAATTGAACTAGCATTCACGTCAGCAGTGAACGAGGCGGAGAAGAGCTTTAAGGATGGTAGTATCTTTATAGAGAAATATATAGAGCTACCAAGACACATTGAAATACAGATCATAGCAGATAAATATGGCAATGTAGTGTGCCTTGGAGAAAGGGAGTGCTCAGTACAAAGGAATAATCAGAAAGTAATAGAAGAAACGCCAGGACCATTCATTAGCGAGAAAGTAAAACAAGAGATGTATACCCAATGTATTTCCCTGGCAAAGCAAGTTGGCTATTTTTCAGTAGGTACAGTTGAGTTTGTTGTGGATAAAGATCAAAACTTCTATTTTCTTGAAGTAAATACGAGATTACAAGTTGAGCATCCAGTAACAGAATTTGTAACTGGAATAGATATAGTAGAAGAAATGATACGAACTTCTTGTGGAGAGAAATTAAGGTTCAGTCAAGGCGATATTAGACTGATCGGTTCTGCAATAGAAAGTAGAATTTGTGCTGAAGATCCATCAAAGAGGTTTTTCCCTTCTAGCGGAAGAATAAAATACTATGATAAACCAAATGAAAATGATTATGTAAGAATAGACGATGGAGTCGCTGCAGGCTCAGAAATCAGCATGTTCTATGATTCAATGATTGCAAAAGTAATAACATATGGAAAAGATAGAATAGAAGCAATCAGCAGAATGCAAAAAGCATTGTCTGAGTGCTATATAGGAGGGGTAACAAGTAATATAGAATTTCTAGAATCCATCTTCCACCATCCAAATTTTATTGCAGCAAAGCTCCATACAAGATTCATTCCAGAATACTACCCAAGTGGATTTCATGGTGATTTTGTTACAGAAGAATATATTAAAATGTTTATTTTTGCTGGGTTATATGTTCATTTAGAAGGTAAGGAAAGGTATTACGGTAAGTTGATCAATGAAGTGTTCGTGGTTAGAATAAATGGCAATGAATATCTTGTAAATGCAAGGTACCAAGGTAATGTTTTAACGACAATATACAATCATGACATGTATTCTGTAAGTGGTAAGTGGAAATCAAGTTATAGGTTACTATGTATTACAATTAATGATGATACTAATGTAACATTTAAAGTAGAAAAAAAAGGCAGCAAATACTTTATAGGGCATGCAGGAATGCAAGCCGAGTGCTGTATATTTAAACCTTATGTGGCTGAGTTGAGTAAGTTCATGTTAAATAACGAAGCAGAAAAAGCCTCAGTAGATGTCGTAAAATCTCCAATATCCGGTTTGTTAGTTAAATTACACGTAGATGTAGGAGATCAGGTAGAAATAGGGCAACCTTTATTTGTTGTGGAAGCAATGAAAATGGAAAATATCATATGTGCTGAAGCAGAAATGGTGATAAAAAACGTTCTCATTCAAGAAGGAAAAAATGTACAGATTGATGATGTAGTGTTAGCTCTGCTTTCTTAAATAACATAGAAAATATAAACCTGACCCAAATAAGATAAATGAGGACATTTGGTGAGCTATAGCAGTAGTTATTGGTATGTGCAACAACAAAGTGACCACTCCTAAAATTATCTGGATAATGACGGAAAGCAGCATAGCATACACCGGTTTTACACTTGTGTTTTTTATTGTGAGTATTGTTATCATAGCCAAGATTAACAATGCTAGTGCTCGGTGTATAAATTGCACTGTTCCTCTGTTTTCAAAGATATTTAACCATATGGGCCGTAAGAAAAATAAATCTTTTGGGATAATGTGCCCATCCATTAGTGGAAAGGTGTTGTAAATTAAACCAGCATTTAATCCTGCAACAAACGCTCCAAAAATCATCTGTACCACAATCATGATCAGGATTATTCCTGTGTAGGGTATAGTGTTGCCACTAATCTTAAGTTTAGTTTGCTTTAGCCTAATTTGATAATCAAAAAATTGATATAATAATAATGCAAAAATAACTAATGCTAACAGCAGGTGAAGCGCAAGCATATAGTGGCTCACATGTGGTTTAGCTACTAAGCCGCTTTTAACCATATACCAACCAGCAAAAGCTTGCAAGACTCCGAATAATAGTGCTATAGATAACCTTGTTACTATCTTTTTAGATATTCTTTTTTTTAGTGTAAAATATATAAATGGTAGAATGAAAATCAACCCAGTTAGCCTTGCAGCTAATCTATGTATATACTCTATTAAATATAGAGTGCGAAACTCCTCCATGCTCATACCATAGTTAAATGCTTTGTATTCAGGTGTAGCCTCATATTTCGATTTTTCTTGTAACCAGTTTTGCTTGTTAAGTGGTGGAAGTGCTCCAGTAATTGGGTCCCACTCTGTTATAGATAGTCCTGCGTTTGAAAGTCTAGTGAATCCACCGATTCCTACCATGAGGATTATCATGGTAGAGCAGAGAAATAGCCAAATAGCTACGGATTTTGGTCGCTTTTGTTCCATAAATTATGCTGAGTTTATTCCATTGTTGAGAGCCAGTAATAAATTCCCACAGGCGAGAAAAGCTGCAACACTATGCAGCAGATTATAGACAGGAAAAAATGTCGATGCTATATAAAAATGAAAAGGCATCTTTTGCTGCTTATGACTATTGTTAAAAGAATCAGATTAGTAGTGTGTGCCACTACAAAGTAAGACGAAAATAATTCGTTTGAAACTTGAATTAATATCAATGAAAGCAATAAAAACTGAGTAGTAAAAGATCAAGAGCTGCAGAGCTGACAATAAAGTTCGATAGCAAAATTCCTTTAAGTACAGTATATTTATAAAGTAACTTCATATTTTTAAAACGAACAATATAAGTTTGCATGTAGTCCTTGATCCAACGTGCTTGTTGCTTAATCCAAGCAGGCACGGTAATTGGTGATTCTTCCAATGTTTCCGGATCAATAATTTTAGTTTGATGTCCCATTTATGCAATCTCAAACCTAAGTTAGCACATTCACTAACGTTATAAACACCACAGAAAAGCGCTTTCCTTGAAATCTCTACTGAAAAGTGGTTACTGCTATTACCCAAAGGTATCATCATGTTCATTTTTTGAAATCCAGGCAATAAGCACTGGAGCCAATTCATATATTCTAAAGAAAAGGATTTTGTCAGAAAGTTGTGATTGTAATTATAGCAATTCAGTCTTATTTGCGCGCGAGCTAACTTATCGTCACTCTGGTCAAATTCAGTCAGTGTTTTTTAAAACTGCAATGGATCTAAGTTGTAATTTGTATCATATGTCACCACATACTTTTCTCTTATGAAACTCGTAGCGTAATTGCATAACTTGGCCTTTATTTTAGGCAAAGAATGAGGCACTTTTATCGCTTCAAAATATTATAGCAGAGTATGTTTTTCTATAGCTGCAAGTATTTCCTGATCATTGCCTTCTATAAGAAACTTTACATCTAATTTTGATCTTAAGTGATCCAAACTTTTGATGCTTTCAATCAATTGTTCTATTAACATACTTTATTCATCTACTCTAATCCATTTTTTGGTTGGAGATTTCGCATAAGCTAAAAACCGTAATTATAAGTTTGAACAAATAACTAGAACATCAAACTATAAATATTAACATCAAAGCGAAATGTATGTATTTCTCTGTTAGTGTTAAAATTGAAGCTGCAACAAAGAAAAAAGTGAAAAATACTGAGCTTAGCTTAGTTTTCTTGACTAAAAAGTCAGGTTTTGTAGTATAAATAGTTGCTTGCAAATTCTGAAGTACCAAGGTGCGAGTTAAGAAAATTTGTTCGCCATTCGCTTTCATTAATACATAGCTATCACCGTGGCGGGTCTTGATCCAATAGTTGATATCTCAACTTGTGTATTCAACCATGAAAAAAGTAGTGTTGTTTAATTTTTACCAGGGCGCTATGTAGAATTTATAGTAAAAGAGTTTTCCTTGTTAAACCTAATGTAGTTTTTTATTTAGGTTGCGTGAGAATGAAGATATGACCTCACTACTGCGCTTATTATCCTTATGTTCTTGCATTATTTTCTTTACAGCATCTGCAGCTATGTTTGCTGTGTTAGCTTGCAAATCTCCGATGGCTTTTTCAACTTGGTCAGTAACTTTCTTCAGGTGAGAACGTGCATTGTTATCTAACGTCTGATCTAGCTGCTTTCTATTGCGTTTAATGATACTATCAGCCTTATCGAACGCTTCATTCATCATTTTATTAACTTCCTCATCTAATTTTTTGTATTTTTCAGAGGATTTCTTGTAATACTCCAACATATCTCTTCTGAATTTTTCAATCTCTTCATTCGTAAGTTTGCTCTTGTTGCGCTTATTGTTAAGAGCATTTTTTACTACTTTCTTTAATAACTTATATGAAAGGATAAAGCCTACAAAAAAAGCAAGACTAATAATCAGTGACGTAGACATGAAAACTCCTAAAATTCTTTGGATACCAAATTAGCAACAAATTCCTCTTCAATTTCAGAATTAGTTAACTTATTGTAATAAATCAAGGCGATATTAGTAGCCATTTGCCTTAACTCATCAGTGTGCTCAGACTTGAACTTTGCAACTTTTTCTTCAACGAGCTTACTTATTTCTTTGTCTTTCTCTTCCAATATATTCTTTGCGTCAGCCCTCATCTTTTCTACTTGGACTAGTGCATCATCTATGACTTTTTTAGCTCGCGCCCTAGCTTGATTTAAAGCTGCGTTATATTTAATAGTCTGATTTTCTATGAGCATTAGAAGGTGAATAGAACTATTAAAAGAATTCAATATCCTTTTACTTCTAGTGTTTATTATTCTATCTAACTTTGGCAGAAATAAATAACGTACTACAAAGAACAGTAAAGAAAAAAAAATTAAAAACCAAAAAACTTGAGAAAAGAAAGTTGAAGCATCAAGCTGTGGCATATGTTAAGCAACAAACATCAATAGCATTGCAAGAACAAACGCGAGCAACCCCGTAAATTCAACCATACCGGCACCAACATAAACGTAAATTTTCATTTTACTTTCCGATTCAGGGTTTCTTGCAAGCCCACTTAGCATAGTAGAAAATATACTTGCTACACCAAGGCCTGCTCCCAGTATGCCAAGTACGCTTAAACCAATCGCTATAAACTTTAAAGCTACTAACTCCATATGTTACCTTTAACTATTTTTTTATGTATTAATTATAAAACTCTCTAGAGAAAAGTCAATTACTTTACCGTATCTGACAAATATATGCACATTAATATGGTAAATATATAAGCTTGTAGAATTGCAACAAACACTTCGAATCCTATTAGTGCAATTATAAACAAAAACGGCACAGGGATTAGAGTCAAATGCATATTCATAATAAACCCTGCTACTACTTTAATAATTGTATGACCCGCAATCATGTTTGCAGCAAGCCTTATTGATAAGCTTATAGGCCTTGCCAAGTAAGCAAATAGCTTAATAAAAATTATCATGGGTGCAAGCCATGATGGAATGCCTTCCGGTAACAGTATGCGTAGAAATTTTATTCCTCTTTCTTTGAATCCAACAACTGTTGTATAAGTGAAAACTATCATTGATAGAGCGAAAGTAACTATCATATGACTTGTAACCGTAAAACTATAAGGAAGCACACCAACTAAATTACACGATAAAGTGAAAATAAATACTGTAAATACCAACGGAATGTGCTTTAAGCCTTTGCTTCCAGTGTTATTTTCTATTATGGAAATAACAAAATCATATACGCACTCGACTGCAGCTTGCAAATAGCCTGGTATTATTGCGCCTTGCCTTACCCCCAAGAGCAAGAAAAGTATGACCGATACTACTGAAATCATCATAAAAAGGGATGAGTTGGTAAAATTTATATCATGCCCGAATAGTTTGGGTAATTCTACTATTGTATGTATTTTAAACTGTTCTAGCGGATTTAACTCCATTTTTACCCTATAGATTTAGACTGTAACAGTAAATAAAGTATTAATTCTGTGGGACGAAGTCAAGAGTTAAGATAGTACAGGACCATGTAACACTAGACTTCTTATAAACTATATAGTTTTTGCCTACTATCATTTGGGTAACTCAAGAAAACTACTTGGCACAAGTCTTGCCGTAGATTTGAGGTATTCAGTTGTCTTCAATCTGTGTGGATTAAATAACGAGGTATTGCATAATTAGCATCTTATGTTTAATTTTTTGCACTATGTGTACTTTTGTCTTCACAACATTTCTAGGTTTTAGCTACATAAGCTGAAACGCGCTTATAGAGTGTTTGGGCAACATAGTATGCTAATTTGCAGCAGGATTGGAGAGTAAATACTATCCAATACAGATATTTTTTGCCTTTTTTCTGCCTAGTAAGTTTTTTAAATATTTACGACTAGGGGTTTAGTCGCATTAAAAAGCAACTAAGTTGTGTTTATTAAGTATTTAAAATGTAAAAAATGCCAATGTTTTTTAATAGATATTAACCAAGGCTTTTTTTCTGCTTATATTAATATTGCTATACGAGGAATGGATAAGCAATAGTGAAAAGGAAGCCATACTGAAATAAGTAAAATAGCAGGTTTTTAAACTGCGTTGAAATCAAAATTATTGGATAAAGGTTGTGGAATAGGAAAAAAAAGTGCTGAAAAAAGTGTGAAATAACGCATATGTTACAAAAAAACTGAATGCTATAATTATAGCAAAAATATGTTGCTGTTCAAGGACAGCACTAATTGCATGGATAAAGCACCTAAAACTTAGAAGAGAAGTAAAATTGTTTACTCACCCTTAACGTCGTAGAAAAACTAGATTGAATGAGAGTCAATTTGAGCAACTTGAAGTGTGGATATAAGAAAGTATTAATATTACCATTAGAGAAAAGAGAATAAGAATCCAGGAGAAAATTTAGCTCAAATGTTAGCAAGTCTATAGTACATTTATAATATGCAAAAAATGAAGTTTTTGTATATTATACCAAGACCAATTCCAATGAATGGGATAAAGGTATACAGGAAGAGTTAAAAAACTTAGTAAGACTATTGGTAAGCATCCTGGATAAGAGTTATTTATCTTTGATGAATTGCTATTTAGCATACATTTGAAGTTGGACAGGTGATCTAAAAAGGGCGTTAGAACACGGGAAAGTAAAATTAGGTGGACAAAATTTTATCTCTACAATGCAGTTAATTCTAGAAATGGAAAGAGAGCTCTAGCTTATTTGCACCGAATATCAACACTGATTGTATGGATATATTCCTTGAACAGGTGTCTTAATGTTTAAGAATACGAGAAGCCTTTCTTATCGTGGATTGTGCTAGTTAGCGTAAGTCAAAAAATTTAAAGATACCTAAAAGTATTAAGGTTATATGTTTACCACCATGCTCGTCCGAGTTCAATCCTGTTGAGAGACTTTGGTTACATATGAGACAGAACATTTTGCGTAATAAGTTTATAATATAATTACTTTACTTGAGTGCGCTTTGTGCAAATGTATTACCTCTTTTTCTTGCTCCACAATTGAACAACTCTGCTATGTCGCTTATTGACCTGTTAATAATAGGAATTAGCATGAACTTCTCTGTTGTTTCTTGTAATAGAGAAGCTATTTACTACAACAAACTTTAAAAGCATTACATTTTATATTACAATAACTTCTTTGTTTCTTTAAGGATTCATGAGGTTTACGTTATCTTGGTTACTAGAGCACTTAGAAACCGATGCTAGTTTAGAAGAAATTACTGATAAGTTAACTCATATAGGGTTAGAAGTAGAAGATGTGGTCAACAATACCAAATTGGCGGGGTTTATTGTTGTGAGAGTGTTGGAAGTAATGCCTCATCCAAATGCTGATAAGTTGAAGCTGTGTAAAGTAGATGATGGAAGTAAAACTCTACAAATAGTCTGTGGAGCAAATAACGTTAAAGAAGGCTTAAAGACTGTACTTGCATCTCTTGGCAGCACATTGCCAGAGAGTAATCTCACAATTAAGACCATGAAAATACGAGGGGTGCTAAGTGAAGGAATGCTCTGTTCTGCTTCTGAGCTTGCGCTGGCTCAAGAGAAAAGTGAAGGAATAATTGAGCTTTCTGACGATTATAAAGTGGGGGATAAGTTTTTCAATTGTGATTCTGTGATTGATATAAATGTTACTGCAAATCGTGGAGATTGTCTGGGCGTGCATGGGATAGCTCGAGATTTAGCAGCAACTGGAATTGGAACATTAAGTTCCTTAACTCATTTTAATGCTATTCCAGCGCATGATGCGAGAGTCCAAGATAGATTCCAGTCTGGAATGACAATGAGCTCTTCTATAAATGTTAAGGTCATCGACGGCGAGAGCTTTATTAGTGGAGTATACATTTCCAATGTGAGAAATAAGGAGAGCCCAAGATGGTTAAAAGATAGATTGGAGTCCATAGGAATGCGTTCCGTTTCTGCAATAGTTGATATTACTAACTATATTATGATGTCCTTTGGTCGCCCGATGCATGCATATGATGCAAAAAAAATAGAAGGAGAACTCATAGTACGCAAAGCAAACAACGGAGAAAAATTTACTGGTTTAAATGGTAAAGAGTACTTATTAAGCAATGATATAAGCGTTATTTCTGATGATGAGAATATTCATGCAATTGCTGGAATTATAGGTGGTGAGTGTAGTAGATGTACACTTGAAACTACCGATATCTTTTTAGAATCTGCTTGGTTTAATCCTATCTCTGTTGCTAAATCTTCAAGGCAACTCAACATTTCTACAGACTCAAGTTACAGATTTATACGTTCAGTTGATCCTGGATTTGTTCTTGATGGGCTCCACTTTGCAGCTCAGATGATTGTTGATTTGTGTGGTGGGGAAGCATCAAATGTAGTATTTGCTGGCAGTTTGGATGAAGCTGACAACAAGGTGAGTTTTGATTATCAAGATGTAAACAAGTTTGGAAGTGTGTCTATATTGCCTAATGAGATATTTGACATCTTAACAAAATTAGGGTTTAGCGCTGATAAAAAAACTGAGAATAATTGGAATGTAAAAGTACCAAGCTGGAGATCGGATATTGCTATACCTGCTGACCTAGTTGAAGAGGTGGTAAGAATATATGGATATGATAGAATAAAAGAGGAGCCGCTAATAGACAACGTTGAGGTAGAAATCAATACGCACGGTAATTTGTGTATTTTGATGACAAGTAGAGGATTTCATGAAGTGCTTACTTGGTCATTTATGAGTGAATCGGTAGCTGAAAAATTTGGCTACTCAGGTAAGTTATTTACCATCGATAATCCATTTAATAGTAACTTCAATATAATGAGGCCAAGTATCACTCCAAATTTGTTGCAAGTTATTGCCGACAACATTGTCAATGGAGTTTCTGATCTTGCAATTTTTGAGATTGGACCGGTTTATGATAGTCTCGACCAACCTAAGTATGTTTTGAGTGGAATAAGGACAGGCAATAATTTGCCGCGAAACCATTATAATACTGATAGGAAGATAGACATTTTTGATGCAAAGGCTGACTTAATAGCAGTTTTGGAGTTTTTTAATGTCAGTTATGGAAATTTAATAGTGGAAAGAGCAGAAAAAAAATATTACCACCCAGGAAAGTCAGGCACTTTCTCCTTCAAGGGTAAGGTAATAGGTTGTTTTGGGGAGTTGCATCCTGATATATTAGATCTTTTTGACATCAAGCAAAAAGTTGTAGGCTTTGAGATGATATTAGAAAATATTGGAAATTTACCTGTGAACAGAAAAAAATTTATTGATTATAAGTATCAAAGCGTAAAGCGCGATTTTGCGTTTATTGTAAATAGGGATGTAGAAGTTGGTAGAATAGTCAGCATGGTAAAAAAAAGCTCAGAGCTCATCACGGAAGCTTTCTTATTCGACGTATACTATGGAAATAACATGGAGCCGAATAAAATGTCTATAGCATTATCAGTTACTTTCTGTTCTCCAACTCACACCTTGGTTGAAGAGGAAATTCAAAAAGAATCGAGTGCCATAGTCAACTTAGTGTGTGAAAATACTGGAGGAATCTTGAGATATATCTAATTCATGTTTGACTAAAGAAGCTAACTATATTTTCTTTCACTTCTATACTATCTATTGTGTTATTTACTCTCATGCGAAATTCGGATGAGTTCTTAAACCCGCTACTGTACCAGCTTATGTGTTTGCGAGCCATCTTTATTCCCATGTCATTTCCATAGTACTCGAGAATATTCTCATAATGCTCAAGTATGATGCTCAGTCTCTCTGAAGCTGTTGGCTCGGAAATTTCACTTCCACTTAAAAAGTTTATTGCTTGGTTAATCAACCAAGGTCTACCATAAGCGCCACGACCTATCATTACTCCATCTGCTTCAGATTCTTTGAGTGCGTTTTGAATATCATTCATATTTTTAATATCGCCGTTTACTATTACTGGAATCTTTACTTGCTCTTTAACATTTCTAATAAATTTCCAATCTGCTTGACCGTTATAGAGCTGTGTCCTTGTTCTTCCATGCACAGTTATCATCTTTGCTCCAAGGTCCTCTGCAATTTTTGCTAAACGTGGGGCATTACGGTTTTCATCGTTCCACCCGGTACGCATTTTCACCGTAACTGGCACGTTCACCGCTTTGACTACAGCCTTTATTATCTCAGCAGCCTTTTTTTCATCGCGCATTAGCGCTGATCCTGCATAACCATTCACAACTTTTTTAATTGGGCAACCAAAATTTATATCTATGATTTTAGCTCCCATATTCTCATTTAATCTTGCAGCTTCTGCCATTACATCTGGCTCGTATCCAGCAAGCTGTACAGCAGTTAATTCATCAACTTTCGCTTTTTGTATACTTTGGCGAGTTTGCATGATCATAGCTCTGCTTGCAATCATCTCTGACACTAACAAGCTTGCACCAAGTTTCTTTACAATGCTTCTAAATGGATAATCAGTCACTCCAGACATTGGAGCTAAGATCACCGGAGAATCAATCATCACATTTCCTATTTGCAGGGGCATGGAGTTAATGGCAATTTTTTATTATAAATCCATGGTGTACAAGCTTGAACATTTTGCTCTTTTAAAGTAATAGATGTTTGCGTACTTGGCGGAAGATCACATAACAATCCGTATTTTAAATGTTCCTTCCATTCTGTGTCATTCATAAGCGCTTCTGCAAATTCTTTTCTTTTCTCTTTTAATTGCTTTAAATCAGGTTTGTATTTCGATAGCTCTGCGTCAATCTCATCAAATGATTTATTTTCCTTAAACATTTGTGTAATTTTATGAGCATTTTCTAATGCAAATATTCCGCAGTTATAGCCATCATTTTGCTGTTTAATTGAGGAGCTTCTTATATCATCATTCCCAATTCCCAAGGCCGCTTCCAGTGCACTTACTATACTGTCAGTATTTATTGGAACGTTAACTAATCCATCTTTTCTTTTCTTACACGTTTGTGCTGTTTCTTGCACATCTTTGCTCATTTCTTTTCTTCCTTGTGTACTTAATGCCCAAGCTTGCTTGTTGAGAGGAAGCATTAAATCGTTTTTAATTTCATTTGCGTTTTCTATATTACTACGTTGACTACCAAAACGTGGTAGTTTGGCACTAAAAGAATCACAGTAATAGGCTCTAAATTGTCCACTGCCTGGATTATACGCAATAACTAATGTGGTCCAATGACAATTTCTTAAGTTCACCACTGAGGTGAACGTTACTTTTCGATCTTCTTGTTCCACCTTATTTTCGTATTCTATCAGCCTTTCATTCAAAGCTTCAAGATTGCCAGGAATACAGAAAAATACATCATCCGAAGAGCTTTCTGAATATCCATATTTAATTCTTGCAATATGAGCAATATCATGCTGCTGTAGCCAGTAAGCATATTTTCCTCCGTTTGTCTGATGTACAAGAGTTTGTAAATCTTCATTGAACTTTTTACTGCCCAAACCACTGTCTTTTGAAGCGATAGAGATAGAGCTTCTACAACTATCGTTCCTTGAACTATATTTACTGCTAGTACCACTATTTTCACTTAGAGTCTTTTGATTTTCTTGATTTGCTCCTCTTCCATTAATATAATCCTTTACTAAGTGGTATAAGATTTCAATAACTTTATATGCTACTGCAAGAGCTATCCCGATCACAATCCAAACTATAGGATGAGAGATTAACACAGCAAGTGGTAAGATTAGGAGGGGAGATCCTATTGCCAACCCCAAATAGCCAATAGTAAACGTAGCTGCCAGATGTATACTAAAAGCGTAAATAGCAAATTTCCCACCGACCTTGAGCTTAATAAAGCAAGTGCTCTCTTCTATAGTGTCTGACATATTTACTCTGTGAATGCAAGTTAACTAAATTTTAACAAATTCTAAGGGTAAAGTCAACCATGATGATCCTAGCATCCATTCGTGGTATATGCAAAAGTATTGAGTATTAAAAGCTTTTAAAGTACAGTAACAGTATCAGTAGTAGCACAATGTATGCATGATATAAAATATATACGCCAAAATTCTGAAGGATTTGAAAAAGCAATGGAAAGTAGGGGAGTGAAAGAGTTTTCTGCAGAAGAGATATTAAAAGTTGATCACGAGAAAAGGTCGTTGACCACTAAGTTGCAAGATTTGAATAGGCAACGCAATGAAATCACGGAGAAAATAAAAAAGCTCAAAATGAGCAAGAGCCCTTGTGAAGAGCAAATAAAGTTATCAAAAAATATCACAAGCGAGATAGAAGCAATCAGCTTAAAAGAGCAAATAGAAAAAGATAAGTTAATTAACATCTTATCTAATTTGCCGAATATCCCTGTGCAGGATGTGCCAATAGGTGCAGGTGAGAACTCTAATTTAGAGGTGAGGAAATATGGAGAAAGAAGGCAATTTGATTTCGTGCCGAAGTCTCATTATGAGCTCGGAGAAAGGTTAGGTTTAATGGATTTTGAGCAAGCAGCGAAAATTTCTGGGTCAAGATTTGCAATATTAAAAGGGCAGTTAGCTAAGCTTGGGCGAGTGCTAATAAATTTTATGCTTGAAATGCATGTTAATGAATTTGGCTATACTGAGGTATATCACCCAGCCTTGGTAAAAGATGAAGCTATGTATAACGTTGGTCAGCTACCGAAATTTTCTGATGACTCGTACCTAACTACCGGTGAATTGAGATTAATCCCTACAGGTGAGGTGGTTTTAACGAATTCAGTTGCTGGTAAAATAGCGGAAGAAAAGGAACTGCCTATTCGTTTTACTGCATATTCAGAATGTTTTCGTAAAGAGGCTGGCAGTGCTGGACGAGACACTAGAGGTATGATAAGGCAACACCAATTTGGTAAAGTAGAGTTGGTAAGCATCACAACTGAAGATCAATCAAGTGATGAACTTGAGCGTATGATAGGTGTTGCTGAGGAGATATTAAAAAAATTAGAATTGCCATATAGAGTAATGCTACTATGCAGCGGCGATATGGGCTTTGCTGCGCAAAAGACTTATGATATAGAGGTGTGGTTACCTGAGCAAAATAAGTATAGAGAAATATCAAGCTGTTCAAATTGTGGTGCGTTTCAGGCAAGGAGAATGAGTGCTAAATACTTTTTGGAAGCAGATAAAAAGGTGAAAAAATATGTTCACACTTTAAATGGCTCGGCTTTAGCTATAGGAAGAACAATTATTGCCATAATGGAGAATTATCAAAATCCTGATGGGTCAATTGCAATACCAAACGTGTTGCAAAAATACATGAGCAATGGTATTGTTGTAAACAAATAATAGTTTCGATAGACAAAAACGAGGAAATAGAGATGAAGGTTCTGGTTGTAGGTTCTGGTGGGCGTGAGCATGCTTTGCTTTGGGCTTTAAAGAAGTCTCCTATCTTGACCGAGTTATATATCACTCCTGGCCGTTCAGCTATGAAAAATCTCGGAGTTCTTGTGAATATAAATATTCAAAATTCAATTGATGTGACACAATTTTGCAAGAGAGAAAGTATAGAATTAGTTATTATTGGTCCAGAACAACCAATAATTGATGGGCTTGCTGATAACTTAGTTGCAGAGGGAATAAATGTTTTTGCTCCAAGTCAAGCGGCTGCAAAACTCGAAGCATCAAAATCCTTTACCAAGGGAATATGTAAACAATACAGCATACCAACTGCCAAGTACGAGTGTTTTGTTGATGAGGGATTAGCGAAAAATTTTGTACGCAGTAATAAAATAAAATTGCCACTTGTAGTGAAAGCAAGTGGAATCGCAGCAGGGAAAGGTGTAGTGGTATGCAATACAGAAAATGAGGCTTTTTCAGCAATAGACTCAATGTTGGTGGAAAAAAAATTTGGTAAATCAGGTGAAGAAATAATCATAGAAGAATTTTTAGTTGGGGAGGAAGTAAGCTTCTTTGCTCTTGTTGATGGATTAAAAGTAGTAACCCTTGGGTATGCGAAAGATTATAAGAGGGCTGATGAGAATAATGACAGTCAAAATACTGGAGGTATGGGTTCATACTCCTCACCTTCAATTATAAGTAAGGATATGGAACAAAAAATTATCCAAAGAATAATATATCCTACAATTCAAGCATTGGCTAACATGGGAACCCCTTATCGAGGAGTGCTTTTTGCTGGTTTGATGATTTGCAAAGATAGTTTAAAACTTCTTGAGTATAATGTTAGGTTTGGTGATCCTGAAGCACAATCTATATTACCTAGATTTGATGCAAGTTGTGACTTGTTGGAATTAATGTTGTCAGTTGCAAAGGGAAAGTTAAGTACTAAAACGGTGGAGCTCAATAGCAAAGTTATAGTTTGTGTAGTTGTTGCAAGCAAAGGCTACCCAGGTGACTATCAAAAGGGAGATATAATTAAAGGACTGGGTAAAATTGAGAGTATTCCTGGTGTACTGGTGTTTCATGCTGGTACTAAGTTGGATGAAAACGGCAATTGGGTTTCCGATGGCGGAAGAGTGTTAAATGTAGTAGGGGAAGGGAATACTTTAGAAGAAGCTAAAAGTAAAGTGTACTCTGCGTTAAATTTTTTAGAATGGCCAGGAGGTTTCTTCAGATACGACATTGGAAGTTAATGTTAGCTGCGCCTAAGAAAGTAACTCGTAGAAATGCAAAAAACCACTTGACAAGCTTCGCAAGCTCTTTCTTATTTCAGTGCTGAAGCTAGTTGTTTATCTTTGCAATCCGTGCAGGTTAATGATAAAAAAATTAGGGTGTTTGGTATCTCAATATTTAATTTTTCGCACTATATGCATCGTGTATCTTTATAAGACTTCTGTTTTTATACCAAAATATAAGTTGAAATATGCTTAGAAGGTGTTTAAGACAGCAAAGAGCAGCAAATTGACAAAGGAAGATTTGAATGCTTCTACCTTTGGTTCTCCTTCTTTCCCTGCTTAGTGAATTTCTTAACATCAAGTTCGTTGCATAAGAACTGCAGAACTGTAGCATTTAGAATAAAAAACGCCAATATTTGAGTAATAGTAATACCAATTCCTACTGTACAAGGCACGGGTGGATAATAATGGAAAAGAAGCTGTACTGAAGTAAGTAAAATAGCAAATTTAAATGGCATTGAAATCAAAATTACTGGATAGAAAAGTCGTGGAACCAGCAAAAGAAACGCTGAAGGAGGTGCGAAGTAATGCATACGTTGCAAAAAAAACTAAATGCTGTAATTGCAGCAAAAAATACAGTATAACAGCCGTAGTAAAAATATATTGCATTTCAAGAAGGTGTACCAACTACATAGATAAAGCACCTAAAATTTGGAGGAAAGAAGAATTGTCTACTTCCCTTCAACATCATAGAAAAACTAAATTGGATCAGAGTTGATTTAAATAAGTTGAGGTGTAGATGCAAGAAGACCCCAACCCAATATTACTATTAGAGAGATGAGAATAGGGCATTCAGGAAGGTTTGGCTTGAATGTTAGCAAGTCTACATTACACCGCAATGTGCAGAAAATAAAATTTTCGTATATTATGTCAAGACAATTCATAATGAGCAAGGTAAAGGTAGATAGGAAGAGTTTTAAAAAACCTAATGAGACTATTTGGTAAGCGCCCTAAACAAGAGTTGTTTTTTTTGGTGAATCGCGGTTTAACACACATCCGAAAGTTGGGCGCTGGTGTTTGAAAAAGGCATTAAAATGCAGGTTAAAGTAAAATCAGGTAAATAAAATTTTTATCTCTACAGTGCAGCTAATCCTAAAAATGGAGAGAGTTCTGGCTTATTTGCACCGCGGTCAACACTGATCTTATGAATATTAAATAAATGTTGCAATATTTAAGAACACAAGAAGCCTTTCTTATATGGATTATGCTAGTTGGCATAAATTAGAAAATTTAAAGGTACCTAAAAGTATCGAGATTATACATTTACCACCATGTTCACCCGAACTCAATCCTAGTGAAAGACTTTGGTTGTATAATAAGACAGAACACTTTACATAATAAAGTCTATAATACAATTGCTTCGTTTGAAAGCACTTTGTGTAAATTCATACCTTTCTTTTTCGCCCTGTAATTAAACAACTCTGCAATGTTGCTTGTTTGATCTACTAGTGATAAGAATTAATATAAAGAGCTTAAAAAAGTGCCCTAAATATTTTGGCAAGCAAAAAACTTTTTACAGGCTACACTTGGTGATTAAAGATATCTACATTTTCCCATCCCATTAAATCTAATTCAACACGAGCAGGAAGAAATTCAAAGCATTTTTGTGCTAACTCTTTTCTATTTTCACGCTCCAACATTAAATCTAGCTTTTCCTTTATCTTATGAAGATACAAAACATCAAATGCAGCATAGCTTTTTTGCTTGTCTGTTAAATTCTCGCTTCCCCAGTCAGAAGATTGCTGCTGCTTATTTAATTTAGTATTAAGCAGCTCTAAGCATAACTCTTTCAGACTATGATTATCTGTATAGGTGCGAACTAAACGTGAAGCTATTTTTGTGCAATAGCATGGAAGTGCCCAAGTTTCTAGATAATAACGTGTTATGCTAACATCAAATCGTGCAAAATGAAATATTTTAGTTATATTTTTATCCCCCAATATTTTCCTTAAATTTGGAGCAGTGTAATCATTTTTGAATTGAATCAGGTGAGCATTTCCATCATTAAAAGAGAGCTGTACAAGGCACAACCTATCTCTGACATGAAGCAACCCCATTGCTTCTGTATCAACAGCTATAGCCCTTACATTATCTGGTATTGAACTAACTGGCAAGTCATTTTTATATACAAATATCTTCATAAGGCTTTGTAGAATAACAAAACGTCAATAATAATTGAAAGTAAGCTTTAAGTACACAAATATATAGGCATCGTTCCTCATATTTTAGTATGCATGTGGTTTACAAATTGTTGTATATGTCTATAATTAAGGAGTAAATTTAAGTTAATTGCGGGAGTAGTTCAGTTGGTAGAACATAACCTTGCCAAGGTTGAGGTCGAGGGTTCGAATCCCTTCTTCCGCTCTTTTTTTCAAGAATTGCCACATGAAAAAATTACTTCATCTATTCGGTCAATTTATGGTTAGGGTACAAACATTTTAGGTAGGTAAAAGTGTTCCATAGAAAGGCAAAAAATTACTTGGCATACCTTCTAGCTCCCGTTACCATAGTAACGGAGCTGTTCTATTATAACTTCCTAATCTGGGCAAGTTGGGATGGCAAAAAGATCTTGTGTATTTAGCGTATTAGTGTTTAATTTTTTGTAGTATTTGTACATTATGTCTTTATAAAGTTTCTAGGTTTTACCTATATAAGTTGAAACGTGCTTATTCAAGGTATTCAACGTCAAGTTTTTAAAATAAAGAGTTAGTAATACTAATTCTTGTTTTTAATTGATCAAATAAGTAGCATTGCAGAGTTGTTTAATTATAGGGTGGGAAAGAAAGGTAACAAATTTGCCAAAGCGCTCTCAAGCAAGGCAACTGCATTGTAGACTTTATTGCGCAAAACGTTCTGTTTTATATACAAACAAAGTCTCTCAATAGGGTTAAACTCGAGTGAATATGGTGGTAGGTATATAGTCTTGATGTTTTTAGGTACCTTTAAGTTTTTTGACTTATGCCGACGAGCATAATCCATGACAAAAAAGACTTCTCGTGTTTTAATGCTAATTCCCACTGCACAAGGAACGGTAGATGATAATAAAAAAAGCCATGCTGCAGTAAGTAAAGTAGTGAGGTTTAATGGCATTGAAATCAAAATTATTGGATGAAAAAGTTGGGAATCAGCAAAAGAGGTGCTGAAAAATGTGAGATAATGCATATATTGCAAAAAAACTGAATGCTGTAATTGCAGCAAAGACACATAGTATAGCAGCCATAGTAAAAATGTGTTGCATTTCAAGAACAGCGTTGATTATATGGATGAAGGACCTAAAACTTGAAAGAGAAGGAAAATTATTTTCTCCTCTTCAACGTTCGTAGAAAAACTAAATTGAATCAGAGTTAATTTGAATAAGTCGAAGTATGGATATAAGAAAACCCTAATATTACAGTTAAAGAAATGAGAATAATAATCTAGGGAAAATTTGGCTTGAATATCAGCAAGTCTACAGTACACCGTAATATGCAAAAAATGAAGTTTTTGTATATTGCCGCCAAGATCAATTCATAATGAACAAGATAAAGATAGACAGGAAAAGTTAAAAAAAACTAATGAGAATATTGGTAAGTATCCTAAACAAAAGTTATTTTTCTTTAATGAGTCGTGGTTTGGTGTACATTCGAAAGTTGACACGGGTGATTTGAAAAAGGCGTCGGAACACAGGTTAAAGTAAAATTAGGTAGGCAGAGTTTTTATCTCTACAGTGCAGTTAATCCTGGCAATGAAGAGCGTGCTAGCTTATTTGCACTGGAATTGTTAACACTGATTGTATGAGTATGTTTCTTAAACAGATGTCACAATATTTAAGAATATGGGAAGCCTTTCTTATTATGAATTGTGCTAGTGGCATAAGTCAGAAAATTTAAAGGTACCTAAAAGCGTCAGAATTATATACCTACCACCATACTTCCCGAACTCAATCCTATAAAGTCTATAATGCAGTTGCTTTGCTTGAGAGCGCTTTGTGCAAATGAGAATTGGTATTAGAAAACTCCAATGCAGGAAATAGGTATTAACCAGGGATTCTTTTTCCTTTTTTTCTATTTGGTAGATTTCTTTATGTTTATAATTAAAGCAGTTCATGAACTGATGCTGAGTAGTGCCTTATTTATTGTAAAATTTGCTATCAGTTGTTGATAGCTGGAATGTTTGTAAGTCAAGGGTTCGAATCCTTCCTCCCACTCTCTTTTCCAAGATAATACCGTAAAATTACTTTGCTTATCCGATTAGCCAAACTCTAATGACGATAGAGAGGACTTGAAGCTTTGTAGAGTATTGTTATTATCAAAATTAGGGAAGTCGTGTGGGTGGAGATTTAATATTTTTAGGTGTAGCGTCAGTAATAGAAGCATTTACAAATTAGGGGTGTTAAAGTTTCACAGCTTTATTGCCTTTGGTAATAGGTAGAATTATTGCCGCCGTTCCTGTAATGTTATTGAGTGCATATTATATATGTGATAGTGTAAGAAAAGGAAAATTTTCCAAAAGGATCTCTTCAAGTTTGTTTGTGTATGCTTTACAAGTGCTGTAATTGAAGTTGATCTTGCTGCGGCCGCAACTTCTATTTTTCCTGGTGCGGTGGTTGGAATAGGTTCTGCAACTTTAGCAGGTACCACAATAGGGGGAAATGGTGCCGATTGTAGTGATATTTACAGCATATAGTAGGTACCAATAGCTGAAAAAGTGGATAAATATACCACCTCTCTATAGTTGAATGTTCTTCTCTAACAGAGAAAGAGTACGAGCCAGTTTTAGCTCATCAAAGAAAAGTTTCTATTTTCTGTTGTGCTAATGTGCAATGTTGGAGTGATAGAAGGAGCAACTGTATTACTGGAAAGTTTGACATCAATTGCTGATAGTTGAAATAATAGTAGAGTAGGAATTACTCAGGAAAGCATGAATAAATATGACGTAGTAGTGGTAGGTGGTGGTCATGCAGGATGTGAAGCAGCAGCAGCAGCAGCTCGCCTCGGTGCAAGCACGTTACTTATAACCCATAAAATTTCAACTATAGGAGAAATGTCTTGCAATCCAGCTATTGGAGGAATTGCAAAGGGTATTGTAGTTAGAGAGATTGATGCCCTTGACGGAATAATGGGAAGAGCAATTGATCAAGCAAGCATACATTCAGTCATTTTAAATAGCAGTAAAGGCGCAGCGGTGTGGGGGCCACGGGCACAGGCAGATAGAAAACTATACAAGAAAGCGATGCAGGAAATTATTTTAAATCATGACAATTTAACAGTAAAAGAGGAGTCAGTTGATGATTTCCTTATCGAAAGTAATAGCAACGGAGAACCGTACATTAAAGCTATTATAACGAGCTCAGGAGAACAGATACTGACAAGCAAAGTTGTTTTAACTACGGGCACTTTTCTACAAGGTGTGATTCATATAGGAGAACAAACAACCCCTTCGGGGAGAATGGGAGATAAGTCTGCAGTGAAACTTGCAAATACGTTGAAGAAGTACGATTTTAAATTAGGCAGATTGCGTACCGGAACTCCACCGAGGCTTGATCGTGGTACTATAAACTGGTCAATATTAGAAGAGCAAGTAGGTGATAATCCACCCATGCCGTTTTCTTATCTCACAGAAAAAATTAATCAACCTCAAGTCTCATGTTTCATTACCTATACTAATGAGAACACACACAGAATAATCCAAGCGAGTCTTCACAGGTCAGCTTCTTCATATCTGAATGACGTTGTTGCACCAAGATACTGCCCATCAATTGAAGCTAAAGTGAAAAAATTCGCAAAAAAAAGTAGTCACCAAATATTTTTAGAACCAGAGGGGCTTGATGATGATACTGTCTACCCAAATGGAATTTCAAATTCATTGCCTATTGAAGTGCAATGTAAAATGATAAATAGTATCAAAGGGCTTGAAAACGCAGAAATATTAAGACCTGGATATGCGGTTGAGTATAATTACATTGATCCACGAGAGCTATTTCATACTCTAGAAACTAAGAAAGTTAAAGGTCTATATTTTGCTGGCCAAATTAATGGTACTACTGGATATGAGGAAGCAGCTGGGCAAGGCATTATCGCCGGAATCAACGCAGTACTCTCTGCATCTCAAAAAAAAGAAAGCTTTGTTCTCCATCGTGTAGATTCATATATCGGCGTAATGATAGATGATCTGGTCACCAAAGGAGTGACTGAGCCTTATAGATTATTTACCTCACGTGCGGAATATAGACTAGCAATCAGGTCTGATAATGCAGATAGGAGATTAACGCAAAAAGGTTATAACATTTCCCTTGTATCGCATAAAAGATACTCTGTTTTGCAAAACAAGCTTAAATCTATTAGGCAACTTGAAGAGAAATTAGAGAGTCTGAAAATTACTCCTGAGCAGCTCAGGTTTTATGGTGTTAAAATATCTTATGATGGAATAAGGAAAACGGCATTAGATCTACTTAGCTATCCAAATATTGATTGGAATAAATTACAAGAAATATGGCCAGAGTTAATTAATGTTACATGTTGGAATGGCAACAAGGCAGGTCAAACTGTCATCCAAGTGGCTGATGCTGGAATCCAGAAAAGAGATGTAGATTCCAGCGTCACGCGCTGGAATGACAAAACAGGGTACTGGAGTGACAGCAAAATAACAAGTAACACAATTAAAAATGAAATATGCGAAGCAATTGCAATTGAAGCGAAATACAAACCTTATTTAGCAAGACAAGAAGCAGATATGAAGTTTTTACAAGAGGAAATGAACACTCAAATTCCAACCGATTTCAACTATTTACAAGTTAAAGGCTTATCGAGCGAAGTAATAGAAAAACTACAGGTAATTAAACCAGCAACGATTGGTATTGCGAAGCAAATACAAGGTATCACTCCAGCGGCAATAGTTAGCATATTGGTGTATTTGAGAAATAGGAAAACGAAAGTAGCTACTGATTCTGTACGAGGTGTCCATGTCAAAAATTGAAGAGTTCCGTTCTTTTATGTGTGAAATAAACGTTGATGCGTTTATGTTGCATACCAAAGACGAATATTTAAATGAATATTCGGGCGAGTTAACTAAGTTGTGTGGTTTCACAGGAACAAATGGGCTACTTATCGTTACGAAAGACGACAAGTGCCCATTTTTTACGGATGGACGCTACATCATACAAGCTCGCAATCAGCTCGATCAGGGCAATTTTCAAGTATATAATATACAAGAAGAGGATCCACATAAATGGGTAAAAGCAAACTTAACATTGACTACCTCGCTAGGTTACTATTTGCAATATTTTACTGTAAAAGAGATAAGAAAATATAAAGATATTTGTAAATTGGTACCATATTCAATTCAAAAAGAAATTAGCCATAGAGAACAAACGGTAGTTTCGCACGCGGTTGAGCATTCCGGTGAAAGTAGTAAGAGTAAATGTGAAAAAGTAGTTAAAAGCATAAATAAAGAAGCTGAAGCAGTACTTTTGACTGACCCGAATTCAATTTCATGGTTATTAAATCTAAGAAATGAAAGTGCTAAATATACTCCATGTATATTGGGTCGTGCTATATTGTACAAGAATGGCAACATTGACTTGTTTATTCAAGATAAAAAACACTCGACCATAGAAGAAAATTTAGATAATCATGTAGACATCTTTGACATTAGCGAGCTCAAAAATTCATTGTGCAAGCTAAATTCGATAATTACAGATCCAAGTACAACTCCAATGAGTATTGTGGATATAATAAAAAATAAGCAGATAGTTGAAAAGGAAGATCCCTGCTTGCTTTACAAAGCAGTAAAAAACCAAACTGAAATAGCTGGAGCTGTAAATGCACACATCAGAGATGGAATAGCAGTTACAAATTTTATACATTGGATCAAAAATAATACCAGCACAGAACTTGAAGCAGAAGAAAAGATTTTAGAATATAGAAAAGAGCAGGATTTGTTTAAGCAACCAAGTTTTCCAACAATTTCCGCATTTAATGAAAATGGAGCAATAGTCCATTATCGTGCAAGCAGTGAGACAAACAGAATCATTCAGAAAGATGGACTATATTTGATTGATTCTGGTGGCCAATACCTTGATGGCACAACTGATGTAACAAGAACTGTAGTAATTGGCAATCCAACCAATGAACAAGTAACTTACTATACAATAGTATTGAAAGCTCACATTGCTATAGCTAGTGCAGTCTTTCCTTACGGCACTACTGGCGGAGAATTGGACACATTGGCACGCATTCACTTATGGAAATTTGGAATAGATTATATGCACAGCACAGGGCATGGAGTAGGGAGCTATTTATCAGTACACGAAGGGCCGCAAGCAATATCGAAAGGAAATAAAGTAAAACTCATACCAGGAATGATACTTTCCAATGAACCTGGTTACTACATTTCAGAAAAGTATGGAATAAGAATTGAAAATCTAATGTATGTTGACAAGCAAGAAAATTGCTTTCTACATTTTAAACAACTGACCTCCATTCCATATGATAGAGGGCTAATAGATGTGCAAATGCTCACTAAAGATGAAATTGAATGGATAAATAACTATCACCAGTTTGTCTATAAGAACTTAGAAGATAGTATCAAAAATAAGAAATGGTTAAAGAAAATATGTGACTCTTTATAAGCAAAAGAACAGCTTTTTTATTGTTTAATAAAATATTGATACAATTGTGGTGGGTATTTTGTATTGTTTTTAATTTAAAAATAATATATAATAGAAGATGTATATTTTTAAGTAGGTGTAATTATGATGGGTAAAGTACAAGAAGATGAATTTATGAAGCAGTATATAGATACTTGTAAAGAGCAAATAGAGAAATTAGCTAAGGATCCTGAATTACTTAATCAGACCTTGAAGCCATTTATGCAAATGTCTCAGCAACTTATGGCTGGTGGCATGTTAGATAATTCTATGCCCGAGATAGCATCTAATTTGGGTAGTATAAGTATTAACAAGATGATTGCTCAGATGAAGGAAATGATTGACTACATAAGAAGTAATTATAAGGAACTCATGAAAAAGGATGGCTCGCAGATTCAGGAGCTTGATGAGTCCAGTAAAAAACTGAGGGGCTTAGTCAAAAAATTGGTAGAAAAGATTGAAAGTAACAAGTAGTAGTGGGCTGAAGTTATTAATAGCGTAGCAGTATGGAACCCCAAGTTAAGCCTGCACCTATTGCAACTAGTAACCCTAAGCTTCCCAGTTTTATTTTTGATTTTTGTATTGCGTAGTCAAGTGCTAGTGGAATTGATGCTGCCGAGGTATTTGCATGTTGGTCAACTGTATTAATTGTTTTCTCCATAGGAAAATCTAGTTTCTTTACTACAGCTTCAATAATACGAATATTTGCTTGATGGGGAATTAACCAATCGATATCAGTAATCTTCAAATTATTGCATCTTAGTGTTTCTTCTATTGAGGATGTCAACTTATCCACTGCATGCTTAAACACTTCTCTACCATTCATGTATATTTTTCCAGAATCACCAGTTGAGGATATACCTCCGTCTGTGCATAATACGTCTACATTGCCATCAGAGTATAAGTTGGTTGATATGATACCTCTTGTAGATTTTTCTGTTATTTCATTACAATGCGCTGTAGATTTCATTATCACTGCACCAGCACCGTCACCAAACAGTACGCAAGTTGACCTATCTTTCCAATCAACAATTCTAGACATTATTTCGGCACCTATCACCAATGCATACTTAATTCTATCATTAGATTTTGTGAGCGAATCAGCAATTGTAACTGCATATATAAAACCAGAGCATGCTGCTTGCACATCAAAAGAAAATGCGTTTTTACATCTTAACTTATTTTGTGCAATTGTTGCACAGCTAGGCAAAGTTTTATCAGGCGTTGTTGTTGCAACTATGATTAACCCAATTTCATCCACTGAAATTTGAACTTTTTCTATAGCATTTTTTGCTGCATTAACAACTAGATCAGACGTTAACTCTGCTTCATCTGCTATGCACCTTTGAATTATTCCTGTTCTCTGTCTAATCCATTCATCACTTGTCTCAACCATTAATGCAATCTTGTCGTTGCCCAACTTTTTTTTTGGTAGGTAAGATCCAGTGCTTAATATAAAACTTTTATTCAATTTGATTTACCTCACTGATTATCTTTTGGTTTAAATTTTCACTGATGGAGTTTGCTGCAAATTTTATAGCATGGGCAAAAGAAACGGCATCAGAATTTCCATGGCTCTTAATGACAATGCCACTTAGCCCTAAAAACATGGCTCCGCTTCTGATTTTAGGATTAAAACGCGTTAATGCTTTATTCAGCTTGAATTTTAATAACATACCAACAAGCATCTTTGTTGCCCACGAATTGAATACTTCCTGTTTTATTAGATTGATAAAAGTGCTAGCAGTTGCCTCAGCTGTTTTAAGCATCACATTGCCAACAAAACCGTCAGCAACAATTACATCTACATTACCCTCTAAAAATTCACTTGCCTCTATATATCCTTTGAAATTAATGCCTGGAGTACTTTTTAGTAGCTCAAAAGCGCCACGTACTGAGTCATTGCCTTTAACTTCTTCTGTACCAATATTTAACAAAGCAACTTCAGGATTGTCAACTTTTAATGCTATTTTTGCAAACACGCTTCCCATCAACGCAAATTGAAATAATGAGTCAGCATTGCAATCAACATTAGCGCCAAGATCAAGCAATACAAAGTTTTTTGTCTTAGTTGGACAGGTGGATACTATAGCAGGACGATAAACGTTTGGTAATGTTCCTAAAATAAACCTAGAAATTGCCATTAATGCTCCAGTATTACCTGAAGATACCACCCCGGAAGCTTTGCCTTTTTTCACTGCTTCAATGGCAGCCTTCATACTTGAATCTTTACGATATTTCAGTGCAAAGGACGGCTTATCATTTGCGAGAACATTATCAGAGCAGTGAGTAAATTCAGAATTATCACTTACTTTTCTATATTTTGAAAGCAAAGGAGATATTTCTTTCTGATCTCCATAAATATGAAAAAAAACTTTTATGTCTGGATCAACAAGATTATCTAAAAAAAAACCTGCACCTTGAATCACTGAAAGAGGTGCGAAATCACCTCCCATAGCGTCAAGTGCAATGGTTATATTGTTAACCGTGGGTAGCATATCATGATAATTATTTTGCCTGTTGTTTGGTGAAAACTCGTCTTCCTTTGTAGCTACCATCAACTGCTATACTGTGAGGCAACATAAATTCTCCAGTTATTGTGCATACTACAATATTTTTAGGCTCAATAACATGATGAGAACGATGCATATTACGCTTTGACTTTGACTTTTTTCTTTTTGGAACTGCCAAAACTCCCTCCATTCTACTTGAAAAATTAAAATTTATTAGTAGCATGTTTTTTGCAAGAAGTAAACAGTGATAGTAAAATAAGTAAGGTTTGCTTATACAATTAAACTCCATAAGTTTTAAATTGAAGTATTTTGACCTGAGCATGTTGAACTTAGGACAAATCTTAGCTATACTCTGCGATTAAGTTAATAAAGATTATAACAAAATCGGTAAAACTAATTTTTAGCTAGGACAAATGCAAAGTGAGTTCGTTTATATAAAATGGTATTAGAATAATCGGTGGATGCTTCATCAATCTCTTATTAAGGCTTGGTAGTACATTCATGTTTTTGTTCGACCCTATATTGTTGCTTCATACCACCATATTATTTGAGTAATGTAGCAAGGCAAATCATAGAAATAGGCTTTTTCTCTCTGCCAATTATTGGACTCACAGGAATTTTATAGGGAGTAGTAGTTTTGCAAGGCAGTTTAAGTGGTTCGTTGATTAGTCCAGAACAAGATAATACCCAAACTTGTCACGGTCACTATTATTGAAGATTTAGGACCAGTTTTAGTTAGTTTAATAATGGTAAGAAAGGGTTGGGTCATCAATTGCTGCAGGAATTAATATGATGCGTATCATCGGACAAATAGATGCACTTGTAATTTTGGATATTAATCCTTTCAAATACTTAATTACACCAAGGATTTTAGCATCAGCTATAGTGTTTCCTATATTTACAACATGCATGGATCTAATAGGAGTATTCGAGGGATATATCGCTGCAGTTTTTTAAAATTTAACCATAACTTAAATATATATCAAGTACACAACTCAATTCTTTAATATGTATGTTTTTATCACCGGGGTAATAAAAGCAACTGCTTTTTGGTGCTATAATTTCCGTCTCAAGCTGCTGTTATGTTACCGTTGTCAAGAAGGAGCCCGAGGAGTTGTTATTGCTACAACATCAACTGTTGTTTTATTGTCTATGCTGATTATTCTAGCAGACTGTATGATTACTTTGATCCATGTATAGCCCCGTGGTATCAATATCAAATTTGCACCTATCTTTTAGTGATAGGACAATACTGAACGACATAAGTTTTGTCATACAGAAAGAGAATTACTAGTTATACTTGGGGCTCAGGAAGCAGCAAATCTGTAAACAAAAACGGTTATCGGCCTACTGGCATTGGATCTAGGATCTATTAAAATAAATAGCAAAAGTAAAAGCAAATTTAGGTTTTTTTCAAAATTCCGCTTTATTTGACTTGTTATAGTATGGGAAAATATGCCTCTTAATTATAGGAAACGTTTCAATATCCGCAAAAAGGAGGCAAAGCAATTAGCAGTTGAAAAGTTAAATTGTGTCCGGGCTAGAGGAAAACATATCAGATATGCTTCCGATAGAGTTATCAGGTGAAATGAAGAAAATGGTAGCACTTGCAAGAGCAGTTACATACAATCCAGAAATTATTATATTGGATATGACCCAACTTCAGGATTAGATCCTATCATGTCAAATATAGTAAAACTGCCTAAAGACCCTAGCCCTACAGTTATCACAATCACACACGATATTCATGGCGATTCAAAATGGCTGATGAAATGGCAGTATTATATGAAGGAGGCATTATTTCCTATGGAACAGTTTAAGAAATAAGAAATACTAAGAATCAATATATAAAAAAATTTATTTGCTATATAGGTACAAAATAATAAAATTCCCTGCCTTCTTTTTTATTTTTGAGGCATGTAATTCTCGTCATGTTTTGCAAATACCGTTTCTGCCAAAAAGGTATTGCCATCAAACATTTTACCTTGTACAACAACACCACTTTTTTCTGAGAACATTGGAGGGAGTATTCCCTGATATTTTACCATAACGCTTTTGTTAAGGTCTGTCATTTGGAAAATTATTTCACTCTTACTATGTATTACACTACCCTCAACAACCATTCCACCTATGCGGATTGGTTTTTGATTGTTTGATAAAGTTATTGCTTCGCTTACTGTGTAAAAAAATGAGATATTTTCTCTGAGCGTTGTTAAAATAAAGAAAACTGTACAATTTAAAAAGAAGAAAACTCCTAAAACTATAAGTAATCTCTTATGTTTCTTTTTCATTATTATTTTTAAGACTTTCTAAAACTTTTTTGCTTTTAATATAGCAAGAAGTAGTAAAAATCAATTCTCCAGCAATCAATACAAAACTAATAAGGTAAGCAAAAATTACATATATATTCATAATGTATTATCAACAAATAACTCGCCTGCATTAAAATAGATTAGGCTTCCATCTTTTTGCTGCAATACCAATCTACCACCTTTATCTATATCAATAAAAATTCCCTCATGCAATTTACTAGCAAACTTTACACTGATTTGCTCATTCATTTTAAATGCTCTTTTCAACCACATTTCTCTTATAGTACAAAACCCATTGAGTATCCATTGTCTTCTTAAATTATTAAAGCTTGTTATTAATTCCCTTAATAGATATGTATTTTGTAGTGTCATTCTAGCACATGACGCCGGGACTTGCGTCTGTATTTCAGTATCAGTTACTGAAGCGACAGATAATGGGAGAAGCTTGTTAATGCAAGTTGCTCCTGAAAGTGGTGCGTGATCAATGTTAACTCCAATTCCTATTACCAGCCAATTTGAGTTAGATTTTTTTTCAAGCAATATTCCACTTATTTTTTTTCCATTAACAAAGACATCATTTGGCCATTTATATTGAACGTTACTATCATTTATAAACGGCAGTAACGTGTTGCCGACAGCAAGAGCAGTAACAAAAGTCAATCCTGTTAGTTTGCTTAAGTTTTCTCTGTCATTCCAACACTGGATTTCAGCGTCACGTATTGGAATAATACCCAAGCGGGCTGCTACACCTAGCTCACTATCCCGGTACGTGATACTGGGACCTGGTGCTGGAATTTTCAAGAGATCTATGATGAAACTTGCATAGAAATTACCTTGGGGAGAAATCCAGTTCTTTCCAGTGCGCCCCTTACCCTCTGTTTGTTTATCAGCAATAATAACAGTTTCATTTGATATTCCTCTATCAATCAAATCCAACGCTTTTCCATTAGTGCTTGAAACTTCTTCGTAGTGATAAATATGAAAGCTCTCGAATATTTTAGGGGTCATTTTATAAACTTTTAGTTACCAAGTGGATCAGTGAGTATAAATTCTCTACGTACATAAAAAGAACAATATTAATTAATGAAGCCACTGAAGTGACAATAAATAGACTCTTGGAATAAATAACTTTACTGTCACTAGACTTATTGAAATACATAGCTTTCATAATACTTAAATAGTAGTAACATGATATAACACTTGCTACTGTGAGAATCAAAGACATACCAATAAAGCCAGAATGTACCAAGCTTTTGAGTATAAAAAGTTTAGCGAAGAAACCTGCAAGTGGTGGTATTCCTGCCATCGAAAGTAATAGTATAGAAAGATGAAATGCTAAAACCGGGCTTTTTTTTCCTATGCCGGATAAATTTGCAACACCGCAATTGTCATCATCAATTTGTATGAAATATGAGAACAGTCCTATACTTGCAATGATATATATAATCAAGTATATCAAGGAACTATCTGTCCCCATCCGTGTAAAGATAGAAAGTGAAGCAAGTATGAAGCCAATATGACCGATTGAACTGTAAGCTAGAAGCCTTTTTAGATTCCTTTGGCGCAAAGCTCCAAAAGCTGAGATAAGTACAGATAGTGCTGAAACGTATAAAAGAGCAGGTTGAAAATACTTTGCTACGCCTACTAACTCTTCACCCGCAAGAAATCGAACTAAAAACGTCACAAGTGCAGCTTTTGGAACTGTAGAAAAAAATGCAGTTACTATAGTTGGTGCACCTTGATAGACATCTGGAGCCCACATATGAAAAGGAGCAATAGCAAGCTTGAAACACAAACCAATAAGGATAAAGACTAACCCAAAAACTATTCCATAAGTTATCTGATGATTTTCCAAGAATGAACTTAACTCAGAAAAATTGATTAGTCCCGTGTACCCATAAAGTAGCGATACTCCATACAGCATGATGCAAGAAGATAATGCACTAAGTGCAAAATATTTCACTCCTGCTTCACATGAATAAATTGAATCCTTATTAAAGCTCGCGAGAACGTATAGAGGTATACTCATCAACTCAAAAGCTAAATAAAAAGAGATTAAATTATTTGCTGAAACCAAAGTTATCATGCCAAATAGCGCAAAGGGAATAAGTATTGAAAACTCATACTCATAATCATACTTTGATAAATTTAGCAGCAAAAGCACTAAAATTCCCGCTACAAGGATCAATCCCTGGGCTGATCTAATGTATAGATTGAGTTTTAACAATGAATTAAAGGGAAAAACTCCATTATTTTTCGCTGACAGAATTAAAATAATTAGAGTGACTATTGTGCAGCCAAGCGCTAATAAGTTAATAGTGCGACGGTTAAATGCAATTCCAAGCAGTAGCAATACTAACGAAGAAATAATAGAAAAAGTTTCTGGCAATATCTGTATGTAGTTCATAGGGCATTGTACTTGATTAACAGATTTACCATATATGGCTTTAAGTAATTTAGCGCAAGAGTTGGGTAGAATCCAAGCAAAACAACAAGCACTGCAAGCAGAACTAAGATAGAAAATTCTATCTTATCCAAGCGGTTATTTAACAATTTAGAATAGCTAACTCCCCATATTGTTTGCTTACATAAATTCAGCATATAAACTGCACTCAAAATAGCGCCAAGTGCGATGAATCCCGTAAAAAATCCTATGCTCTTAAATACTCCAACCATAGCCAAAAACTCACCTATAAAGCCAGATGTTCCAGGTAGCCCTATCGAAGACATTGAAAATAGAATGAACATAAAGCCAAATTTTGGCATTGTATTTACTATGCCAAAATACTTTGCAATCTCCAAAGTTCCAGTTCGAGCATATAGCATTCCAACACATAAAAATAAAGCAGAAGAAATAAGACCATGACTAACCATTTGAAATATAGCACCAACCACTCCCTCCTCACAAAATGAAAAGAGGCCAGCAGTAACGATCCCCATATGTGCTATTGAAGAATAAGCTATTAACTTCTTTATATCGTCCTGAGCAAATGCAATTAATGAAGCATATATTACTGCAATTGTGCTTAACACAATAACAAAATTTGCAAAGTAGAAACTTGCCTGGGGAAGCATTGGAATTGAGAATCTTAAAAATCCGTATCCCCCCATTTTAATAAGCAAACCAGCTAAAACCACAGATCCAGAAGTTGGAGATTGCACGTGTGCATCAGGAAGCCAAGTGTGAAATGGAACCATTGGTACTTTTATTGCGAAAGAGGCAAAAAATGCAATCCATAGCAATGACTGCACTTCAGGATCAAGACTTGGTACTAGTGTAGCTAATTTCTGTATATCAAACGTTCCAAAGACATTATGAATGTATACTAACCCAAGCAAAAATAACAATGAACCAATTAGTGTATAAAGAAATAACTTAAATGCTGCATATACCCTCTGCTTTCCTCCCCAGACACCAATAATGAAGAACATAGGCACTAAAACAGCTTCAAAAAATATATAAAAGCTTATAGCATTCAGTGAAATAAAGAAACCAACTACAAAACCCTCAAGTAGTAAAAATAATGCCATATACGGCTTGAGGGTCGTATAACTCATTTTGCAATTATAAAGCGTACAAGTAACAAACAGGAAAGTTGTAAGTAGAAGGAAAAGCAACGATATACCATCCACTCCTACTCCAGCATTTTTAATTGGATAGCTGACAAACTGAAAGTCTGTATTGTTATAATCAAACTCTATACAAACTACAACGCTAAGCAAAAATGGAAGTACAGAAAAAAGTAGAGAGATGAACCTTAGATATATTGACTGATGATCAATCTTGATTAAAGTTAAAATTAACGCTCCTATTAGCGGAAGCAAAAATATACTAAGTAACAACACCTTTTATTTAATTCCAATAATATACAAGGCACTGATTACTAAAGTAACAAACATAATAAACGCATAGTCAAATATATAGCCGGTTTGTAACTTTGTAAAACTCTTTGAGCATTCATCAACTAACCTTACGATACCATTTGGTCCAAATGAATCAATAATCTTAACATCAAACTTCCATAGAAGCCTAGATATAAACTTCACAGGTGCAACTATGATAAGTCCATATACTTCGTCAAAATACCATTTATTCTGCAAAAATTTAAGTAAAAATTTACCCTTAATTTGTTTAATTATTTGATAGTGGTAAACCAAGTACGCAAATGCCACTCCACTTAGGCTTGTTAGGGTCGGTAGTAATTTTATAAAAAAACTATGAACTGCATGCTCGTCAACAACTACTAAACTTGACTTCCAGAATGTACTGCTAGTTATGTTCAAAATATTTGTTCCCCACATTCCAGAAAATACGGATCCAAAAGCAAGTATCAGTAGTGGTACAAGCATAATCTTTGGTGCTTCATATATATTGATTTCACCTTGTCTTTGACTATGAAACACAAGAAGTAACAACCTCCAAGAGTAAAATGCCGTAAAGAACGCAACAACTAAGCTTACTACAAAAGCAAAACTATCCGCACTATAAGCATGTTCAATTATTAAATCCTTTGAGTAAAAACCTGCAAATGGAAATATTCCAGAAAGTGCAAGAGATGCAATCCACATAAAAACATAAGTGCAAGGGATTTTCTTCCAGCAATTTCCCATTTGCTGAATATTTTGCTCATGCTGCATTGCGTGAATCACATTGCCTGCACTGAGAAATAATAGAGCCTTAAAAAAGGCGTGCGTTGTTAAATGAAAAATAGCAACATTATAGGCAGAGAGGCCGCACGCCATAAACATATAACCAAGTTGGCTGCAAGTTGAATAAGCAATTATTTTCTTTATATCATTTTGCGTAATTGCAACGGTAGCTGCAAAAAAAGCAGTGAGCGCACCAACAATAATTATCAACTCTTGTGCTACATTTGATAACTCAAACAATGGAGAACATTTTGCTACTAAAAATATACCAGCTGTCACCATCGTTGCTGCATGAATGAGCGCAGATACGGGAGTTGGCCCCTCCATCGCATCTGGCAGCCAAACATGTAAGCCAAGCTGAGCAGATTTACCTATACAGCCAATAAAAAGTAATACACACATTATATGAATTACTTTGAACTCACAGCAGAGTGCCCTGATGCTCTGCGCACCAAAAAGATCAGCTGCATCAAAAACTTCAGTAAAATTCAAAGAATGAAACGTGTAATAAATGAGAAAAATTCCAATTAACAACGCAAAGTCGCCTACCCTGTTTACGACAAATGCTTTGACTGCCGCGTTATTTGCAGAATATTTTTGAAACCAAAACCCTATGAGCAAGTAAGAGCACAAGCCAACTCCCTCCCAGCCAAAGAAAAGTTGCACGAAATTGTCGCTTACAACCAGCACAATCATGCAAAACGTAAATAGTGATAAGTAAGAAAAGAACCTAGACTTTCCTTTATCATGCTTCATATAACCAATAGAATAGAAATGAACTACCAGAGAAACAGTGGTAATTACAATTAGCATCAAAGATGAAAGAGCATCAACACTAATTGTCCAATCTACTTTTAGGGTGCTCAACGAAAGCAGAGGAAATAAAACAATGTGATGATTTTCAGAGAAGTTGAGGAAAATGTACCAAGATAAAGCTGCAGATATTCCAATCCCTGCAATTGTAATTAACTGGCTAAAAATATCCCTTCTAAAGAAGGCTGCAAATAATGAACAGGAGAGCGGCAAAAATACTATCAATTTTAGTATACCTGTCATACCTTTATTCTTTCATTAAACTCGCTTGTTCAACATCTATGTTGCCACAGCTCCTATAATACACAACCAGTATCGCAAGTCCTATACCTGACTCTGCTGCGGCAGCAGTCAACACAAACATGACAAAAATTTGCCCAATTATGTCATGTGTAAAGGAAGAAAAAGCAACTAAGTTGATATTAACTGCCAAAAGTAATATTTCCACTGATAACAGTATATTAATTATGCTCTTACGGTTGATAAAAATACCGCACACTCCAATAGTGAACAAAATAGCAGCAACTACTAAGAAATGATTTAATCCTACTTCCATTCCACTCCTTTTCCAAATTTAGCCTTAACTAACTTTACAGACGAAGACTGTGTCAATTGCTTGAATACATTCTGTCTTTTAATTCCCTTCTTTTTGTCCTGCAAGGTAAGAGCGATTGTACCGACAATTGCAATAAGCAGCAAAATACCAGAAAGATGGAAAGCATACATATAGTCAGTATACAATAAATTACCGATAGCTTTCACATTATTGGCATTATAGTTTATAACATTTCCTATATTCAATGCTGAGCTGCGGATTACAAAGCTAATAATCAGAAAAAATGCAACACATAATATAGCACTAAAAGTGAAATGCTTTGCAAAACCCTGGCGTAGTCTTATGTAGTCAATATCAAGCATCATAACCACAAAGAGGAATAATACTGCAACCGCACCAGTGTACACTATCAGTATCATCATAGCAATAAACTCAGCCCCAAGGAGGATAAAAAGCACTGTAGAGCTAACGAAGGTAAAAATCAAAAATAGCACGGCATGTACAGGATTCCTCACACTAATCACACAAATAGCGGATAAAACACTCAAGACTGAAAAAAAATAAAAGAAAAAGGACATTAATACTTTAACTACAATAACAATTACTAATTTAAAGTAACTATTGTTATGAAGTCAATAAGCTTCTTGCACAGCAGCTTATTGGGCATATAGAAACCATTTGGCAAATTTCATAACATCATTATTATAGCATCAAGGGGCATCAAAGGTATTTTTAAGCCAGCTTGTTTTTGATCTACAGGTTCAATGATAAAATTTAGTAAAGAGCTTTGGGTATTTATTTGGTAAGTTATACCAAACTATTGCGGTGCATGTCTTTCAAATTTTTCTACATTCAGCAAAATCGCGCTTAAACTAAGCGTCAACGCATTATTACAGCGTCAATTTAAATTATTATAGAGTCAAAACTCTCTACCTAGGGTTTTTTGTCCTTTTTTTGATTGCTAAGTTTGTTAGCATTCTCAATTACAATCTAAAAGCAAGAATAAAAAACTCTAATATTTTGAAATAAACACAGCCACCAAGGGGTTTCTTTTGCCTTTTTCTATGCAAAAAAAAATTATAGCAAATTAATAGTCCTCATTGTTAGTGGGTCGAATAAGTTACATTACCAAATTGTTTAATTGCTGAATGAGAAAGAGGGTAACAAACTTGTACAAAACACTTTCAAACAAAGCAATTGTATTGTAGACTTTAATTACGCAAAATGTTCTGTTTTATATACAACCAAAGTCTCTCAATAGGATTGAGCTTAGGTGAGTATGGTAGTAGGTATATAATCTCGATATTTTTAGATGCCTTGAAATTTTTTGACTTATATCAACTAGTATAATCCATGGAAGAAAGGCTTCTCGTATTCTTAAATATTGTGATATTTGTTCGAGAAATATATTCATGCAATCGGTATTGACATTCGGTGCAAATAAGCTAAAACTCTCCCCATTTCTAGGATTAACTGCACTGTAGAGATAAAAATTTTTCTACCTAATTTCACTTTACCTGTGTTCTAATGCCAATTCCCGCTGTACAAGAAACAGATAGACAAAATGAAAAAGGAGCCATACTGAAGTATGGTAAAATAGCGAGGTTTAAATGGCATTAAAATCAGAATTATTGGATGAAGGAATTATAGAATCAGCAAAAGAGACGCTGAAGGAAGTGCGAGGTAACGCATGTATGTAAAAGAACTAAATGCTGTAATTGCGGTAAAACGCAGTGTAACCGCTGTAGTAAAAATATGTTGCATTTCAAGGATATGCACCAACTTCATGGATAAAGCACTTTAAATTTGGAGGAGAAGAGAAATTGTCTACTCCCTTCAACGTTATAGGAAAACTAGATTGAATCAGAGTCAATTTAAACAAGTTGAAGTGTAGATGCAAGAAAACCCCAATATTACTATGATGAGAATAAGACATTCAGGAAAAACTTGGCTTAGATGTAGGAAAGTATACAGTACACTGTGATGTGCAAAAAATGAAGTTTTCGTATATTGCGTCAAGCCAATTCATAGTGAACAAGGCAAAGGTAGATGGAAGAGTTCTAAAAAAAATTAATTAAGACTATTGGTAATTATCCTGAACAAGAGTTGTTCATCTTTGATGAATCGCGGTTTGACACATATCCGGAAGTTAAACGCTGGTGTTTAAAAAAGGCGTAAGAACACGGGTTAGGGTGAAATTGGGCAAATAAAATTTTATCTCTACAGTACAGTTAATCCTAGGAATAGGGAGAGTTCTAGCTTATTTGCACCGAATGTTAACACTGATTGTGTGAATTTTTCTTAAACATAATGTTACAATATCTAAAAACAAGGGAAGCCCTTCTTGTCGTGGATTATGCTAGTCGGCATAAGTCAAAAGATTTAAAAGTACCTAAAAATATCGAGATTATATACCTACCACATACTCACTAAAGCTCAGTCCTATTGAGAGACTTTGGTTGTATATAAAACAAAACACTTTGCATAATAAAGCCGATAATACAATTACTTCGTTCGAAAGCACTTTGTGTAAATTCATACCTTTCTTTTTCACTCCGCAATTAAACAACTCTGCAGTGTCACTTATTTGACCTATTAACAATGAAAATCCGTATAAGTTCCATTATCTAAAAGCCCTTATTTACTCTTTGTGGACTAGTTACATGTATTTTAGTGTTTGGTATTAAACTGATCAATTTCTGTTCTCGTTATTTACTTTACAAACGTTCAAATATTCCACTAGTTCTTTATTCTTTTATGTGATCTGGTTATTTTTGCGTTAGGGTTCTTTTCTAATACATGCTCAATTAAAAGCCTACAGCAATTTTCATATTGGATTGACTTACTTTACATTGCACAAGCGAGCAGCACGGTCTAGAGTAGTTCCTTCATAATAGTCTCCGCTTAGGTTATCACTTGCTTCTGCTTTTAGAAAAATTGCCAATGCGTCTGCGAACCAAACCAAGTGCAGGCATATAGATATTTCTTCCGTTCTGTAGGTTTACTCCTGCTTCTATTAAAGCTCTAGCCACATTTAACACAAAGGAGGACTTAAAGCAGGTGCTAATGTAACCCATAGCTATGTCAAGCAAACTGCTTGATTTATAACCAAGTTCTGTTTCTATATTGAATTTATGATTAACATTAAGATTTCTTTCTAGGTACTATAGAGTTTTTTTTGCTTCTGGTTCAGATTAATTGGTCTCACCTTTTAACTTTGCTCTCATTTTTTCTGTTGTTATTAGTTGCATTTAAATTGCGATTATTATTTGTGCTGCTCAATACTCTACATAAAAGTATAATAAAAAGTTTTATTTGTCATAGCTTGCCTCACTATTAATACATCCTTTATAGGATAGTCTCTAAATAGTTTTGCAAGAGATTAGTTGTTAGATAACATAACTAAAGTTTTTATCTTATATTCATCATGGTTATAGCTATACAAATTAAGAAAACTGGAGGACCAGAGGTATTAGAGTTTATAAACAAGGGTATAGGTGAGCCAAAAGGCGAGGAAGTTTTAATACGTCACACAGCTATAGGTTTAAATCGTTATGACTTGGAGCATAGAAAAGGCATTCGCAAAATTAAAGGTTTGCCATCAGTGCTTGGAGTGGAAGCAGTAGGAGTTATTGAAAAGCTTGGTAAAAAAATAAGTGATGATTTACAGATTGGAGATAGAGTTGGATATTGTACGGCACCACCTGGAGCATATTGTGAAAAACGTGTCATACATCAGAAATACCTGATAAAAATTCCAGATGAGATACCGGATGAAGTTGTAGTTGCAGTGCTGTTTAAAGGCATGGCGGCTCACTATTTGATTAATCAATCTTATAAAATAAAACCTGGCGCTTTCGTGCTAGTTCACGGAGCTAATGGCGGTTTGGGACAGATAATATGCCAATGGGGAAGGGATAAAAAAGGTGTAGTTATAGGCTCTGTAAGTTCTGATGAAAAAATGAAAGTAGCTTTACAGAATGGCTGTACGTACGCAATAAATTATAATGATAAAGACTTTGTTTCTAAAATTATGGCGATTACACAAAACAGAGGAGTAGGTGTAGTGTATGATCCGATAGGCTATGCTACAAGCAAGCTTTCCTTTGAGTCTCTTGGTAAATTTGGTATATATGTTTCCTATGGGCAGATATCAGGTAGCGCTCCGATTAGTTTTTCTTTACTTAGTTCGCGTTCTTTATTTGCCACAGGAACCTCAATATATCATTATAAGCGCAACAGGTTTGTATTAGTGCTCACTGCAATGGAAATCTTTGAGATGGTAAGGAAAAGACTTTTAACTGTAAAGATTAACAAAAAATATAAATTTGATGAAATAATAGAGGCTCATCGCGATATGGAAAATAGGAAAGTAAGTGGGTTAAATATTATAAAAGTTTCCTAAAGTAAATTAAACTTTATAACTAACGTGTGCTGAATTTTCCTGCCATGCTATCTTTAGCTATAAGTATTAAGAAGCTTGATTATTGATAATAATGAGACTAGAAAATGTGTTGAGTAATTTCTTATAGCTTTATTTCTACTATTCTATAACTTGGCTTACAACTGTATAAACATAGTGAAATTGTCTATTTCAATAGTAGGCGATATTACTCTTAATTACCTCAACATTTTCCCTTGGTAGCTCTTTAATAAACCGCGAAACATACATTGGTTGCCACTGGTTATTCATTTCTCTTCTGTTTGCACATGAAATGGTTAACTTTTCCTTTGCTCTAGTTATTCCAACATATGCAAGTCTCCTTTCTTCTTCTAAGGCTTTGCCACTTTTATCCTCAAAAGATCTTTGATGAGGAAATAGCCCTTCTTCCCAACCGGGTAAAAACACACATGGAAATTCAAGCCCTTTAGCTGCATGAAGGGTCATGACGTGTACGGTATCGTCATTATTCATATTATCCACTTCCATAACTAAGCTTACATGCTCCAAGAAAGTTGTAGCATTGTCAAAATTTTTTAAGGATGAAATAAGTTCTTTGACATTTTCTATTCGTGCTGAGCCTGTTACTCCTTCATTTTCAAGCATTTCAATATATCCTGATTGATTTGCTATAGTTTTAACAAATTTGTGTAGTGGTTTTACACTTATCATTTCTTCCCAGGCTTCAATTTTATTTAAAAAATCATTTAGTGAGAGTTTGACTTTCTCAGTCACTTGATTACTATCAACTAATATTTTTGCCGTTTCAAAGAAAGAAGTTTTGTTATCTTGGGCGAACGTGTATATCTTTTTTAAGGTGGTAGGTCCTATGCTTCTTTTTGGCCGATTTACTATTCTTTCAAAAGCTAAGTCATCATTATTATTTGTAACGAGTCTTAAATATGCAATTACATCTCTGACTTCTTGACGTTCATAGAATTTTACGCCACTTATAATCTTGTAAGGGATCAAATACTTTATAAAATACTCTTCCAGAACTCTAGTTTGAAAAGTAGCCCTGACCAGCACTGCCATATCACTGAATCTATATTTATTGAGCTTTAATATCTGTTCGCTTATGAATCTTGCTTCAGCTTTTCCATCCCATAATTTTATTAGATTTACCTTTTCCCCTTTGATGTTTCTTGTCCACAATTTTTTTTCTAAGCGAGTTTTATTGTGATTGATAACGTATGATGCAGTTGCAAGTATATGAGATGTTGATCTGTAATTACACTCTAGTTTGACGGTTTTTGCATTTTTAAAATCGTCAGAAAATTTTAAAATGTTTTCAACCTCTGCACCACGCCAGCTATATATCGATTGATCGTCATCCCCCACACAACAAATATTTGAGTGCTCTTTTGCAAGGTATTTTAGCCAAAGATATTGTATTGCATTTGTATCTTGGTACTCATCTACCATAATATGTTTAAACTTGCCCTGATAATAGGACAGAGTTTCAGTTTTTTGATTGAAGAGCTGTATATTATACAGTAGTAAATCGCCAAAGTCAACGGAGTTAAGGAACCTTAGCCTTTCCTGATATTGATAATAAACTTTTAATGCGGTTACGTATATTGGCCTAAATAGTTGAGTTTCTTCCACTTCAAATGGCAGTAAGCACTTCTCTTTCCATTTTTGAATGATGTTCATAATGGTACTATGTTTTTCTAATAAATTGCCGGGACTTGCTTCATTAACAATATTTTTTATTACCTGTAGTTGGTCGTCTATGCCAATAATTGTAAAACTGGAGTTTAAGCCTACAACGTCGGCGTGACGACGTAAAATTTTTGCTGCAATTGCATGAAAAGTACCAAGCCATGGTATATTTGTACCCGTGAGTTCGAGCACTCTCGACATCATTTCACTTGCTGCTTTATTTGTGAATGTGACTGCCAGTATCTCATCAGAATGAGCATAGCCATTTCGAATTATATGTGCTATCCTTGAGGTAATCGTTCTTGTCTTTCCCGTCCCAGCCCCAGCCAGTATCAAAACTGGCCCATCTACGTTGGTTACAGCTGATTGTTGTTCCGAATTTAGGAGCGAGAGATAATCGTTCATTGCAGCTCTACCAGATATAGTTACATAAGTTAACTCTATTGTTTGCACTCTGTAAAGTTTTTGTTCTCATGTAATGAAAGCTGAGACAAATTCTCAAATAGATTAGGCAAAGTTTCTTGCGGATCATCAGCTACCAAAATGTCATCATTCCCTAAATAATTTGGTTATACTAGGTCCATTGCGATTATTTTCCTTTTAGGGTTGTGCTTTTTATACAAAGCAAAAAACCTAGCTCTGTTACTAGTACCAATTCTCATTGTTAGTGGGTCAAAAAGTGACATTTTGAAGTTGTTTAATTATTGAGTGAGAAAGAGAGGTAATAAATTTGCACAAAGCGCTTTCAAGCAAAGCAATTGTATTACAGACTTTAATTACGCAAAATGTTCTGTTTTATATACAACCAAAGTCTCTCAATGGAGGATTGAGTTCTAGCAAGTACAGTGGTAGGTAATAATCTCGGTATTTTTAAGTGCCTTTAAATTTTTTGACTTATGCTAACTGGTACAATCAATGACAAGAAGGGCTTATTGTGTTCTTAAATATTGTGACATTTGTTCAAGAAATATGTTCATACAATCAGTGTTGACATTCAGTACAAATAAGCTAGAAAACCCTCTCTATTTTTAGGATTAACTGCACTGTAGAGATAAAAATTTTGTTTACCTGATTTTATTTTAACCTGTGTTCTAACGCCTCTTTTAAACATCTTGTCCAACTTTCGGATGTGTGTCAAACTGCGATTCATCAAAGAAAAATAACTCTTGTTCAAGATACTTACCAATAGTCTTATTAAATTTTTTAAAACCTTTCCTATCTATCTTTACCTTACTCATTATGGATTGGTCTTGGCACAATATACGGAAACTTCATTTTTTGCATACCACGGTGTATTGTAGACTTGCTGACATTCAAGCTAAATTTTTCCTAGATTTCTCATTTCTTTAATTAATGGCAATGGGTTTCCTTGTATCTATACTTCAACTTGTTCAAATTGACTCTAATTCAATCTAGTTTTTCCAGACGTTGATGGGAAGTAGACAATTTTTCTTCTCTTCCAAATTTTAGTACTTTATTCATGTGGTCAATGCTGTTCTTGAAATGTAACATTTTTGCTACAGCTGTTATACTGTGTTTTTTTGCTGCAATTACAGCATTTAGTTATTTTACACTTTCTTCAGTGTTTCTTTTGCTGATTCTACGACTTTTTACATCCAATAAGTTTGATTTTAATGCCATTAAACCTCGTTATTTTACCATACAGTGCACTCCTTTTCCATTGTTGTCTGTCCGTTTCTTGTCAGCGGGCATTGATATAAGTTAGGAAACATTAAATAAACTCATTAAGCAGATCAAGCAGGACTAGAATTGCTAAAATATGTGCTGAAGGAAAACTGCATTTTCAATTGAGGTCACACATGCTTATTTTAGGAGTTGCGAGAGCCATTGCAGATCTTGCAAAAAGTAAAGAGGTAAAAAGAGCACATATCGCTGAAGCACTAAATTGTAGAATAAGAGTATGTTAACAAGCTAATATACTTGACAGGAGGTTTTTTCTTATTATATATTAACATTATAAATAAAAATTTACATTCTATTTAAGGAGTAGAATTATGGCAATAAATATCTTGGAAAATGAGTCCTTCGTTAAAGCTAATAAAAAGGGGTATAAAGATTCTGATGAAGGGTTTTGGAGTACGACTAAAGGAATTGCTGACGCGAATTGGCAATATGTATGCCATCATCCATATAAAACAACCGCGGTTATTCTTGGTACACTTTCAGTGGTAGCGCTTACAGCTGCTTGCTTTTTAAGCCCGGCTTATGCGGCTTTTATTGGTACAGCTGGAACGAAAATTGCAACGTTTATTAGCCCTGCTATTGCTGGATTATCTGCGTTTACAGTTACTCATCCACTAGTTGCTAGTCTGATCGTTGCTGCTTCGGTGGTGGCTTTAATAGCTGCGCCTATATGTGCATGGATGAGCAGCAGTAAAGCAAGCCAAATTGAGAAAGCACGTGAGTTGCTTAAAGATGAAAAGCCAGCAAGCAAGGTAGATGAGCTTAAGGAAATATTTAAGATCTCAACAGAGGAAGAAAAAACTCCTGCGTAGGTTAATGGCAACTTTCAGTAAAAAGGGATAGGCCTCTGTCCCTTTTTCTTCTAAACATTTCTAAACATTTTCTGTTTTTTTACATTATTTCGGTAATACAACAGCTGCATGAGCATTGTGATTTCAGAAATTCAGGTAGCTCATAAAAATGCAAAAAACCACTTGACAAACTTTGCTATTTCTCTACCACATGATGGTGGGGCTATTTTATATAACTTCCCAATGTAAACTAAAATGACAAGAAGATCTTGTATTTGGTATACTGTTATTTAATTTTTTGTACTATGTGCACCGTATGTCTTTATAAAATCTAGGTTTTTACCTATATGAGCTAAAACGCACTTGTAAAGCGTTTAAGCTTCACCGGGTATCAAGTTTTTAAAGTAAAGAGTTAGTAGTGCCAATTCTCATTGTTGGTGGGTCAAATAAGTGACATTGCAGAGTTGTTTAATTGTGGAGTGAGAAAGGTATGAATTTACACAAAGTGCTTTCAAACGAAGCAATTCTATCATAGACTTTATTATGCAAAGTGTTCTGTTTTATATACAACCAAAGTCTCTCAATCGGCTTGAGCTTGGGTGAATATGGTGATAGGTATATAATCCGATATTTTTAGGTACCTTTAAATTTTCTGATTTATGCTAATTAGCACAATCCATATAAGATGGGGCTTCTCGTGTTCTTAAATATTGTAACATTCATTCAAGAAATATACATACAATTAGTGCTAACGTTTGGTGCAAATAAGCTAGGATTCTCTCCATTTCTTGGATTAACTGCACTATAGAGACGAAAATTTTGTCTACCTAGTTTTACTTTAATCTGCATTCTGATACTAATTGCCACTGCACAAGGAACGCGGATAGACAATAATGGAAAAGAAGCTATGTTGAAGTAAGTAAAATAGCGAGATTTAAATGGCGTTGAAATCGAAACTATTGGATGAAAAAGCTGTGGAATTAGTAAAGGAAATGCTGAAGAAAGTGCGAAATAACGCATATGTGCAAAAAAACTAAATATTGAATTGCAACAGAAAAGTACAGTATAACGGCCGTAGCAAGAATATGTTTCATTTCAAGAACAGCATTTACTATATGGGTAAAGTACCTAAAATTTGGAAAAGAAGAAAAATTGTCTACTTCCCATCAACGTCTGGAAAAACTAGATTGAATTAGAGTCAATTTGAACAAGTTGAAGTATAGATACAAGGAAACCCATTGCCATTAATTAAAGAAATGAGAAATCTAGGAAAAATTTAGCTTGAATGTCAGCAAGTCTACAATACACCGTGGTATGCAAAAAATGAAGTTTTCGTATATTGTGCCAAGACCAATTCATAACGAATAAGATAAAGATGGACAGGAAGAGTTTTAAAAAAAACTTAATGAGGCTGTTGGTAAGTAGCCTGAACAAGAGTTATTTTTCTTTAATGAATCACGATTTAGCACACATTTGAAAGTTGGATACGAGTGTTTAAAAAAGGTGTTAGAATACAGTTAAAGCAAAATTAGGTAAATAAAATTTTTACCTCTACAGTACAGTTAATCCTAAAAATGGAGAGAGTTCTAGCTTATTTGTACCGAAAGTCAACACTGATCGTATGAGTATATTTCTTGAACAAATGCGCAATATTTAAGGACGCAAGAGGCCTTTCTTATATGGATTATGCTGGTTGGCATAAATCAGAAGGTTTAAAGGTACCTAAGAATATTGAAATTATATACCTATCACCATATTCACCCAAGCTCAAGCCGATTGAGAGACTTTGGTTGTATATAAAACAGAACACTTTGCATAATAAAGTCTATGATAGAATTGCTTCGTTTGAAAGCACTTTGTGTAAATTCATACCTTTCTCACTCCACAATTAAACAACTCTGCAATGTCACTTATTTGACCCACTAACAATGAGAATTAGTATGAATTGCCTGTTTTATTAAATTCCTGATTATTATACCTTTATTATTTAAGGGGGTATTTTTCAAGAATTGAGAAGGTATAAAGTACTTTCCACCCACTTGGATGATACCTTTTCTGAAATGCCCACGACTAAACATCAAAGTTATAAACATTATATTGTGCAGATTAGCTATGTAATAGCATTCTTGTCAAGAAGACTTTTAGTAGCATCAAGCTCTTCCACTTCACTCAATTTACTTGATGCTTTATCGACAACCTAAATCAATGGTGTCGTGATTAGTGCAGCAGCCCAGATAACTGCTGAAACGATGTAAGACAAGAGCAAACTAGGGAAATCAGCGCATTTTCTACCATGTCGTTTCACTGTGTACTGTCAATCATTTGTATGTTCTACAAGAAACTTCTAGCCTTCTGTTCTTTGAAATATAGAAATAATTTTTTCGACAAGTACATGAGATATACAATGCCTGTGTAGGTGCAAGCAATAAGTTTACGAAGCCAGAATAATAATCATTGCATTTTCGTGCCCAAGCTACTTTCTCTCTATCTTTCCATATTTGTTTTTGAGGTGTTAGGATCATGCTTTACTCCTATGAGCATGTCCTTAAATTGGCCCTAACGCTATCAATATAGTAAACGGATTTATAAAAACTATTTTGTGAAACTTTATTGCCATTATTTTGTTCTACAGTAGGGATAGTTCCTTGTTGAGCGTATTGCTTAAAATTTTTACATATTGGCATAATTAACATATTAGCTTCCTAAAAAAACTATATAATAAAGAATGTGACGATTATTTGCATTATTAATTAGCATAACTTTTTTAAAAGTAATTGTAATAGATGTCTCAATATTTTAACTAAATTATATGTTGCACAAGAGCACGTATTATCCTACCATTATAGTAAGTTAAAAATAAAGGAGTTGGCATGAGTTTTACTTTAGCTGAGCTACCATATGATAAAACAGCTTTGGAGCCTTATATATCTGCGAAAACCTTGGATTTTCATTATGATAAGCATCATAAGGGGTATTTAAATAAGCTTAATGAGCTAGTTGAGAATACAGATTATCAAAATATGAAAATTGAAGAATTAATAATGAAAGTTTACGGCAATAGCAATGAAGTTTCTGTTTTCAATAATGCTGCACAAGTTTGGAATCACACTTTTTATTGGAATTCGATAAAGAGAAATGGTGGTGGTAAGCCTAAAGGCGATGGTGTTCTAGTGAAAAAAATTCAAGATGATATAGGTGGCTTTGATAAGTTCCATGAAGAATTTTTTAATCATGGAATAGGTCAGTTTGGTAGTGGATGGGTATGGTTAGTGCTTGAAAAAGGTAAACTCAAAATCACCAAAACTCCAAATGCGAATTTGCCATTAATTTATGATCAAGTACCACTACTCACTATGGATATATGGGAGCATGCCTATTACTTGGATTGTCAAAATCGTAGGATTGACTATATAAAGGTCTTCCTTGACCACTTAATTAATTGGGACTTTGCAGAAGAGAACCTAAAAAAGAATATGTAAGATGAATATGCCCGAGGTAACAAAACTAGATAATGGTCTGCGCATAATAACTGAACAGGTGCGTGATGTTGATTCTGTAGCTTTGAATATACGAGTTGGTGTTGGCAGTAGAGCTGAAAGTGCAAATCAAAATGGAATATCCCATTTTCTAGAACACATGGCTTTCAAGGGAACAAAGACAAGAACTGCATTTGAAATTGCAAAAGCTTTTGACGATACAGGTGGAGTGTTCAATGCCAGTACCGGTAGAGAGAGCACAAATTACTATGCAAAGGTTCTTAAGAAAGACATAAAAATTGGTATCGGTATATTAATAGATATATTGATGAATTCTACATTTCCAGAGGATGAATTGGAACGTGAAAAAAGTGTTGTAATACAAGAGATTTTTCAAACTAATGATTCGCCTAGTGACATCATTTTCGATAAATATTTTGAGGTGGCTTACAAAGATCAGCCGTTTAGTAGGTCGATTTTAGGTACACAAGATACTGTTAAATCGTTTGCTCGAGGGGATTTAAATAACTACATAAACGAACATTACTTTGGCGAGAATATGATATTTGCTGTTGCCGGCAACGTTGAGCACGAGGAAGTTGCTCAGTTAACCAAAGATTTTCTCTCGAAGATTTCTTCTCAAAAACTAAAAGAAAATCAAAATGCAAACTGCACTGGTGGTGAGTATCTGGAGCACCGTAAATTAGATCAGGTGCATTTGCTAATAGGTTTTCCTAGTGTTTCTCGCCATGATGATAGGTATTACACATTTCAAGTGCTTGATTCCATACTAGGAAGCGGAATGTCATCACGTTTATTCCAGGAGATAAGAGAAAAGCAAGGGTTAGCTTATTCTGTCTATTCATTTAATTCCAGTTATACTGATACAGGAATGCTTTCCATTTTTGCTGGCACAGACAGTAATAGCTTAGATAAACTTTTAAAATCCATAACGACGGAATTGAAAAAATTATCTACGGATGATTTGAGGGAAGAAGAAGTAAATAGAGTGAAAGAGCGGGTCAAATCCCAAATTTTAATGTCGCGTGAAAGTATTAGTTCTCGTGCTAAAGCTTTGGGGTATTATTATGGTAACTATAATAGATATATCAGCAAAAATGAACTGATAGAAAAAACCAACGCAGTTACTACTACTGATGTAAAAAAAGCAGCAGAAGAATTACTATCCAAGCATGAAAAAACTACTTTGGCTGCAATTGGAGAAATTAAATCACTGCCGTCCTATGATAGAGTGATTTCTATGCTTAGAGCTTAGTTTGTTCTATATGCCTTTACCAGACCCTTTGTTAAAAATGTTCCAAAATAGTTGGAAAATCCTTCCTATGAGAAGCTTGCTTTTTTCTTTGCTAAAAAAAATATATTTTACTTGAGGTGTTAGCTTTTCGTTATCTTACAAAAGTAAATAGCTTTCTGTTACTTGTACACCAGATAAGACAGTTAAAATTCCTCCTAATAATTGGGCAGGCGGTGATAGTAGGCATTGTGCCTGCTGCAATTGCAATTAACGATAATCCAACTAGAGATGTGATGCTGAAATACAGAACGCTATTTAATATTTTTCCTTGTTACTAGCTATAAATACCTTACAAAACGATACTTTTAATATATTGGTATTGTTGCGTATTATCAAATTTTTAAGGGAGATTAAAAAATATAGCTCATATATGAATATGTTAATTCTTGAGTTCGCCTTGTACTTTATCAAATTTTGTTGTTGTATGTATTATTGTAACAAGTCTAGTTATTTTTCTTTTCTATAAGATTTTCTTCTGTATTTTATCAGAGTAATGGTTGTTTCACACGCTGGAACGTCTACTGTGTAAATAACAAGATAATCGCTAACTTGTGACCTTTTATAGAAAGCATTATTTTTTTTCACCAAACTTGACATGAAATGGTATTGTAATTAATACTTAAGCAATTCGTTTAAGTTTATCATTACCAATTAGGGTTAAATATGTTCATTTATGAAGCTTTTGCAGCAGGTGCAGCTAGTAATATATCAAGCATTGGTGCACCTTTTGCTAATTTTATTCCGTTGATTTTAATATGTATAGTATTTTATTTCTTTATTATTCGCCCAAACCACAAGAAACTAAAAGAACATAGAAAGATGATAAATCAAATAAAGCGTGGTGATATAGTTGTTACCTCTGGTGGAATAATGGGTGAGGTTAACAAAGTTGATGAAGCAAATGCACAACTTATGCTAGAAATAGCCCCAAAAGTTGAGATAAAAGTTTTGAAGTCTGCTGTATCCGAAGTTTTAAGCAAAGAAACTCAAACCAAATCAATTGAAAAAGGTAAAACTGAGAAGGACGATAAAAGGAGCCAAAATCAATTAGAGAAAAGTAAAAGGGGGAAAGATAGTAAAAGCAAGGATGCTTCATAACTCTAAAAAAAGGTTCACTTGATTGTGTGTGGAATATTTGGTGTAGTAAGTGATGGTGATTCAGTAATACCAACTTTGCTGGCTGGGTTGCGAAAATTGGAGTACAGGGGGTATGACTCTTCAGGTATAGCAGTTATAAACAGTGAAGGCAAAATAGAAGTTCAAAAATCAGAAGGCAAAGTCGAAAGGTTATGTGAAGTTGTCGGTAACAGCAGGATGTCTAGCAGCATGGTTGGCATAGCGCATACTCGCTGGGCTACACATGGGATTCCCGACCTTAGAAATGCTCACCCCATTTATACAAATAGCGTTGTTGTTGCTCACAACGGTATAATCGAGAATTACAATCTGCTAAAAAAAGATCTAGAAAAAAGAGGAATGCCGTTTCATACTGATACCGACACAGAAGTCATACCAAATATGCTAACTCTATATCTTAATGAAGGATTGTCACCTGTTGATTCTCTGCTTAAGTGTTTAAGCAACATACACGGCTCATTCGCTTTAGTCATATTATTTGCAGAATATCCGGATGTTCTATTTGTTGCGAAAAGGAATTTACCTTTAGCAATAGGCTATAATTGTAATGCTATATTTGCCGCATCTGATTCTAACACTTTAAATACATTGGTGGAAAGAATATCGTACCTGGAAGATAATGATATTGCAGTGATAAAATCTAGTGGGGTGAGTATATATAATAATGGCGCACAAGTGAAACGCAGCATAGAAAACAATAGTTCAAGTGACTTTCTAATCAGCAAAAACGGTTACTCTAGCTTCATGCTAAAAGAGATTTTTGAGCAGCCCTGTGTATTGAACAAAACAATAAATCAATTTTATAAAAAGTATACAGGGGTAATATCTACCAACAAAAAATTATTTTCCGAACTTAGTTACATTACTATAGTTGGATGTGGGTCATCTTACTTTGTTGGGCTAATAGCAAAATATTGGTTGGAAAGTGTTGCTCAAGTGCGGGTATACCTGGAAATCTCATCAGAATTTAGGTATAGCAATGCAAGATTAGAAGAAGGAAGCATTGGGTTATTTATCTCACAATCCGGTGAAACTGCGGATACCATGGAGGCATTGCGTTATGCGAAATCTCAGAAGCAAACAATCATTAGCATAACTAACACATTTAACAGCAGCATTGAAAAAATCTCAGATATTGTGTTACACACTCTTGCTGGGCCAGAAATTGGTGTTGCTTCAACAAAAACCTTCTCCGCGCAACTTGCTATTTTAGCATGCTTTGCCTTAGAGCTTGCAAAAATAAAAGATACAGTGGGTGCAAAAAGAACAAAACAGCTGAGTGATGCTATCAATTCTATTCCCGAATACGTTGAATACGTTTTAAATGCAATAAAAATACAACACATATCAGATAGTATATTGAAGCACAATAGCATTATTTTAATTGGTAGAGGAAGCTCATATGGAGTTGCAATGGAAGGTGCGTTGAAGATAAAAGAACTTTCATACATTAATACCATTGGTATTGCAGCAGGGGAGATGAAGCATGGTTCAATTGCCTTAATAGATTCATCTGTACTTGTTATAGCAATTATTCCATATGACGATTTATTTTTTAAGACATTGTCCAATATACAAGAAGTCATCGCAAGAAAAGGCAAAGTGATTGCCTTTAGTGACAAGCAAGGGGTGCCCTTCTTAAGGGAGATTTGTAAAGATGTGATTCAACTTCCGGATGTTGATAATTTTATCTCTCCAATAATTTATAGTGTTGCTATGCAATTCCTTGCTTATTCTGTTGCAGTAGAAAAAGGGCTAGATGCTGATTGTCCAAGAAATTTGGCTAAATCTGTTACGGTTGAGTAATCCACTCTTTAATTGTCATACTAGTACTTTAACAAACAGCTGCACGAACATTATGATTTGAAAACAGAGAGCTAGGACTAAAAAAACATTTGACAAACTTTGCCACCCTCTATACCATGGGGTATAGGTAGCAAGCCTAAATTTATCTTTAAATCTTTACTTTAAGTGGCAAAGGCACAATATTAAACTAGGCCTGTTGTGTTTAATTTTTCTTATATAGATATTCCGCTTCTTTATAAATTTTTATCTACATTAGCTAAACCTCGCTTATTAAGCGGTGTAAAAAAACTGGCGTCAGGTTTTTGAGGAAATAGTGAACAACTTACGTTGCAAGGTTCCTTTTACTCTATTTTAAAGTTATTTAAAAATCTAACTAATCTTTTTTTTATAAAAAAGTTACTTGATAAACTTCTTCATTTCCCTTTATTATGGTGTTGTAGGTGTTTCCAATTTCAACTTCAGCTGCTTATCAAGCGTATAGCATATTAATGCCGAGTTTCTAGAAGAAATGTTAACTATGGCTTCTTTTGCCTTTTTTCTATCTAGTAAGTTTCTTAATATTTGCGGCTAAAGCGATTCAAGAAAAAGGTCATCCAAACCTGAGATCAAAAACAAGCAGAGTGTTGTTCCAGTGCATGACGCTGAAATTTGAAAAAAAAGAACCTGAACCCCAGGGTTTTGTGAGTACTGGGGTAACAAGGAAAGGTGTTGGAATAATATAAGAGGAGAGCTATTTAGATGATACCTGCCCGGCAACACAATGTTTGTACGGCTATGTGTCAGGGTATTGAGATAATAGAAAAGGAATGCTGAGATGATAAGAAAAGGAGTGACTAACATAATGCCACCTGGTAGACTTAAATTACAACATTTGTATAGCCGTATTAGTAAATCTAAAATTTTGTTATATCCTTAACTACTCTTCAACAGTAGAATGATATACTGCTATTTCTTGTTTGCCATTTAAGCTTAAGCTAATTATTGAAACACTCTCTTTGTCAAAATCTATATCTTCGATTAACATATCATCAGTAACGTTCAAAAGTTCTGGCGGAGAAATAATAGTTCTATTATTACCCTCTTTCATTCCTATAACCCCAAGATCCATAGCAAGTGGTACTTTTTTATCGCCAACCTTAAATTGTACTGTTTGATCTTTGATCATATATTCACCATCATATCTCATTAAGCTATATTTAACTGATATCCTGTCACCACACTTTGCCTGCTTTCCAGTCTTGTTAATTAATTCGTTAAAAATCATCATACTATTTGCTGAGTCAGGATATTTATCTTTTACTTCGATTAGTTTAACATAATAAGAGTTAAAATTCATTTTATTCTTATTGGCAATATTGTTTACCGTAATCACACGCTCTCCACCTTCCTTCATACCTATTACTCCTGAACTCACCTCTCTTTGGTTGTTATCTTGACCTATTGTCAAAGTAACGTCATAAACCTGTTTTGAAAGTGGCAGCGGTGTTGCTAAATTATTAGATATTTTATACATTTGTAATACAACTTCCTGACCGCAAAAAGCTTTACTGCCACTGCCTTCTGTGATTTCATAAAAATTTATTGAATTTTCTTCTATTTTTTGTTGTATTGTTTCTTTCAAATATTCTGTCAGCCCATGCTTTTTAATATAGCGATCAAGTGCTGATTCAAGTATTGGCTTCACTAGATAATATGCTACCGTCTGTACCCAACCACTATGCGCAGCGTTTATCTCATAAAGCTTGTCCTTTTTTTCTTGGTTACCTTTGTTTATACAAACGACAACAAGCACAAAGGCAGAAGTTAAAGTGGCAATTATCACTATAGAAATAATCAATTGTAGTATAATCTTTCTAGCCATCTTTTTTTACTTGATTCAATAAATTATGTAAATAATTAGTATCTCCTGAAAGCCTACTAAGATTACCCAAAGCTTGTTTAAAGAGATTGTCTATATAGTTTTCTATTTCACCTTTACTAAGCACGGACATCAAATTATTCGCTTTATCTTGTTTGTAATCTTTAATATCATCCTTAGCTTGAAAGATAAGCCCTAGATTCACTCCGTAGTTACATAACGCTCTACGTTGCTTGTCTGTAGCACTTCCTATTATAGCGCCTATTTCACATGAAGCCGCAAATAGTTTCGCAGTTTTCATTAAATGAATTCCTTTTATTTTACTATCTGGAGTCACTCCAGTGTATAACTCTGGAATCACGTTCTTATTGTATAGCTGTCTGGTGTGTTCATTTATAATTAAGTTTTCTGGATTTAAGTAGTCAGAGTGCTGGATGACATGAAGCGCTGTCTTAATATCTAAAACCTGTCCCCCTGCCATTCCCTTGGCTCCTATTGCCTGAGAAAGCGCTTTTATAATTTTACAGCGCTTGTTGCTATTCTCATTTAACGAAGATAGTATTTCAAAAGCTAAAGTAAGAAGTGCATCTCCTGCAAGCACTGCTGTTGCTTCATCAAATCTTTTATGGCAGCTTAACTGGCCTCTGCGAGTATCGTTATTATCCATACATGGCAAATCATCATGAATCAGAGAGTAGGTATGAACACATTCAATTGCCACAGCAATCGATATTACCCTCTCAGCCTTGACATTAAATACTCGTGACGAAGCTACGACTAAAAATGGACGTATGTGCTTTGCAGGAGCAAGAAGCGCATAACGTATAGCTGATATAAGCTTATTTTGACTATCTTCAGGTAAAAGCTTATTTATTTCTGTGATAAGTAAATTTTCTGTTGTTTTGTCTAGCATCTTTGAGTTTGTTAATTGCTCAGCGTACTACGCTAAAGCATACTTCAGCTGAAGTGGTAGGAAATTTTTCATAGCTTATCAGTCATATAAAGATATTGCAAACATAAAAATTTTCTATAACATCAAAGGATAGGTTTTTTTTGGTAAAAAATGAATAGTGAACTAGCAAAGAGTACTCGAGAAGACATAGAAGCGAAGGTAAAAAAGATTGTGTTAGAACATATTAGTAAGGATGTAGAGAAGTTTGATAACTCCTCAAAGCTTTCAGAACATGGCGCAGATAGTTTAGATGCAGTTGAAATAATTATGGCGGCAGAAGAAGAGTTTGGAATAGAAATACCTGATGAAGATGCACAAAAAATGGAAACTATGGAACAAATAGTTGAGTTTGTTAGTAACAAAAAAAATAATAGTTGATATTAAATGAGCAGAAGAGTAGTAGTTACTGGGATTGGCTTGATTACTCCACTGGCAGCAGATGTTAAAAATACTTGGCTTAAGTTAATAAATAGCAAGTCTGGTATAAGAAAAATTAGCAGATTCGATACTTCTGACCTTACCTGCAAAATTGCAGGGCAAGTTCCTCTACAGCATGACAATGTTGAGCATTGTTTTAACCCATTGAATTATATATCTGAGAAAGAACTAAAAAGAACGGATCGCTTTGTTCATTATGGTGTTGCAGCTGCCATTCGGGCAGTAGAAGATTCACTAATTTTGGAAAATCAGAGCACCAATCGAGAGCGTATTGGTGTGGCTATTGGCTCTGGCATAGGTGGTCTTCCATCAATTCAGGAAAATGTAATTGTCATGCAAGAAAAGGGGCCAAGACGTGTTAGTCCATTTTTTGTTCCTGCAAGCTTAATAAATTTGATATCTGGCCATGTTTCCATCAAATACGAATTTACAGGTCCAAATGATTCAGCAGTAACTGCATGTGCAACTGGTGCGCACGCAATCATAAACTCAGCAAGAGCTATAAAACTTGGTGAAGCAGACGTGATGATTACAGGTGGGTCAGAGAGTGCATTATGCAGAGTTGGAATTGCAGGTTTTGCGTCTATGAAGGCATTGTCAACTAAATTTAATGATAAACCTGAAGAAGCTTCAAGACCGTGGGATGAAAGACGTGATGGATTTGTTATGGGCGAAGGAGCGGGTATATTAGTGCTAGAAGAATATGAGCATGCAAAAAAAAGAGGTGCAAAAACATATGCAGAACTTGCTGGATACGGACTAACAGGAGATGCATATCATATCACAGCGCCACACTCAAAAGGAAGAGGTGCATTAAAAGCAATGCAGCTTGCCTTAAAAAGTGCACAAATAAACCCAAATCAAATTGGGTATATCAATGCACATGGAACTTCAACACCTCTTGGAGATAAAGTTGAAGTAATAGCAATAAAACAATTGTTCGATGACAGTGCCTATAAAATACCAGTTTCTTCAACTAAATCTTCTATAGGACATTTACTTGGTGCTGCAGGGAGTGTTGAGGCGATATTTAGCATTCTTGCGTTGAACAATAGAATTGTTCCGCCAACCTTAAATTTGCACAAACCTTCGGATGGATGTGATTTAAATTTTGTACCGCTTGAAGCTCAAGAGCATGAAATTCAATATGTGCTTTCTAATTCATTTGGGTTTGGTGGCACTAATGCATCACTTGTTTTTGGAAAGTGTAGTTGATTTCGTGTTTCATAAAATACAGGTTATTTTACTGTTGTGTGATTTGTTTTTTACTGTAGATTTACTATACTTACTCAGCAAGATCCAGTTTTATTAAATGCATAAAATATTAGTAAGGAGTAATCATAAACCCTTGGTTGGACAAATCAAGATTAATGGTTCAAAGAATGCTGTTTTGCCAATAATGGCAGCAAGTCTCTTAAGTAGTTCTTCAGTAGTTCTACATAATGTGCCTGACCTGATTGATGTGCACCTAATGTCTAAATTGCTTGAAAGTCTTGGAGCAAAAGTAAACTTTATGTACAACGGAGACCACAAAGCAAATCATGCTTTGGAAATTGATTGCAGTAACATTAACAATCACGTGATGCAATGTAAAACTGCAAGCAAACTAAGGACTTCTTTTCTAATGTTGGGTCCAATGCTTAGTAGATTTGGCAAAGCAAGAACAGCATTTCCTGGTGGATGCAATATCGGGAAGCGTCCCGTTGATATGCATATCAAAGCATTAAAAGAAATGGGAGCTAAGATTGAAATTGATAGCTGTAATATAATTGCAACGGTGAAAGGAAAGCTACAAGGAAGAGAAATCACACTTGAGAAAGTAAGCGTCGGCGCAACAGAAAATATAATAATGGCAGCAACACTTGCAGAAGGAGTGACAACAATAAATAATGCTTCAACTGAGCCAGAAGTTCTTGATTTAATAGCGTTTCTAAAGAAAATGGGTGCTAATATTGACATCAATAACACGAGAGTTATAATAGTTGGAGTTAAAAAATTAAACGGATGTGTCTACAAAATAATATCAGATAGAATAGAAGCTGGTACGTATGCACTAGCTGCTATCATAACTAACGGTAAGCTGGTGTTGGAAGGAATCAATTTATCTGACATTAGATCTATTGCAAATGAGTTGGAAACTATAGGAGCTATGGTTGAACTATATGATGGAGGTATTGTCATTTCCAGAAAGAATGGCTCTATTAAGTCTACTAACGTTGCAACAGGTTCATACCCTAACTTCCCCAGTGATATGCAACCGCAACTAATGTCCACAATGTGTATCGCTGATGGAATATCAGTAATTGAAGAAAACATTTTTGAAAATAGGTTTTCACATGCAGATGAATTGAGGAAGTTAGGTGCTAATATTAGCATTGAAAAAAATAAAGCTACTATAAATGGAATACAAAACTTATCTGGAGCTAATCTATATGCTACTGACTTAAGATCAACTGCAGCTTTGGTGCTTGCTTCTTTAATAGCTAATGGAGAAACTACAATAAATAACCCACATCATTTATGGAGAGGGTATGAAGCAATGCATGAAAAACTCAATTCATGCGGGGCTGATATCTCCATTTTATGTTGAGGACATCTTATGAATGAAGGACGTTATTCGACCAAGAGAATCACGGTAAAAGAAATAGATGAAATTCTATATGAGGAACATAAGGTGCTAGATCATGGATTTATTCGAGTAGTGGATTACATGGGTTCCGATAGTGCCATAGTACAGGCTGCTCGTGTTTCTTATGGCAAAGGAACAAAACAGATAAATCGAGATGAAGCACTTATAAAGTATTTAATGAGGCATCATCATACAACTCCATTTGAAATGTGTGAAATTAAGTTTCACGTGAAGCTTCCAATTTTTGTTGCAAGACAATGGATAAGACACAGGACTGCAAACGTAAATGAATATTCTGCGAGGTATTCAATTCTTGATCATGAATTTTATATACCAAAACTAGAACGAGTTGCAAAACAATCTGATAATAATAAACAAGGTAGTGGTGAAGCTTTTAATTTGGATATTTCAAAGGAAATAATAGATTCTCTAACAAATGACTCTAATTTAGTGTATTCTCATTACGGCAAATTTATTGAACAAGGGCTTGCAAGAGAAATTGCTAGGACTAACTTGACGCTTAATTATTACACACAATTTTATTGGAAGATAGACCTACATAACCTTCTTCATTTTTTGAAGCTTAGGGTTGGTAAGCATGCCCAATATGAAATTAGAGTCTATGCAGAAGTTATGTTGGATATAGTAAAGAAGTGGGTACCGCTGGCTCACAGTGCCTTTATTGAATACTGTTTAGAATCAACCTGCATTTCGAGAGCTGGCCTTGGGATAATTTGCAAATTAATTAGAGGAGAAAGTGTTACCAGAGAAGAAAGCAATATCGGTAAAAGAGAATGGGACGAGTTGATGTTTATACTTGATAAACGACCTGAAAAATAAAGGCATGTACACCAATTTTCTCTTCCAGTTTTAATTCTTGTCCGCTATTATACAACTTCGCTATTATCCACTTTTACCACACCTAGATAAAGCTTTATGGTGTAAACGGATAGTCTCCTACCTTTGTATCTGCATTTAAACAGCGAGTTAAAAATTTCTATTTACTTGCATTTGGTATGTTAATAATACTAACACCAGATAAGACTTTGAGTTTTAATACTACATATTTTTCTTCACTAGACTGACCACAAGTAAAACGCCTTAGTGCTCTGTTAGCAGAAGTTAAAATTAGTATCCCAAAGGTCCACCTTTTTTACCTTGTGCTGTTAAACACTCCATATCGGGCTTATTAAAGTCTGCTATTACCTCTTCACTTTCTTCATCAATTATTGGTGCCAACTGGCACTTTAAGTACAATGTTTTTCCTGCTGTGCCAGACTTATCTCTACTCGCACCACTTTTTCCACTACCTGCTTTAATGTGTTTCCCATAACGAAAATTAAGCAAAGTGTTAAAATTTGCATTGCTAACAAAAACTATGTTCCCACCCTTTCTTCCATTACCACCGTTTGAATCACCAAGTTCAACAAATTTTCTCGACAAAAGCTTGCACAACTATCGCTGCCATTACCTGCTTTTAAACATAATTTAACCCGTTTATGAAGACTATGCTAACCCGCGATAATATTGGTATTTCTTCCTAATGCCTCTTCTATTCTCATTAGCTTATTATACTTTGCAAGCCTATCAGAATGCGGTAGCAAACCAGTCTTTATTTACCCACAATTTGACGCAATTGCTATATGAGATGTTGTTGTATCTTCTGTTTTACCTGAGTGGTGGAAAATAACAGCTTTATAGCTACCTGATTTTGCTATTTTAATAGCAGTGAAAGTTTATGTTAATGGGTTCTTATCTAATTTGGTTTGATTAGCACAGCATTTGCTATTTCCCCTCTATTCCTTTGCATATTAGCTCATAATTTGTAACGAACAGATCGTCTCTAGTCAATTGAACTTTACTTCCCAGTTTTGCAGTAAGCAACTTCTAACCTTCCTAATCTCTCTAACTTATCGCATCTTCCATGAAGGCTATCATGTATTTTCCCACAAGGGTTATAACAGCATCCAACCAGTTTCTCTGAAGTAGGCTCCTTATTTGCAAACTTGTAAGTTTTATTTTTATAAAAAGTAGATGAAGCAACATCAAAACCTAGTACAAAATGATTCTATGTTGAATAATTGGAAAATTCTATAGCATGCATGATCAAGTCAAGTACTTTTAGTACTCTCAATGTTTGGTGCAAAACTACCTTTATTTCCTACATTTGTGCTATAACCTTTTTTCTAAGAATGCTACGTAAGTTATGAAACACCTCTGCAGATATTCTGATCGCTTCACTGAAAGCCTCAGCTCCAATAGAGAGAATCATAAATTCTTGAAAATCAAGTTTATTATCTGCATGGACCCACCATATAATTATGTTAACTAGTAGAAACAGAATAATGTTCGCCTGCTCTCTCCCAAATATCTATATAACGGCATTTAGAACTGTTTGCTGCCTCTAGATGCAAGAGACACCACTGAAGTTGCATTTGTTCCAAGCTTAGATTTGTTTCTTGTTCTGTCCAACTCGATTAATGCTTTATCGATTTTACTTTGATCTGCTACATCCATTTCAATGATCGCATCTGCTATCGCTCCAATTGATTGCTTGAACAGCTTTTAGCACTCTTTTGTCACAATGCCTTTTTTTGTCTTAATCCCTTAATTCCAAGGCTTCTAGTTTGCTGATTGAAGCTTCAGGAGATACAAATGCTCTGCCTATTCAAAGGGTTCAATTTCTACCTCAAAAGTGGGTAACCCTACTGTCTAGAATTCCCCTTGGAAATACATTATTAATTATTCTTTTTATCATATTAAACCTCTATTCCTGATACAAACGCTGTGGTTTCTCTTGCTGGCCTGTCTTACTACCAGCACCATAAATAGTGTAATTTTGCCTAGATTTGTTAAATCACTGATAAAATTTGAAATGAGCGAGGCATCATCCATAATCTTTGCGTTATTAAATCCATTGCTGATTAAAGCCTCTTATATATCATCAATCCTACGAGTAGTAATAGACTTATCTTCTGGGGGATAAACAGGACAGGGATTACATAGTCAAACATCATGAAAATCCGTATGAATTCATTAAAAAATTGTGAATATGAGGAACACGAAGCAGCTTGATAATTCTATCATCTTTCCTTTGGTGATTAGACATGCTGCTGTTAAAGTTGCCTATATTTCACTTGGATTATGGGCATAGTCTTCAATTAACTTAACGTTTTTAATATCGGCTACTAAGAAAAATCTTTTTGCAACTCCTGTAAATTCCAAAAGGCCTTTTTAGTGTCCACATCGTTGACCCTCAGGTTTATTGCAACCGGTATTGCAACTAGAGCAATACTAACCTTATGCATTCTTAATTGCGTTTGATAGTACTACGTTTTTTATAATTCTTGATCCTAGTGATGTCATTTGAATTGAAGATAAAGGAGGGCTGCTGTCATCCCAGTGCATGACACTGGGATCTAACTTCTGTCTATACTATAACCCATCAGTCAATACATTAAATTCTATATGGTTATTATGTTGCCTGATGTTACTTGCCTTGACATTACTTGCTTTTGCAGCGAGTGACGCCGATTTTTTTCTGAATCTCGATGTTATGCACTGGGGTGACAAAGAGGGATTGAATGACAAGGGGAAGCACCATCAACCCCTAAATGTTGCAGAACCACTTTTGCTATCACTAATCCCTATAGAGTCAGGCAAAATTGCAAAATCTACACTGTTTATAAATTGAGAAAATGTATTTTGACATTATTAGGTGTTCCATAATAGTCTGTATGGTCCTCATTAATGCTTGTTATAACAGCGATATTTTTAGGGATTTTTAGCATAGTTTCATCAGATTCATTGACTTCGATTAAAAGGATATCACTCTTGCCAAGTCTTGAGTTATTTTGATAGGAGTTTAATATCCACTACAATTACAGTTGCATCGGTACTGAAGTGACCGAAAATAGAAACAATCATGGCCGTTGTTGTTGTCTTTCTACTTAAACCTGGAACTGCTATTACATACTTATCTTTCATAATTTTAGCAAGCATGCCTGGTATATGCAAAATAGTCTTATTATTGTTTCTTGCTGCAACTAACTCCACACATTATTAGATTTTATGGCAGAAGGATATGTGACTGTGACCTATCTACATTGTTGCTTAATTATGCATCACTATCTTGAATTTTGTAATTGGAATTATGGAGAATTTCGGCAATTGTGCTCATTCCAATTTCACCTGTACCAATTATATATATTGTTCCTTTCTAGACACCATTTATATTTAGCAGTAGATTTTTACTTATTACTAAATTTATTATAGTATAATTTAAAATCCTCATGGTATCGGGACTTTTTACTAAATACAATGATAAAAAAATTAACCCTTCTATGTCTAACATTTGTTTTGATGAGTAGTTGCAATTTTCGCAACAGGTGTGATGATGCTGTAGGTCATTATAAAATTGGTAACAGCTATACGATAAATGGTATAACTTATCATCCTAAGCACTGTAACCATTATGAAGAGATAGGAGTAGCATCGTGGTATGGAATAGAGGATCATGGCACGCTTACAGCAAATGGTGAAGTATTTAACCGTCACTTGATTTCTGCAGCACATAAGACTTTGCCTCTGCCCTGCTTTGTTCTCGTTACCAACTTAGAAAATGGAAGAAAACTTATTGTAAGGGTTAACGACAGGGGACCATTTATTGAAGGTAGGATAATAGACTTGTCAGAAAAGGCAGCAAAAGTTTTAGGGCTTCATAAAGCTGGGCTTGCAAAAGTAAAGGTGCAGTATTTAAGGAAAATATCAGAGCAATTAATACAAAAAACTCCTCATTATAGAAAGCAGCGTGAAAAAGAAATACAGAAACTTCACCCGAAACAAGACAATGTAGAAAGTAAGGGATATATCGCATTTTTTGAAAATGCTCAGGCTGCTAAATCAGTTGCATCAAAGCTTCGTAACCAAGGAATAAAAAACGTTAGATTGTTTTTTAAAGATGACCAATATTGCGTGAAGGTGAGTATGGTGAGGGTTGGATTACAGAATTTAGCAATAATGGATTAAAAGGTTTGGTTAATAATACCAATTACCACTGTACAAGAAACGAATAGACAATAATGGAAAAGAAGCCTTAATTGTAGTAAAAAAATACAGTATAACAGCCATAATAAAAATATGTTTCATTTTAAGAACAACTAATTGCGTAAGTAAAGCATCTGAAATTTGAAGGAGAAGGAAAGTTGTTGCTCCCCTCAATTTCGTAGAAAAACTGGATTGGATCAGAGTCAATTTGAGCAAGTTGAAGTATGGATACGAGAAACCTTAATATTACCATTAAAAAATGAAGATAGGAATCATCCAGGGAAAATTTGTTTTGAATGTCAGCAAGTCTATAGTAAGAGGCTGTTTTGGTAAGCGCCCTGGATAAGAGTTATTTTCCTTTGATGGGTTGCGGTTTGTATACATTTGAAAGTTGAACACGGGTGATTTAAAAAGGGCGTTAGACATAAGTTAAAGTAAAATTAGGTAGATGAATTTTTTATCTATGCAGTGCAGTTAATTCTAGAAATGGGGGGAGTTTTAGCTTGTTTACACCGAATGTTAACACTGATTGTATAAATATATTTCTTGAACAAATATCACAATATTTAAAAACACGAAAAGTCTTTCTTATCATGGTTAGTTGGCATAAGTCAAAGAATTTAAAGGTACCTAAAAATATCGAGATTATATACCTACCACTATGCTCACCTGAGCTTAATTCTATTGAGAAGCTTTGGTTGTATATAAACAGGACATTTTGCGTAATAAAATCTATGATACAGTTGCTTTGCTTGAAAGCGCTTTGTGCAAGTTTATTATCTCTCTTTCTCACTCCACAATTAAACAGCTCTGCAATGTCACTTATTTAACCTATTAACAGTGAGAATTGATATCATGTCTTTAAACTTTTACAATCACTTTGCAAATCTCTTATCCCTGTAAACGGTTACAAGGAATTTACTAGGCAGAAAAAAGGCAAAAGAAACCCTGGTTAATATCTCTTTAAGAACTTGATGTTAATGCCCTATATGCTTGATAAATAGCTGACCTTGAGATTGTAAACACCTATAATGTCATGGTCAGGTGGAATGCAGAGGCTTATCAAGTAATTTTTTTATAAAAAAATAAGATTAGTTAAGTTTTTAACTAACTTTGAAAAAAGACAAAAGGGATCCGAGATGTGAGTTATTTACTGTTCTTTCGAAAACTTGGCGCTTGGTTCTCTTTTACACTGCTTAGTAAACATGGTTCAGCCAATGTGGATAAAAATTTATAAAGAAATGGAGCGCCCATATAAGAAAAGTTAAATATAACACGCCTAATACTGTGCTTTTTTACTTAAAACAAAGATTAAAAATAAACTTTAAGGCCTAAAAACCCACGTTCTCGTGGTAAGGGAGTGGTAAAGTTTATTTAAGTGGTTTTTTATATTTAATCAAGAGCTAGAATGAAATAAAGAACTCTAAAGTGTGCGTCCAATAGCACTGTCTATAAGAGAAATTATATTATTTACTCCGTAAAGTTTTATAAAAGATCCCATTCTTGGGCCGGTTTTTTGGCCAAGCAGTGTTTCGTACAGCAACTGAAACCAATCACGTAAGTTGTTGTAATTGTGTTTTTTTCCGATGGAAAAGACCTGAGATTGAATTTCTTCAGCGATTGCTGTAGTAGGCAAGGAATGTAGGATATTCTTTAGATCTAGTAACGCTTCTTTCTCTTTTTCATTTGGAGCTTTATACGCTTTTGTTGGCTTAACAAAGTCGTGATAATATCTAACTGCAAAATCTGAAAGCCTGTCGAGCATCTTGTTATTTTCTGGTGTAATGTTTGGTATATAAGTGGATATGAAACCCCAAAGAATCTCTTTATTTTCAGCGTTACAGGCTGCTACTAGGTTTAAGAGCAATGAGAAATTTATACCTGAAATTTCCACGTTTGGAACTTTGCTCTGGTGGATATGCCAGGCAGGATTATTTATATCTTTCTCTTTACCATCATTGTAACGCTTAACAAACTCCAAATATTCATCAGTTGATTTTGGTATTACATCAAAATATAGACGTTTAGCTTTTTTAGGGCTTTGAAAAATGTATAATGCTAAGCTCTCTGTCGGTGCATAAGTTAACCACTTCTCAATTGAAATTCCATTTCCTTTTGATTTTGATATCTTCTTTCCTTCTTTATCGAGAAAAAACTCGTAGCAAAACAGAAGTGGTGGCTTTTCTCCAAGTATTTCACATATTTGACTTGAAAGTACAGCAGATGGAGTCAAATCTTTACCATGAGCTTCATAGTTGACTCCAAATGCGGCCCACCTCATTCCCCAATCCGGTTTCCATTGTAATTTACACCTTCCCTTCGTCACCGGAATTTCTATTTTTTCTCCATTTTGGTCCTTGTATATGATTGTTCCTTTATTTGTATTCCTTTCAATTACTGGAACTTGTAAAACTTGAGAAGTTTTCGGACATATAGGCAAGAATGGACTATATGTCCTCTGCCTTTCTTCTCGGAACGATGGAAGCATTACATCCATCACTTTATTGTAATTTTTCAGCAAGAGCAAAAGTTTTTCATCGTAAACACCAGACTTATAACACTCTGTGGCACTTCTAAATTCGTATTCGAACTCGAATAAATCAAGAAACTTACACAACAGCGAATTCATATGATGGCCGTAGCTTTCGTGAATGCTAAATGGGTCAGGTATCATAGTCAACGGCTTATTTAAATGTCCTCTTAACATTTCCTGATTTGGTATGTTATCTGGTATTTTCCGCAAACCATCCATATCATCGGAAACTGCAATGATTTTAGTTTTTATTTCAGGAGCTATTTTCTTTAGTGCATTTGCAACAACTGTAGTACGAAAAACTTCTCCAAAAGTACCAATGTGTGGCAAGCCAGAAGGCCCATAACCAGTTTCAAATATTATCTCTTTTTTATCAGGAAATTCTTGCAATACCTTTTCTGCTTCCTGAAATGGCCAGCTCATCATTGATGGTTAAATTAATTATCTTACCTAAAATGCCGCTCATTTCAATGGATTTTTAATTAATGATGTAGTATTAGTGTTAGAGCTATTAGAAAAGGGTATATATGTCCACAGGCAGCATACAAACAGATCAGTTATTTAAAGGTCTTACACGACCTGCAATGCTTTTTGGTGTGAGTTACATGTTTGCAATACTAAACGTCCTAATTTGTATGCTAATTTTCATTAACTCAAACGATCTTAGAGTAATTCTTTTGATGTTGCCAGGGATACATGGACTTGGTTATATAGCTTCTACAAAAGAACCGTTGTTTATTGAATTATTTATGGTAAAATTAGGAAAATGCTCCAAATGTTTGAATCGTTTTTACCATGGAGCCAATTCTTACGACATTACTTAATGTTATGCAATGCTGAGGTTCAGAGCTATTCAATCAAAGAATAAGTCTATTCTAAGCAGGGAGGTTCATGCTGCTGAATTTATTCCTTATTCTTGCTATTGGAATAGCACGACCTTGATAACGAAACAAGATTGGTTAGTTAAGTTCATCAAATTGAGCGGCTTTGCATTTGAAACAGCCGATGATGAGGATCTAGTAATACAGAACAATATTAGGAATCAGATGCTGAGAAGCATTGCATCTCCAGCATTTGGTTTATATTTTCATACTATCAGACGTAAGAAAAATATTTTTTCTGATGAGTTTGCAGGTCAAAATTTTCCAAACTTTTTTGCTAATCACGTAAATTTAAAATGGAGAGAAAAATGTGCAACAAGGCAGTCATTTATCAATGATCTATATATTACGATTATTCGTAGAGCGGAAACAAAAGGAGTGGAATTTTTATCACATCTACTAAAAAAATTTGGACATGTAACTTCAAAACATGCTTGGGAAAGCAATATGCGTGCTACCTATGAAGATTTGGAAGAGACGACAAATCGTGTGATGACAAACCTTAGAAATTATTCGCCTAAAATCCTTGGAGTAAAAGAAACCCCAAATGGTCTGTTCTGTGAAATAATGGAATTCCTATCTAGGATTGTGAATTGTGGCTTCATTACAAACACACTCCTTCCGCTAAAAACTGAAATATCAAGATATTTGCCGGTACATAGGTTGTTTTTTGGCCGTAAGATGATACAGGTTATAACTCATAATGAGAGTAAGTACGCTGGAATAGTTAGTATCAAAGAATATGGAAATAGTACTTCTGCAGGAATGCTTGATCACTTTTTACAACTTCCTTATGAGTTTATTATTACACAGTCTTTCCAATTTACAAATAGACAAATGGCAATTGCAAAAATGCAGATACAGCAAAATCGGATGATACAATCTGCAGATAAAGCCATTTCTCAAATCGCGGAAATCTCTCATGCACTTGATGATGCAATGAGTGGTAGAATTGTGTTCGGTGAACATCACTTAACCATCTTATGTATAGAAAAGAGCCCTAAGTCATTAGATAATGCTTTATCGTTTGTAGAGTCTGAGCTTTCTAATTGCGGTGTTTACCCTATCCGTGAAAGAGTTAATCTTGAACCAGCATTTTGGGCGCAAATTCCTGGTAATTTCAACTATATAGTAAGAAAAGGTACGATAAGCAGTCTTAATTTGGCTGGCTTTGTATCCCAACATAATTATCCTACCGGCAATAAATTCAATAACCACTGGGGAGATGCCGTAACAGTCTTTGACACAACATCTGGCACTCCATTTTTCTTTAACTTTCACATAAGGGACGTTGGACATACTATGATAATTGGTCCAACTGGTACTGGTAAAACTGTTTTAATGAATTTCCTGTGTGCCCAAGCAATGAAATTTTCTCCAAGAATGTTTTTTTTTGATAAAGACCGCGGCGCAGAAATTTTCCTAAGAGCACTTGGTGGTGTATATACTCTGATAGAACCAAGAACTAAGACGGATTTTAATCCCCTACAGCTTGATGATACTCCTAATAATAGAACGTTCTTAATGGAATGGGTAAAGTCTTTAATTTCAGTATATAATGATAAATTTACTTCAGAGGATATTGCACGAATTAATGATGCAATCGAGGGAAATTTTAAATTAAGAAAAGAAGACAGATTCTTAAGAAATCTAGTACCATTTTTAGGGCTTGCAGGTCCTGATACTCTAGCTGGAGCGATATCTATGTGGCATGGCAACGGTTCTCATGCTGCAATATTTGACAATAAAGAAGATTTGCTAGATTTTTCAAAAGCAAGAGTATTTGGCTTTGAAATGGCTAATTTGCTTAAGGATCCTGTTGCTCTTGGACCAGTCTTGGTTTATTTGTTTCACAGGATTAGTATATCTCTTGATGGCACTCCGTCTATTATCGTTCTTGATGAGGCATGGGCATTAATAGATAATCCAGTTTTCGCATCTAAGGTAAAGGACTGGTTGAAAGTGCTGAGAAAATTAAATGCTTTTGTGATCTTTGCTACTCAGAGTGTTGAAGATGCAAGTAAAAGTGCTATTAGTGATACACTTGTACAGCAAACAGCAACACAGATTTTTTTGCCAAATCTAAAGGCTACTAGTGTCTACCGGGATGTTTTTATGTTGACTGAACGTGAGTACATACTAATCAAACACACAGATCCAAGTACTAGATTTTTTTTGGTAAAACAAGGAGTTAATGCCGTGGTGGCTAGAATAGATCTAAAAGGTTTAGATGATATAGTCAACGTGTTATCTGGACGTGCAGAGAGTGTCATACTGTTACATGATATATTAGAAAAAGTCGGAGATGATCCGAAAGTATGGCTGCCTATATTTTATCGAAAGGTAAAAAATGTTTAAGACTAAACTGTTATTGCTATTAATTGCAATATTTTTACTAGATATGGATTTTTTACTCTCGTATCCAGCATTGGCAGACGAAGTAAGTGGTGCTGGCAAAACGGAATTTGTTAGCAGATTTAATTCTGCTGGCAGCTTTAGTCGTGCCTCTAACCCTGACTGTGGAGCTTTTAAAACAGCTGCAGCCATTGCAGGGATAACAATTGCTATTGGTGCAGTATGGACTGGCATTGTTTTGATCTTCTCTTCCTCTGGCTTGTTTACTGCTCTTGTTATCGTTGGAATGATAGCTGCAATTGTTGGGGTTTGGAAAGCAATAGGAGGACTTGTTGTTTGTGAGCATAGTTTTGTTAGACATCCAGTTGCGCGTGATCATGATGGAGGATATAAGGACTTTACGCTATTGGATGGGGAATATGCGAATTGTACTAATAAGAGTTACCAGAAAGAGAATGAGTATTTTTCTTGTTTGCAAAATAAAGCTCGAGAAGACGTAAATAAAAAAGACTACGATGGAAAAAGAGCAGAAAAAGAGGCTTTGAACTCCAGTGTTCAGAGCAATACAGGAAGTTATTATTGGCCAAAGAATGGTGTGCAGTACAGTGCATATATAGAAGTATGTCATCGAAACCCTTTAACATTTGGTAATCTTTTTAAAAAGGAAGATTTCGACCGCAGAGGGGAAGATGGATATATAAACTTTGATGTTAGGGAAAAAGATACTGGATATGTAGATGGGTCATGGTCTCCGAAAATTGATGGCGACCTAGAATGTAAAGTTCTCAAAGCTGGACAGAGCAAAACCATACATGGGTCAACATTCAAAGCACTGAGAAAGATGGGCAGGCTGTGTGTAGAGTTAGCTAGTATTAGTGCATTTGGTATCTCAATGACTCCTTGGCCGCAAGGGGTTAATGTGGGATGTACAGAATTGCCGCCTGACCCACTTGCTCCTATGTGTGATGAATCTAAGATGAAGTTTAAAAACAGGGATGGCGTAATTGTCACAGACTCAGACTCTATTAAAGATCTTCTTAAAAGAAATGAGAGTAAAGATTATAAAACTCTAATAAAAGAAAGGGAAGAAAAAAAGGAAATTTTTGTAGGTTATGACAATAAAGGCTGTTTTAGCTCATATATCTCTGAAGCTTGCTACAATCAGGACGGAAGTAAATCATTAGCTCCTATTCCTATAACTTCTATGATAGTGCAATGCATTAAGGAATCATTGGATAATTTAGTTGCAGGTAAAGGTGCGCCAAATGGTGAAAGTTTTATGTTTGTAGCACAGAAAAGGCTGAGAAACACCATCACTGCTGTTTTGGTTTTAGCTTTAATATTGTTCTCTATAAAAGCTATATCTGGCGGAGTTCGTAGTCCTCAGGAAATATACATGTTGATTATTAAATTTGCTTTAGTGATTTATTTCACAACAGGAAATACCATGTCTCATTATTATGGAGAGTTGACGAAACTTTCAAACGGTTTATCGGAGATAGTATTAAAAGCATCGTCTGAAAGTAAGGGTATATGTAATTATGAAGCGAAAGATTACAAAAGTGATACAATAAATTACAGTTATCTCGCACCCTGGGATAGGCTTGACTGTAGAATTTTATTTTATCTAGGTGCACCTTTAGATGGAATTGCTGGCAAAATTGGTACTGGAGGTGTAGGAATATTAGCTGTTTTACTAGGTGCTGCTCCTGCTTTGTTGATTGCAAGCTCAGTAATCGGTATTATTTGCGCTGGTGGACAGATCTTGGCAGCCCTTGTCGCTATATTTATGGCTGTTATGATGATGATGGTTATTTTATGGGTGTGCTATGTGTTTATCCTATCCCTCATTGCTTTGAGCATAATTATTGCTTTGTCACCCCTGTTTATCCCTATGGTTTTATTCCAACATACTAAAGGATACTTCGATGGGTGGCTGAGGGAATTGATTACCTATAGCCTATACCCAGTTATGCTTTTTACGTTTTTGTCTTTTATGTTCATAGCATGTGATAAGATCTATTTTAAAGATTTGCATTTTGAAAAAGAAGAGAAGATCAAAATATTAGGCAAAGAAAAGCAGTGGTTTAAATTGAAAAGTGGTGAGTGTGATAAAAATGAAAATACTCTTGCATGCATGATGCAAAATTACAAATGGGAGAAGAGCAGCATACTTGGTCTATTTGATTTTACATATATGGAGTTTAGTAGTTCTCTCATTGGAGAATTGTTTAAATTAGCTCTAATACTATTCCTATTTTATCACTTCTTGAGCATTCTTCCTGATATGGCTGCAGAACTTTCTGGTAATCATAGGGCGGCACTCGGTTCTGGTGCTGCACCTGGAAAAATGATGTCCAAAGCTTTCTCTGCGGCTAAAGCTATCGCTGGTGCTGTTGGTAGGGCTCACTCCGGAGACATTGCTGGAGCTGCTAAAGAGGCTCAAAAGGCAAGGGATGACTCGAGAGCTCTTGCGTCTGGAAATGCTGATGATAAAGATGGACGATTCCCTGCAATTGTTGATTCTGAAGCTGCTGGTGCTACCGGAGAAGCTATTAAGGATGCTGCTGACACTGCACAAAGTGCTGCCAGTGAAGCTGCTAACTCTACTGGGAGTGGTAATCTTGGAGGTACTGGTGGTATTAGAAGTTAAGGATGGGTGACAGATGCTTAAATATTTAAGTAACCAAAACTTGATAAGCTATGCGTAAGTTTTTGTTAGTATTGGCGATCTTCTTGTTATCTAGTTGCGAGAATCGCTGTATCAAGCCAGAGAGTTTGTTAAACTTGCAAGAAAAATTAGATGTAGTTTCAACACAACAGAAGTGGGTTGACTCTGGTGTTTACATTTCAGATAGAATAAAAGTAACGGAAATTAGTATAGTGCCTAGCAAGGTAAATTTTTGTCCGCAGTATGAAGATTTTGCAATTAGGCCCGAAGTAGACAACGGTACAATCCCACGTACATTACCATTTGCACTTAGAGCAGGTGATTCGATAAGCTTCAGTGTCATTGGAAGTAAAATGTGTAAAGATAAAAAAGATGATACAATCAGGTATATAAAAATCGATGAAAAGTGCAGAGAGCAAGAAACAGAGTATTTTGCACATGTTTTAAATCAAAATGAATGTCAGGCAATATGGCGGGATGGGAAACATCAGTACACAATATGTCCTAATAAATATATTGTAGGTAATCTACAATGGTTGAGTGGAAAAGAGTACTGGAATCCAAATTTTTCGAAGTTAGATCAAGATGAAGAGGAAATTAAAAATATCATAAATTTTATAAAACAAGAAGAAAACATAGACTGTAGCAGTTTTTCAAGCAATCATAAAGGTGAAATAGATGCGCGCATTTTAAATTTACTTTGCGGACATACATGTGAATTTGCTTCTAGCAACAAAAACAAAGGTTGTGTGTATACTGAATACTCTAGTATAGAAGCTGAAATATTCCAGTCCATTAATAGTACTAGTGGTAAATCTATTGATGTTGAAGCTATTAGTAAAATACTAAAGGAAAAGCAGGTAAAGACTGGCATTACATTATTAAGTATTGACATGGATGGTGAAAAATTTGAACCCATTTCGACGGGTGGCATATGTACCAATTGTGATTGCAAAATAGATAATGACCATCCAGTACCAAAATTAACTTTTAGGTTGGGTGATAGCAGTGGTAAAGGTGGTTTCAACATAAGAGTAACAAAAAAACATAGCCTAAAAGATAACTTATATATACGGGTTTCTGACAAACTTCCTGAGCATAACCCTGGTGGAAATCAGGGAGATATACCTGTAGACATTGGTAGAACTCATGATATTCAGTATATGGAAGATTTAAAAGAAAAATTAAGAGGCAAAAGCGGCATTATATATTACGGAATAAAAGATCACGGCTGCGGTTATGAAAAAAATGAAGGTCAATTTAACATTAACTTAACAATTAAAGAGCCACCTATGAAAACCTTCAGCGCAATATATAATTTTTTTGATGAGAAAATAAAAACTATATTTTTTGGCTCTAGCTACAAAGATCCCAACGCAATTCATTCTAATACTAGCCTTGCCAAGTCTCTTTACCAGAGTTTTATATTGTCTGGCAGGGCAAAAACCATTAGATCTACAACAGTATCACTATTAGTAGTGTATATAATCTTATATACCGTTTATTACTTCTTTGGGTTATCTCATATTTCTATATATGAATTTTTAATTATATGCGTAAAGATAGGAATTATCACCCAGTTGTTGCGGGATGACAGTTGGAGTTTTTTCTATAACAGTGCATTTTCTATTTTTATTGATACTCCAAAACATTTAATAGAAATAGCAAACTTCAGGGGCACAACATCAAATGTTTTTGAGTTCCTCGATTTGCCATTAAATAGATTTTTGTCATTACATTCAGTGTTGTTAATAGTATCTCTTATATTTTCTGGTCCTTTGGGCATTGTATCTTTCTGTTTAGTGATTTGGGGTTTAATAACAGTGAGCTTATCTATTTTTAATGCCCTATTTTCTTTTATTACATCCATGGCAATAGTTGCGCTATTACTATCTTTAGCACCTATCTTTATTATTTGCCTTCTATTTGCGTATACTAGGCAGATGTTTCACAACTGGCTCAAATACCTGGCAAGATTTGCGATTCATCCAGTAGTGCTTTTAATTTCCATATCACTGATAAGTCAAGTTATGGATTACATTATATATTCAGTGTTTGATTTTGAAATCTGTTCTACATGTATACTTAATATTAATCTGAAAATTTTTGAATCTTGTATTCTACACGGGTATGCTTCCAAGTATACACCTAACATCACTGCTATGGTGGCTTTTGTTATCTTAGGTCACGCTATGAAGGCCTTAGTTGAAGCTTCTTCAAAAATATCCGACTCACTATTTGGTGTTTATATAATGAACGAACCTGGAAAACAATATCAACAGAGTTTAATGGAAACAGTAGGGTTGGACGAGGAAAATGTTCAAAGAAGAAAAAGTAGAAGCGGAAAGGGAGGTGCTCCTCAACAGTTGGATGCACCAAGCCAAAATGCCCAAATACCGCAAAGAGCCCTCGTGCCTAGAATACCTACAGGAGGAGGCAGTGGCCCGTCATGATAAACAGAAGATTGCTATTATCGATACTGTATTTCGCAATCACTGGTTGCAACATAGATTGTGTTGAACCTGGGTTGCAGAGCAGAAATACTAGCGTTAATGTAGATGTTCCAGTTTATAAAGCTGATGAGGGTACTAAAATTCATTGGGTTGATTCTGGTCAAGTGATCGGTAAAGGTGAGAAAATTAAATTTACTCTCGATGGATTAATAAATTTTTGTCCTCTTAAAAAGGGTAAGAATCCAAGAAAAGTACTTGTGCCTGCTGTATTTTGTGCTGATGGTTCAATGCCAAGTTACAGTGATGAATTGATTAATAATTCTGGCCTTGATAAACAAGAAGTGTGTGAAAACGTAGGGTTCGGAAATAGTCAATTCTACAGCAAGAGACGTTATGTTGATACTGGAATCAAAGTAAATTTTGGTGATAAACTAAGATTCAGACTAGTTCCTAGAGAGATAACAATTGATTATGACAATCCAGAAGAAAAAGGCATCAGTTTCGATGACAATTGTTATAAAGCTGAAAAAGGAGATGACAAAGCTACAATAAAAGACATGCTCAACGGAGGAACGTTTTATTGTGAAAAAAATGGTAAAAGGACAGCAGAAAAATTTCCACAGCTTAGCAGAGGGAATATGAAAAAAAGAGAGGTGCTAGTTGGAAATGGCTACACTCCATATGATAATAAAGTGTATTTTAATAAAGGCTATATTCAGGATAAAAGCCCATGGATGCATGGTTCGTTGCTCGATTTGCGTCGCACTAAAATAGGGTTAAATGAATTGTGTGATGGAAAAGACTGTGACTTCAACAAGGTGCAAAGGCAGGGCTCTACTAAAATAGAGTTAGATCAACTATGCAAAGAAGGAACGTGTGATTCTAACGAGATAAAGAAGTACAGTTCTTATGAGCTTAACTGTTACTATCAAAACGTGTGCTATACTGATAGTGGTATATGGAATTATAGTTCACATGAAAATAAAGAACAGAACTGTGTCTCTTCTATAAGGTATAGCAAGTATGATAAAGGTAATAAGTGTGATATGTATTCTTACCTTAAAGAGATTCAAGAGAGGCTGAAAAGTACTGAACAAAATGAGCAAGGTACTGAGCAAGTTAATGAAAATAATAAAGATAACAAAGATGAAGATGATGAGAAGAATAAGGATATTTCCAGAGCTGAGGCTCTTGTTGCAAAGATAAGTGATCCAGGTAATGCAAGTATTCCTGGAAGTGAACGTGATGATATGAAGGACACTGCTAAAGGTACCCAATGTCTTCCGAAAAGAAAAGGAGCACATAAGAACTTTGTATGCTCAGAGTTAGACGATAATTTTAGGCATTTTTCTTTGAGATTAAATCATGACTACGCAATAGATGTGGAAGATGTAAAACCTGATAGTAGTGTGATGCTTGCTATTGCAGATTATGGTCACTACTACTATAATAGGGGTGGTTACCATGTTGAAATAACCAGGTCATGTGAATATATTAATGGCCAAAAGCTGTATATGTACTTAGGTGACGAGCCACCTAAAGATTTGCATGGTGTGGGAACTAGTGATTTTCAAGTAGTGGGAGTAAGAAAGGGAAAAGGTGAGCACGTCATATTAGATGTAATAAGCGGAGAGCATTTTCAGGATGGAGAATCTAAAAAGATATATTTCGGTATTGATGTAAGAAGTGCGGGGAAAGATGATATTACAGACAAAAATGGCAAATATTATGAAAACAATAAGTATATTGTAACCTTATTTGTAAAGAGAAAGATTAACGATTTTATTTCATCAAATATAAATAAGATATTTGATTTTATAAAAAAAGGAGTAATTGGCGACAGCGTTAAAGTTTCGTACGAAGGATATGTAAAAGGTCTCCTTCAAGGAGTAAGGGCTTTGCTTACTCTATACGTTATATTTACTGTCGTTGGCTATACACTTGGAACAATACAGCTAAATAAATTTGACTTTATTGTCAGGGTAATGAAGATAGCATTTATAGCTTTTGCTCTTAGTGACAGAAGTTGGGAACTCTTTGGCATGACTTTATCTAAACTTTTTATGGATGGTAGCACTTATCTAGTTGATAGTTTCTCTGGGTACATAGAGGAGGGAGGTAAAAGATTTGCATTCTTAGACTTAACAGCGGGAGTATTATTCACAGGAGAAACTTGGTTAAAGTTTTTATCGTTAATGCTTGCTGGTCCTTTTGGTTTTGTAGCTTTTATGATAATACTTTACTCTAGTTTTACGTTCTTACAATGTATTATTGGCGCTACGTTTAAATATGTAATATCTACTATTCTAGTCGCGCTTTTGCTGTCATTAACACCTTTGTTTATTATATTTATTTTATTTCAACAGACTAAATTTCTGTTTGACAACTGGGTAAAAACTCTGGCTCATGTTGCAGTGCAACCAGTGATCTTATTTTCATCTTTATCCATTTTAAACCAATTGATGTATTCAGTCTTGTATAACCTCACGAATTTTTCTGCATGCTACCAATGCTTAATTAGCATAAATTTCTTATCGTATGATCTTTGCATTATGAAATCAATACTACCTCTTGGGTACAATCCTGGTACTGGTGTTGATGTTGCACTCAGCACCGGAGAAAAAACTGGTGAATACTTTGCAGCGTTACCTATAGATCTCATCCAGGCATTTATATACCTAATTATTGCCAGCACAATGGAAGTCTTTGTTGGTGCATCAGAAGCTATAGCGCAAGCAATATTTGGTGCAGGTTACGGAATTATAAATGGTGTGAGTAATGTTGCTAATAGCGCATCACAATCTATACTGTCAACTGTTGGCCTTGATCGTGATACTCAAGGAAGTATCCAGCGGATCAGAGGAGTTATGCATAAAGATCCGGCGGAAATTAAAGCTCAGTTTCCAATGTCCAAGGAAAGCCAAACTAGGAAATCATCGAACGTGTTGGACAAAGGAAAGCCTAGTGATGGGAAAGATGTAAAGAAAAAGCAAAAACAGGCTGATGAACAACTAAAAACGCTGGGCAAAAAAGAACGCAGTGATCAAGAAGATTATGGTGGAGCAACAAGCACTTCTGGTAAAGATCAACAATCTAAAGGGGATGAGAAAAAAAGTTAGGGAGAGAGTATGATTACCATGTGATAACTAGTTAAAGAGATATTTTAAGTAAAGTTTTAGAAATTTATTTCTATATTTGGAAAAAGTTTAGATATGCAGTTACGCTTAAGCAAATTTTGGTTTAGGTCACTACTTCTTATAACTTATGTACTGGTAACGGGCTGTGATAAGCATGATATGCCTTTTCCAAGATGTATATCTGCCGACTATTTTGGTCCTGAGCCTATTACAGTCGGTGCTCATTTTCCAATCGGTCATAATGCGTTTTTTCCAGATGATGGAGAGGTTATTGACCCTGATACTGGCGAAATTAATTATGGTTTTCATCATAACCAAGTGGTGAAATGGAAAGATACTGGACTAGAAACCAATGGAGATGATTTAATAGTGCGAGTTAATGGTGCGTGGACATCTTGGAGTAATAACGATAAAAGAGAATCTCAAGGTAGTTACAGTTTGCAAAGTTTGGAGCAGCTAAAATATGCGACCAAATTTGAAGGCGAACAAGGTGATAATAATTTGCCTAACTTTCACCTAGTTTGTAATGATTATAAACCTAGTATACCACAGAAGATTTCAAGTAATCCTAACGCAAGTTGCACTGTGAGTTGTAAATGCATTGATGAAGATGATGGCAAGAGTACAGTATCACGCGGAACTCCATGTTGGTTTACTAAAGGTTATGGCGCTTATCTTCTGTTTAAATCAGGTGATGGCAACCCTAATGAGAGTCTGAAATCGATGCGTAATCCCGCATTTCCCACTGTACATTTGGGTCACAATTCCACAGCAGAAGACGGAAGTGGACTGTTTACTTTAGAAAGAAATAGCACTAAATTAAAGGACCAAAATTGTGGCACAGTGAAATTAAAAAAGGGATGGAAAATATATGTAAAAATATTAGACAGATATTACTTAGATAATGTAGGTGGCTACTCCTTTGAATTTTTGAGTGGAGTACAGCAGCCAAGTATCTTTGGATTTTTTGATTACGTTTATAATTATTTAAAATGTACATTATTGATTAATGAAAATTGTGAAAAGTATTTTGACAGTAAAGGTCATGCAGCTGCACAAGCTATGTTTCAAAACATAGCGGAGAAAAGCACAAGCTTTCACAATTTTGTTCTTTCTTTGCTTGTTCTATTTATAGTAGTCTCATCGCTTCTTTATCTTTTTGGCATGATACGAGAAACTAAGCATGATATGCTTATCAGGATGATAAAAATCGCTCTAGTAATAATGCTTATATCTCCTGGAAGCTTCAAGTTTTTCTATGATCATTTTCTTGTTCTATTCGTTAAAGGCCTTGAACAATTGATAAATATAATTACTAATTTTGCTCCCAACATGAATGCTGGAAGTGATTCGAGCATTGCTCAAGGAGATGAGACTCGTGTTAAGTTATTTAGCTTTATGGAGGATATGTTTAACAAATTTTTTGCTTACTCTGTTTGGAAAAAGTTTGCGGCGTTTTTGCATTACCAAATGTGGGCAAGCATTCTTATGATACCGGCTATTTTTATAGGGATCGTCTTATATTTTCTGTTGTGTTTGTATGCTTACATAATATTTCTTTCTGGCTTTGTGGGTATAGCTTTTCTTATAGCTATAATGCCACTATTTCTAATCTCTATTTTATTTTCACCGCTAAGAAGTCTATTTGAAGGTTGGATAAAATTTTGTATTAGTTTCTGCTTGCAATCAATTATGATATTTACCCTGTTGTCATTGCTAGCTTCAATCATAATGAGTACCTTTTATAGACAGTTAGGTTTCACTGTATGCTACAATAAGTGGTTTGAAGTGAGATTATGTGCTCCAAAATGGATATTTGGTGGTTTTTGTGTTATTGATAAGCAGTACTTCGGTTGGACTCCAGGGCAAATTTTTGTACCTTACACTATCGGAGAGGCTTCCCTACTGAATGTGGACAAAAGCATAGAGGGCGTAGAAAAAATAAGTAGAGAAGGTGGTACAGTAAAATTTACTGGAGGTGCTGGGTATATCCCCCTCCCACCGAACTACCCTAAAAATGAAAGCGGTGAATATGTAAAAGGTTTTCGTTACATAGATTATCCTTTCTTCACTCCAATTCCTAGCACTAAAGATAGTTCAGCAGACCATTATATAGCAGAAAATGACATTGTAGTTAATGGTAGTTGCGGTGCAAAAGATCTAATACGTTTAACAAATAGTTTACTACATGCAGTAGAAAAGGATGATATCCTATTGTTGATTGATAGTATAGGCAAAAAAATAGGTGATGAGATAAAAAGGCATTATTGTCAACCTCAACAACATGAAGAAAGATGCAAAAATTATGAGGAAATAATGGGTGACTACAAAAAGGGTATCATTCGACCAAATTTAAAAAGTGAGATAAGGTCTTTAGTGCAGAGTGTAGTAGAAAATCAAGGCTGTAAAATACTGGAACTCCATGATTCCAATGGTGAATACTGTCAGAAATGCAAAAATTGTGAAGCTTGCAAAAGCTATCAGAGTAGCGATTATCGAAGGATACAAAACATACAAAGAGGTTATTTAATTGATGCAGAAGAGATCTTTATATTATTCTTACTTTCATTTTTAATGTTTTCTTTGCGCAGATTTGTACAACAAATGGGCTCAAGTATAGCTGGTGGTGGATACAGCATTTACAATATATCTAAAATGTATGAAGGGGGTGGTATATTATCCCAAATTGGTTTACCATTTAAAGTGGGTGGACAAAACATTAGCTTAATGCATGCTATTTCTATGCCTAAGTATTTGTGGCAAGATGCAATTGGTGCAAGATTGGATACTCTCAGTAAGTTTGCTACTGGACTCCCTAACCGGTTAGCTGGAGGTACAGCTAATCTATTGGGGAGAATACCAAGGGTGGGAGGTGTATTGAAACATGCTATTGATATACCATGTAAACTTGTAGGTGCTACAATTGAGACAACAAAATTTGCAACATCACCTAAAAATGACGTTGATAAGCTTGAAGAAAAAATTTATAAAGCATTTGGGGTTGATAAAGAAAATATTACACACAGAAGGATTGGTAGATATTTAGATTATTATAAAAGGTATGTAGGATCACATCTTGGCTACACAACAGAAGATGCTATGAAGTTTACTTGGGAACATGGTCTTGATTCTATAGGAAAGCATGGCTATAACCATAATCTACTTTATAGGGTAAAAGAATACAGGAGAGCGTTCTTAGAGAAGCTTCATGATGACACCATAGGACGCAAGAGGGAACCGGAGAGATATAAAGATAAAGGTAGTCGCAGCCAACTTGGTACACCAGATTTGAAACAAGACAAGGATCTATCGGATGAGTCAGTAAAAAGAGGTGTACCAAATAAGCTAACAAGAGGTGGGAATAATGAATAGGGATGACAAGACTAGTAAAAGAAAGTTCAAGGGCTTTGATTATTATAGGCTGCAACAAGACGACAATGGTAATATAAAGTTAAGTAACTATGATGACATTTTGAATGCACGTAGAGCAAGAGTGGACTTATTGCTGGATAGCATCAAGCAAGGTGATATTAATCTTTCAAAACTAGATAAAGCTCTTAGTGAGAAGTTCGTAGATGATAGAGGGTTGTTATCTGAATTTGATCAGGAAGATCAAGAAATTGTGCAGGAGGAGCTTAAGGTATTTAATGTTTTAAACAATCTTGGTGATCTTGCAAATATTAAAAATGAAGATCTATTAGAGGTTAGTTTACTGCTATCAGATCTTAGCTTCATCGAGAGAAATATTGTACTCAATACCGACCAGAATTCTGATTTAACAGATTTTAAAAGTCTATTTATTGAAAAAAAGGCATCTGGTGAGGAATATAGCGATGAAGAATGTAAAAGCTTTCTCAACAATATAGACAAAATTAATACTATAATTAAGTTGGAGTTAGAAAGCAGAATTGAAGGATTGAACCATGACGAGAGAAACGACCATAGTGACTTACATGATGAAATTAGTTATGCAATCGATACAGTTGATAAATCAAAAAAAAGTGATTGATTGATCTTATGTTTGACGTAAGTGATTCTGGTGGTATCTTCTTATTAATGTCAGTTCTCACTTCATGGGGAACAGATAGGCAATAATAGAAAAGAAGCCATACAAAAGTAAATAAAATAGCGATGATTAAGTAGCTTTGAAATCAAAATTGTTGTGAAAAAGTTATGGAATCAGCAAAAGA
>NZ_WQMO01000002.1 GCF_013366805.1 Wolbachia endosymbiont of Litomosoides brasiliensis
CATCTGAAAATCCCATCTTTTTTAGTTCTAATATTTCGTGCGCGGTTTCAGGCAAACCAGTTTCTTTAATTTTTTGTTCAGCCAAGATGATTTGCTGTATGTTCTGCAAAAACCATAAGTCATACCCTGTAATTGAATTTATCTCTTCTATACTAATCCCATGACGCATTGCGTCAGCGGCAATTAGTAATCTATTTGGCAACGATTTTGCTAATTGGGATTTTATGTGATCAACATCCGTGTCATGAGAAAACACCTCATCAAGCCCTGTAAGGCCAGTTTCAAGTGAGCGGAAAGCTTTCTGTAGTGACTCATTAAAAGTACGACCTATAGACATTACTTCTCCCACTGATTTCATGGAAGTTGACAGTTCGCAATCTGTTCCCTTAAATTTTTCAAACTCAAAGCGAGGAACCTTAGTAACAACATAATCAATCACTGGTTCAAATGCAGCAGGTATAGTTGGTACACAATTGTTGCGTATTTCATCAAGTGAATAGCCAACAGCAAGCTTGGTTGCAATTTTTGCTATGGGGTAACCTGTTGCCTTTGAGGCAAGCGCAGAAGAACGAGAAACTCTTGGATTCATTTCAATTACAACAAGGCTTCCATCTTCTTTAGGATTAACCGCAAATTGGACATTTGCACCACCTGCACTGACACCAATTTCTCTAAGTACTGCTATAGATGCATTTCTCATTTGTTGGTATTCTGCGTCACGCAGAGTCAAGGCAGGAGAAACGGTAATGCTATCACCTGTATGGACTCCCATGGGATCAATATTTTCTATCGAGCAGACTATTATACAGTTATCTTTGCAATCGCAAATAACTTCCATTTCGTATTCTTTCCAGCCGATGATGGACTCATCTATCTGAACTTCATTTATCGGTGAAACTTTCAAGGCACCCTCCGCAATGTTGAAAAACTCCTCTTTATTGTACGCTATGCCACTACCTGTACCACCGAGAGTAAATGATGAACGGATGATCGCAGGTAACCCTACATAGTCGAGAGCTTCCCTTATTTGTTCTTGATCTTTTATAATGATGCTTTTAGGGTATTTTAGCCCTATTTTATCCATAGATTGGCGAAATAATTTTCTATCCCCTCCGCTTTTTTAATTGCTTCTCTATTTACGCCAATTAGCTTTACGTTATATTTATCCAATACCCTATCATCTACAAGTTTCATTGCACAGCTCAAAGCGGCTTGCCCGCACATTGTTGGCAATATTGCATCTGCCTTCTCTTTAATTATGATTTCTTCTATGATTTCAGGCAGTATAGTTCAATGTATGTTGCATCCTAAATTTAGGACCCGTCATTATAGTTGCAGGATTGGAATTAACGAAAATGACCTTATAATCCTCGTTCCTTAATACCTTGCAACTCTGAGTTCCGGAATAATTGAACTCGCATGCCTGACCTATAATTATCGGACCTACTCCTATTACTAGTATAGATTCTATATTTGTCAGTTTTGGCATAATTATAATAATGATTTCTCTCTAGGTAATGTTATCAATCTTTCCTATACATGTGAATTTTTACTAGTCTTATGGACACCACTTCAAGCCCACAACTATACGAATATCTTAATTTAATAAACAGGATTTAAGTAGCTCATAGAAGTGCAAAAAGTTACTTGACAAACTTCGCCGGCCCTTATGGAAATGTGGTGTTTAGGCCTAAAATTTATCTTTAATCTTTATTTTAAGTGACAAAGGCCTAGTATTAAACTAGGCTTGTTATGTTTAATTCTATAGATAGTTCATTTTTTTATAAATTTTTGTCTACATTAGCTTAACCTTGTTTATTAAGTAATATAAGGGAAAACCGAACGCCAATTTTGAGAGAACAGTAGACAACTCACATTGCGGGGTTTCTTTTGTCTTTTTAGTTAAAAATCTAACTAATCTTATTTTTTATAGAAAAATTGCTTGACAAATTTCTGCATTCCCTTTACCCCAAGTTATGGGTATTTATACTAATTCTCATTGTTAGTGGGTAAACCAAAAAGCATATGTTGTTTAATTGCGGAGTGAGAAAGAGAGGTAATAAATTTGTACAAGGCGCTCTCAAGCAAAGCAATTGTGTTACAGCCTTTATAAGGCTTCTCATGTTCTTAAATATTGTGACATTAATAGAAAAAAGCCTCCGTAGCAAAAATATGTTGCATTTCAAGAACAGCATTGACTACATGGATAAAGCGCCTGAAATTTGGAAGAGAAGTAAGATTGTTTACTCCCCCCAGTGTTGTAGAAAAACTAGATTGAATTAGAGTCAATTTAGACAAGTCGAAGTATGAATACAAGAAAACCTTAATATTACCACTAAAAAAATTAGAATAAGAATTCTAAGAAAAATTTAGCTTGAATGCAGCAAGTCTACAGTAATACACAAAAAATGAAGTTTTCGTACATTACGCCAAGACCAATTCACAATGAACAAGATAAAAGTGGGTGGGAAGAGTGCAAAAAAAAACATGAATGAGACTATTGGGTAAGCATCCTAAATAAGGGTTATCTTTCTTTAATGAATTGTGGGTTAGTATGGGTAGTGTAAAGATGGCGTTAGAACACAGGTTGAAGTAAAATTGAGTAGACGCAAAATTTTTATCTTTACAGTGTAGTTAATCCTAGAAATGGAGAGAGTTCTAACTTATTTATACCAGATTTCAACACTGATTGTATAAATATATTTCTTAAACAAGTGTTACAATATTTAAGAACACGAGAAGCCTTTCTTGTCATAGATTATACTAGTTGGCATAAGTCAAAAATTTAAATGTGCCTAAAAATATCGAGACTATATACCTATCACCATACTTACCTGGGCTCAATCCTATTGAGAGACTTTGTTGTTATGCAAAACAGAACATTTTGCATATATCAGCTCCATAATAATTAAGAATGAATGCGTGCATTGGCTTTTCAATAGTTTTTGTTTCTAGCTTCAAACGCTTGAACCTTAACGTAGTTGCCGTATTTCTCCTGAATTAACTTTGATGTCCAATTTACATTCTTGTTCCACCACTTCTTTGCATGAGGTGTTTATGGCCATGAATTTTCTTAAGTGTATTGAAACCGGTATTTTCGGTACAGGTGATATTAAAACTTAAAACAACATTCTAAAGAGCTTTTCTATGTAGTTTAATTCCTGTACGTCATTTACTGCATAAAGTGGTGTAGTTTGCTGCTCGACGCCTGGTATTTCTATAAAAATTTTGCCTACTTCTTGCCCCTTTCTAATGGGTGCAGGTATTATATCTTTATGTTCGACACGCACCTTAATTTTATCACGCAGATTGCGATTATAGGTTATGGTGATGTCGTTTGCAACTGTAACAGATACTTTTCTCTCCTTTCCGTATAGAACATTTATTTCCTCAACTACACTATCCTTAGCAAATATTTTCTTAGTATTAAAATGATTGAAGGAATACTGTATTAGCCTTTTTGCTTCTTCTATTCGCTCTTTTTCAGTGTTTAAGCCATTTACGACAGCGAAAATTCTCCTATCGTTTCGTTTTGCAGAAACTACAATACCGTAACCACCAGTGTTTGTGTAACCGGTCTTTAAGCCATCAACTCCAATATCGTGAAAAAGTAAAAGATTTTTATTTTTTTGTGCGATGTTGTTATATGTTAGATATTGTTCAGAGAATAAGTCATAATATTCAGGGAAATCAATGAAAATCCTTTTTGCTAGTACTACCAAATCTTTTGCACTCATAAAATGATCCTCATCCGGCCATCCACTTGAGTTGACAAAATAACTGTTGCTTAGGTTCAAGTTTTGTGCAACTTCGTTCATTTCAACTACGAAACCCTCTTCTGATCCGGCAATGCCCTCAGCTAGTGTTATGCAGGCATCATTACCTGAAACCGTTGCAATTCCTTCAAGCAGTTCTTTCACTGTAACGGATTGACCTTCCTTTAAAAACATAGAAGAGCCTTTTCTTTCCCACGCTTTTCTACTTACTTGAAATTTATCATTCATATCTATTATTCCAGCTTTTAAATAATCGAAGGCTACATATAAAGTCATTAGCTTGCTCATTGAAGATGGAGCCATCTTTTCGTCGGAATTATGTTCAAAAATGAACGAGTCTGAGGCTAAATCTAAAACTACTGCTTGCTTTGCTTTAGTTCTAAATTGATATGAATGTGAAGAAAAAGGAAGCACAAAAACTAACAGCAGGATTACCAATTTGCCTAATATGTTCATAATTTCAAATGTATTGTGCACTAGTTAATAGTATAATTTTATATGCGTATTTCAATGAAATTGGGATAAAACTTTCATATGCATGATATAATAGATTTTGTATAACTGCTGCAGATATAATGTATAACTGTAAGCTCAAACATTTTAAAATATAAAAGCTGTGAGCCAAAAATAGGAGAGAGCGAGCATTTGGTTTAATTGTGTGATCGGGAGATGTTGGGTCAATCAAAATGGGTGATGGAACAAATATTCAAGGTGGTGCGGCAATTCATGTGGATAGAGACCTTGGTGGTGCTACAGTTATTAGCACTATGGTAATAGTAGGGCATTTTTGTATGTTACACGCGTGCACAGTGTATGATAAAGCATTTATTAGTATGGGTTCTATTGTGATGGGTCATGCAGTTATAGAGCATGAAGCTATAGAAGTTAAACATATTACATAGTCAGCACAAAATTATATTATGTTGCTAAAGGAATACAAGAATTAAAGGTTAAAAACATGCGTATCAAGTTAAAATGAGATGGAAAGGCGAAGGCATCATTATAGCTGCTAATACCAACTCTCATTATAGAATTGTTTAATTGTGGAATGAGAAAGATCGGCAATAAATTTGTACAAAGCACTCTCAAGCAAAGCAATTGTATTATAGACTTTTCGTGTTCTTAAATGTTGTGATATTTGTTTAAGAAATATATTTATACAATCGGTGTTGGCATTCGGTGCAAATAAGCTAGAACCCCCTTCATTTCTAGAATTAATTACACTGTGGAAGTAAAAATTTTGTCTACCTGATTTTACTTTAACCTGTGTTCTAAAGCCATCTTTGCACACCTGCCTCCAACTTTCGAATGTGTGACGAACCGCGATTCGTTAAAGAAAAGGAACTCTTATTCAGGATGCTTACCCAATAGTCTCATTCATGTTACTGTAGACTTATTGACATTCAAGCTAAATTTTTCCTAAAATTCTTATTCTAATTTTTTTAGTGGTAATATTAAGGTTTTCTTGTATCCATACTTCAACCTAGTTTTTCTACGACATTGAGGGGAGTAAACAATTTTACTTCTCTTCCAAATTTTAGGCGCTTTATCCATGCGGTCAATGCTGTTCTTGAAATGCAACATATTTTTGCTACGGTTGATTCCACAACTTTTTTATCCAAGAATTTTGATTTTAACTACATTTAAACCTCGCTATTTTACTTATTTCAGCATGGCTTCTTTTCTATTATTGTCTATCCGTTCCTTGTAAAGTGGGAATTGGTATAACTACCCTATTTCTGCCACTATTTTTTGCTTTATATAAATATCCATCAGCGCGTACTATAAATTTTTTAATATTATCAAGATCTGATTCTTGCATCTCTGCAATCCCAATGCTCACAGTTACATTGTGTGTTATGTTCTTATCCGAGAGTATAAAAGGTTCTGTAGCAATAATTTTACGTATCCTCTCTGCAACAACGTATGCATCTGGTATATTGGTATCTGGCATTACAACAACGAATTCCTCACCGCCAAACCTAGCTAACAAATCCGTCACTCTAATGTTTTCAGAAATTCTCTTCTGTATTTGCTTTAAAAGCTCATCCCCGGCACTATGTCCAAAATCGTCATTTACTACCTTAAAATAGTCTATATCTAGTATCATAAGAGATAATCTTCTATTCTTTTCTACAGAGTCTTTAACAATGTTTCTTAAGTGTGCGTCAAAATATCTTCTGTTGTAACAGTTAGTGAGTGGGTCCTTTATGGACATTTCTGCATTGTTAAATAAGTTCATTCTCAAGGCATCTTGGTATCTCTTGCGTTTCACTTGTAAATTAACTCTTGCTATTAATTCACTTTCATCCAGAGGCACTGTTAGATAATCATTGGCTCCTACATCGAGTGCTTTTACTAAGTTGTTTTTATTATAATCTTCGGAAAGGATCAGAATTGGTGTATATCGTGTTTCTACTTTGCTACGAAACTCAGAACACAAACGTAGTCCATCAGTTTTTAAAAATTGCATATCGGAAATAATTAGATCATAGTTATCCTCAATACTAACCTTCAATGCCTCCATTGGATCGTTCAGTATGTTAATTGATCTAAAGCGTTGCTTTAGTATATTATGTATCTGCTCTGCTTGAAAGATATCCTCATCTACAACAAGTATGCTGGAATCAAAGATCTGATTAGAATAGTCCATAATACTGCTTCCTGCTACCCCACCAATCTCAGCATTAGTTTCTCCTCTTAAGCGTAGTTCATCTATAACCATCTTTAAGCGTGTGAGAGACTTAATTCTTGCAGATAAGGCAGTTTCATCTATTGGTTTAGTTAGGAAGTCATCTGCGCCAGCGTTAATGCCTTGCACTCTATCGTGAGTGTCATGTAGTGCAGTCACCATGATTATTGGAATATGGGTTGTTAAGGGGTCGCTCTTTAAGTTCTTACAAATTTTAAAGCCGTTTATTTTTGGCATCATGATATCGAGTAATATAATATCAGGCTGCTGCTTTGTCACTAAATTTATGGCTTCTTCACCATCATGAGCTATAATAACCGTGTAGTACTCTGCTTTTAGTCGAGCTTCTAAAAGCTTAACATTAGATAGTACATCATCTACTACTAGAATCCTCGCTGTCATTACCTTTAGGTGTATTGTCTATGTTATAAGCAGGATAAGGTTTGCCATCCTTACCAATTATATAATTTACTTTCTCAGTGTTATACCCCTTATATAACTCTTCGATTCCCGCATCTTTCAATAATCTCCTAGCTTTTGATTTTATGATCATAAGATACCTATAGATATTTTTAATAAGGTCAATGAATACAGGTACCTTATTTTTATCAAGAACAATTATACTAACTAGAACTACAAATAGAATTTCTGAAAGACCTATACTAAACATTTGTCTTACAAAGCAAGTACTTTAATTCTTCTAATTATAAATATTAATTTGCTTAAATCAAGTTTGGAAGCAACCATCTCATCTAAAAAACTGTTGTAACGTTCTATGCAATCCTTATCATTACGAGCCCAAGTTTGAACCTTATCTTCGTAGTTATTAGTAGCTTTTATAACTTTGACGGCTAGCTCATAGTGATAATGACTTAAATCGTCCAGTAAATCGTTAATTAGACTACGATCCCAATAAGAGGAATGACTTTTCATCTTAATAGCAATTATCCTAATCAGGTCAAACCTCAGCAGTGATTTTAACTCAAAGTATATTTTACCAGCATCAAGGGTAGACAAGGACGTTTGCTCAGCGATAGATATGACATCAAGTGCATAAGCAAGAACGCATAAATCAGCAGCTTTTTTTGCTAGATCTTTATTTATATTGAGTTCTGCTAAAAAAGAGGATTCATGGTTATAGGTTTTTAATAGGTGTTCGTCTAGAACTTCAGTTAAATTCTGGCCTAAAGTTTCAATTGCATCTTTAAACTTTGTAATGTTAGCTTGCTCTGCAAAGCTAAGTTTATCGAGATTTTTTGCTAACCAAAATGATACTCTACCGATAAATTTCTGCACATTTCTTACTATTTGTAAGTATGAATCAATATTAATCTTTCCGTCCAATTTGTCAATTTCTTGCCATAAGCTATTTAAACTGTATAAGTGGTTAACAACAATATAAACATTTACCGCTTCATACACTTTAATTCCAGTACTTTCAACTAGATTATTAATAAATATACATCCCATCCTATTCACTACATCGTTTACAATACAAGTGGAAATGATTTCTCTGTGAAGTTGATGTTTTAATATGGAATCCTTGAACTCCGTGACCATCTTTTGTGGAAAGTAATTTAATAAATAATCGTGGCATAAGAAATTTTCAGGCAAGTCAGAATGTATAATTTCATTTTTTATTGCTGTTCTAGAATAAGACATTAAAACAGAAAGCTGAGGAGAGCTAAAACCCTCTGCCCCAGTTAACATTCTTGCTATTTCTTCATCTGCCGGAAGAAACTCCACACTTCGGTTTAATAGCCCAGATTTTTCCAAACTGAGTAATAACCTGTGGTGCTGTTCCAATCTCTCTTTGGCTTGTAAGCACTCAAGAAGTAATGCTTTTGTTTCAATTCTGTTGTGGTCTTCAAGCACCTTAGATGCAACTTCATCCACCATGCTAGCCAGTATTTTGTTCCTTTTTTCCAAAGAAATGCCACCTCCTTTCATAACTGAGACGAATGCAATTTTAATATTAACTTCAAGGTCAGAACATATTACTCCTGCTGAATTGTCAACAAAATCTGCATTAATATATCCACCTCTTTTAGCATATTCTATTCTTCCAAGTTGCGTGCAACCAAGATTGCCACCTTCTATAAACATAGAAGCTCTAATATTCTCGCCATTCACTCTTAATTCGTCGTTTGCTTTATCACCAACCGTACCGTGGCTTTCACTCTTTGCTTTAACAAAGGTGCCAATTCCTCCATTCCATATGAAATCCACTTTTGCTTTCAACAGATATCGAATTAAATTACTTGGAGGTAATGTGTCTTCCATTATATCAAAGCACTTTTTCATTTCTTGAGAAATATTGACTTGCTTGCTGCTGCGTTCGAATATTCCACCGCCCTGGGAAATCAGATCTTTGTTATAGTCTATCCAAGTTGAAAATGGTAACTCAAAAAGGCGTTTACGTTCTGCAAAACTCTTTTCTGCATTAGGATTTGGATCAACGAAAATATGCATGTGGTTAAATGCGCCGATTAAACGTATATTTTTTGAAAGTAGCATACCATTTCCGAACAGGTCACCAGCCATGTCTCCAATTCCAACAACAGTCACGCCTTGGTAAATATCCTTATTCATTTTCCAAAAGTGCCTCTGTGCTGCAATCCACGCTCCCCTAGCCGTAATACCCATCTTTTTGTGGTCATAACCTGCTGATCCACCAGATGCAAATGCATCACCAAGCCAAAAATTATACTCATGTGCTATTTGGTTGGCATAGTCAGAAAACGAGGCAGTGCCTTTATCTGCTGCAACTACTAAATATGGGTCATCTTCATCGTATCTAACTACGTTTTCTGGTGGGATTATTTTGCCATCAACTATGTTATCAGTAATAGCAAGCATGCCTCTAATAAAATCCTTATAGCACTCAACACCTTTTTTCCTTAAGATATTTTTATTTTTGTACACTTTCTTTATTACAAATCCACCCTTTGCACCGACAGGGACGATAACTGCATTTTTCGTCATCTGAGCTTTCATAAGGCTCAAAACTTCGGTACGAAAATCTTCTGTCCTATCTGACCATCTTAAACCGCCACGTGCTAATTTCCCTCCTCTTAAATGTATTCCCTCAAACAGGTTTGAGTAAACATACAATTCGCGGTATGGACGCGGATCTGGCAGACCATTTATTTTACTTGAATCAAATTTTATAGATAAGCGGGATTTATCGTCTTGATAGTAACTGGTCCTTAAAATAGCCATTATCAAGTTAAATATTGAGCGTAAGACGTAATCATGCGAAACATTGCTAATCTCTTTTAAAAGTTCCTCTATTTTTTCTCTAAAAATGTTTGTAGTTTCTACTCTATCAATATCTATGCTAGGATCAAATCTTACATGAAATAGCTGTATCAAATACTTTACTATTTTTGGATACTCTGAAACTACTTTTTGAATGTATTCTGGGTTATAGTTAAATGATGTCTGCTTCAGGTAGGCACTTAGCGCTCTAACTAAAAGTACTTCTTTCCATTCAAGACCAGCAATAATGATTAAGCTGTTGAAATAATCATTTTTAATTTCCCTTCTAAACACCTTCGCAAGCGTCATTTCAAATTGTTCTTTAAGAGTAATGTTATCTATCAATTCGTCGACTCTTGATAACACAAAATGGTGTATCCATATACCACCGTTGATTTCTATATAATAACCATTATGGGATAGAATTTTTGCTCCTAGATTCTTAGTGATTCTTAATATCTTCGACAATTCAAGGCCTCCATTGCCTAGAGTGTAAACTTTTAACTGATAATTGAGATTATCGTGAGTAAGCCTTAAATCGACCTCGCTAACTCCTTTCTTCCTCACTGTCTCTAATTTTTTCATGTCATAATATGCATCGTGAGGTTCGAAGCTCTCTTGATAGCTTATCGGAAATGCCTTGCAATAACGGATGAATATATCTTCAACGGTGCTAAGAGTGTTATATAAATTATCTATAAAACGGTCTTCCCATTTTTCTGTGATGTTTCTTAGCTTGTTTTCGATGCGCAAAACTTCATCGTCGAAAACACGAGCATCCTTAATCTTTAGCACTACGTGCAACTTCATTAAATCATATTCATTGATAATGTGATTGTTGTAAATATCTGAGCTTGCTGCGTTTATTTCATCCTTTAATATATCGCGTATATTGAACATTAACCTGGCGCTTGCATAACGCATCGGTATCAGCACTATGCAACTAATAAAGTCCCTTACTTTTCTTAAAAACAATTTGACTCTTGGCCTAATTGCAAGAGACATAATTGAAATACAAATCTTAAATAACTCGTCCTCATTTGATTGGAATAGCTCATCACAGGAGAATGCTTGTAAAATAGAAATTAAAGCTTTATTATTGTGGCCACCAGGTAAAAATCCTGCTCTCTTTTCTATTGTTTTAACTTTATCCTTTATTAATGGAATAGTTCGAATATCTTGAACCTCTGCTATAGAAGTGAATAACCCGAAAAAATGCCGTTCCTTTGCTACATGACCTTGGTTGTTAGATTCTTTTACACATATACAATTCATGTATGTACGCCTATGAACTATTGAGGTTAGGTCTGATCTTAATATGTATAAAGGATATAAGCCTTCAGAGAAGATTGATGAACTCTGATACTCTTGGCTTGTTTTCATTAATCCAAGATTTTCTTCATCATTGGAAACGAGCTTTCCATCTTTGTCCGCAATACGTTCTTGATAACCTAAAAATACGAAGTTGTTGTTTTTTAGCCAAACTAAAAAATCTCCGCCTGATGTCATTTTAGTGTAGGGTGCTAGTGGGACCTCAGTGTCAACTACTTGAGCAATGGAAAGAGAATTTTTTGCCTCATCAAGTCTCTTGAGCATCAATGGCCAGTCTTTTACAACACAATTGACTGCCTTTAGTGTTTTTTGCAGGGACTTTCTTAATATATCAACAAAACTATTACTTATGCCTTTAATAATTACATATATCACTGACTCCTTGATACCATTATCCTCTTCTAAATTACAAATTTTGTTGATCAGGCCACTTTTTCTTTGTATATTAATTATACTATTACTATAGTAGCATATAGATAGGTCATGCGACTTGATGGTAGCAATAACAGAGTCAACCAAGAAAGGCATGTCGTTATTTATTACCTTGATTGTAGTGAAATCACCTTCTATTCCTGGTATATCACTTGCATTACTTACCATCAATTTGCTTTCTTCTTTTTCTTTCTTGAAGATAAAGCTGTATGCATCTTCTGCAATGTATAAAAGAAATTTGTCATTAATCTTTAGGTTACTATTATAAACAAAATTATAAAAGTACCTGATAAACTCTTTAACTTTTGCCTTTTCTTTCTGGTTTTCTTGATTAACTAGCTTAAATAAAGACTCAGTGTTAACATTGTAATCTACACACATTTTTTTAAACGAAAATATACAATGAACTTAAACCTTTTTAACTAAGATTTCATTATTAAAAGCGTACACTATTAATTTATCACCTTCTGCTACTTCTCCCGATAAAACTAGCTTAGCTAGGTTATTTTGGATGCATTCTTGTATTACCCTTTTTAGTGGTCTTGCTCCATATTCAGGGTCATAGCCAACTTGTGCTATTAGTTCTTTAGCTTCTTGTAATAAACTTATACTTAGTTTGCGCTTAGCAATTATTTTTTGTAGATAAAGGAATTGAACATCTATGATTTTGTAAATGTCTTCTTTGGTTAAACTATGGAATATAATAATTTCATCAAGCCTATTTAAAAATTCAGGACGAAATGCTGATTTAACTATTTGCATCACTTCACTCTTTGTAGAGTCGACAACTCCTTTGAGCATTATCTCAGCACCAAGGTTAGAAGTTAAAATTAGTATGGTATTGCGGAAATCAATTAGCTTGCCATAGCTATCAGTAAGCCTGCCTTCATCCAAAATCTGCAGCAATAGATTAAATATATCTGGATTTGCTTTTTCTATTTCATCAAATAAGATTACCTGATATGGCCTTCTTCTTACTGCTTCAGTTAATCTTCCACCTTGCTCATAGCCAACATACCCTGGAGGTGCGCCAATTAACTTTGAAACGGAGTGTTTTTCCATGTATTCTGACATATCGAAGCGCAGAAGTGCTGATTGATCATCAAACAGAAATTCAGCAAGGGCTTTTGCAAGTTCCGTTTTTCCAACTCCAGTTGGGCCCAAGAATAAAAATGAACCGAAAGGTCGATTAGTGTCCTGAATACCAGAACGGGAGCGCCTAACTGCATTACTTATTGCTTCTATTGCATCCTTTTGCCCTATTACCCTTTTCCCTATTTCATTTTCCATGCTAAGGAGCTTTTCCTTTTCACTGTGCATCATGTTATCAACTGGAATTCCTGTCCACCTTGAAACAATATTTGCAATATCGTCTTCGGTAACTTCTTTCTTTAAGAAGCTATCGGTAACTTCTTCCTGATTTGTTAATTTATTTTCAAGCTGAGGAATCACACCATACATCAGTTCTCCTGCTTTTTCTAAGTTTCCACTACGCTGAGCTAATTCCAACTCTTTTCTCGCATTATCTAGTTTTTCAGCTGTTTCTTGTATTTTAGCTATTTTATTCTTTTCTATTTGCCATTTACTGTTTAAGTCAGTGAATTTACTGTTTAGGTTTTCGATTTCTTCATTTATCTTCTTTAGACGCTGCTTAGAATTCTCATCACGTTCTTTTTTTAGAGCTTCTGATTCAATTTTTAGCTGTACAATCTTCCTTTCAAGTTCATCAATAATCTCAGGTTTGCTATCCATTTCAATTCTTACCCTGCTTGCTGCTTCATCAATCAAGTCGATTGCTTTATCAGGTAAAAATCTGTCTGTTATGTACCTATTAGATAACATTGCAGCAGCAATTATTGCACCATCTGTGATTCTGATACCATGATGTACTTCATATCTTTCCTTCAAACCTCTTAGTATAGAGATGGTATCAGTTTCAGTTGGTTGAGAAATAAATACAGGTTGGAAACGCCTTGCAAGTGCAGGATCTTTTTCTATATGTTCACGATACTCATCTAAAGTTGTGGCTCCTATGCAGCGAATTTCTCCGCGTGCAAGAGCAGGCTTCAGCAGATTTGAAGCATCCATTGCACCACTTGTTGCTCCTGCTCCAACTAAAGTATGAAGCTCATCTATAAATAAGATAGCTTTTCCCTCTGCTTTTGAAAGCTCATTAATAACAGCTTTTAGTCTCTCCTCGAACTCTCCTCTAAATTTTGTTCCAGCAATTAATGCGCCAAGATCTAGGGCTAAAACTTTTGCATCACGTAAACCAAGTGGCACGTCATTTGCAACAATTCTATTTGCAAGCCCCTCAACTATTGCAGTTTTTCCAACACCAGGTTCACCTATCAGCACTGGATTATTCTTTGTTCGCCTCAGTGATACTTGCATAGTTCTTCTGATCTCTTCATCACGACCAATCACGGGATCAAGCTTGCCTTGCATAGCAAGCTCTGTAACGTCTTTTGTGTATTTCTTTGCTGCGTTTAATTTTTCCTCGCTGTTAGACGAATCTGCACTACTACCTTTTCTCATTTCTGCAATAGCTGAATTCAATTTTTGTAGTGTGACACCGTTCTCTGCTAGAATTTTACCTACAGTATCATTTTTTTGTGCAGTCAATCCCTGTAGCAAACGTTCAACGGTGACAAATAAATCTTTGTTCTTCCTAGCTATACTAATTGAATCTTCAAAGACTTTTGCTATTTCTCTTGAGAGTTGGAGGCTACTGCTTCCTGGACCTTCGACTACTGGAAACTTTTTTATTGCATTGTTCACAGCTTCGGAAATACTTTGCATATTCCCACCACAAGCACCTATTAAATCCTGAACTAAACCTGATTCATCTTCAAGCATCACTTTTAGTAAATGCTCAGGCATAAAAACCTGATGTCCAATTCCCAATGCTTTCATTTGGGCACTTTGAATTAGGCTTTTTGCTTTTTCAGTAAATTTGTTTAGGTCCATAATGTAAGCTTAACTCATATTTCCTGGTATATATAGCAATTGTTTTCTTAATTTTAAACTAGAAGTTATTCACTGCCAGTAAAATCTACGATTGTTGTTCTTAACATATGCAACTAACACTTTAGACCTGCATGTATAATTGCCATTTTTCACCACAAAGCTGCAGGAACTTAAGGTTAACACTATATGCTGTAACCAAGACTCGTCAAGTGTTTTTTATGTTGAAATTTGCTGAATTGTTTTTTTTGTTTGATATTGACTGTGTAAAAGTCATACACGCTGCAAGCACTCAATAAATGTCATTTTTCTACATATCTGAAACATAGTTATTCAAGAGCCCTATTGATATTTTGTGATATTTGTAGTAGGATGATAGTCTAAGGTTTAGGATGAAAATTTATGACTGAAGCTCAGGGTCCAAACATTGCGGAGTGGCAAGCTCAACAACGATACCAAGAGCATCAAGGGGAAAAGAGCGGTTTTGGTCTTGGTCATAGTGACTCTGTTGCAACAATTGTAGATGGAATGAAGTGGTTATTCAACTTTCATGAGGGGGCAATTTCTGCTTACAGCAACGTGCTTGAAAGTTTAGTGAGTGGTAATCTTGCAACATTGTTTGGGAAATCAGCCAATATGTTTGGCATAAAGTTTTTTGAGAGTTTTGCAGAACATTTTTCAGGTAGAAGTGGGGAAGGTATGTTATCAGAGGGAATGGATATGGCTCATGGTGAAGAAGGACCTCATCAAGATGATTTTCCACATGCTAGTGATCAAATTGCTAATAATGCTGATGGTTTACGCGATATGCGTGATGCAGGTGATTATCATGGTCAGTCTTTTTCACCCAGTCCTTCACCACTCGTTGATGACGGCCATGGACATGAACTTAGTGGTCAGATGAATTTATCTTAGGAGTTACTAAATAACTGGCAAATATGAGAAGGGATGCTTCTCCTTAATTTATTATAATTAATATGAGTTCGTTTTAGTGAAAAAGATTTCAGTTTTAGGATCGACGGGAAATATTGGAAAAAAGACTGTAGATTTACTCTTGAAGAGGAAAGAAGAATATCAAGTAGAAGCACTCAGTGCCTGTTCGAATTTTGCTCTACTGGCGTGCCAAGCAAAGCTGCTAAATGCAAGGTATGTTGCTATCTCTAATGAAAGGTTTTACAAAGATTTAAAAGAAAGCCTGCTTGGTACAAACATCAAAGTAGAAGTTGGCGCTGAGGGTCTAGCAAGTATTGCTTCTCTGCCCGTTGATCTCTCAGTTGTTGCAGTAGTTGGTATTGCAGGCCTTGAGCCAGTCATGCACGTCATAGAGAGTGGCACTAAAGTCATTGCACTAGCGAATAAAGAAAGTATTGTTTGTGGTGGAAAACTATTGCTTAGGAAAGCTGAAGAAAAAAACGTACAGATAGTTCCTGTTGACTCTGAACACAACGCAATTTTTCAAATTTTGCAGAATAGCAATAGATGTGTAGAAAAGATTATACTTACTGCTTCTGGTGGGTCATTCTTGAATTACAGCCTTGAGCAATTGAGAGATGTTACAGTAGGTCAAACACTCAGTCACCCTATTTGGAGTATGGGAAAGAAAATTTCAGTTGATAGTGCAACTATGATGAATAAAGCGCTAGAGATAATAGAAGCATATAACTTATTTAATATTAGCCCAAACAGAATTGAAGCAATAGTGCATCCTGAATCTATAATACATGGAATTGTAGTTTATAAGGATGGTTTCAACTTTGCTGTGCTTGCAGAGGCTGATATGACAATTCCCATTTCATATGCTCTATCTTGGCCAGAAAGGTCGACCTTAAGTTATAGATTAGATTTAACAAGGCAAAAATTGACCTTTCAAGAGCTAGACCACAGGCGATTTCCTGCACTAAAGCTTAGTATGGAAGTGTTGAATTCCTCTTCTTCACACGTAAATAGTATAGTACTTAATGCTGCAAATGAGGTAGCTGTTGATAAATTTTTAAAATCACGAATCGACTTTTTGGAGATAATAAAGGTAGTAGAGTCAACAGTAGAGAATTTTGACAGTTACACTGACATTAACTCGCTACCGGATATAATAAACATTGATCTTGAAAGCCGCGCTATTGCTAAAGAAATTATCAAAAATAAAATCCTTAAGTTATCATAGTAACTGATAGAAAACGAGAAATTTACTTGACAAACCTTGCCGGCCTCTTTTAACCCTAACATTAGGGCTATTTGTTTATCTTTAGTCTGTGCAGATAAAATAACAAAAAACTCAATGTACTTGGCACATTGTGTTTAATTTTTTGCACTGTGTGCGCCTTATATCTTTATGAGCTTTCAAGGCTTTTACCTAACATGAGCTTAAGGTGCGCTTATTAAAGCATGAGACAGTAAAAAACACCAATTTTAAAAATTAGGTAGTAAATAATTAGCTAACAGTAGTTCTTTTGCTTCTCTCTTGCTTAAACAGTTGATATTAATTATCACTATAATATTGAAATCAAAATTGTTGAATGAAAAAAGTCGTGGAATCAGCAAAAGAAACGCTGAAGTAAAGTGCGAAATAATGCGTGTTTTGCAAAAAACTAAATGCTGTAATTGTAGCAAAAAATACAGTATAACACCGTAACAAAAATATGTCCTATTTCAAGAATAGAATTGATTACATGGATAAAGCACTTTAAATTTGGAAGAGAAGAAAAATTGTTTTCTCCCCTCAACGTCGTAGAAAAATTAGATTGAATTAGAGTTGATTTGAACAAGTTGAAGTATTGATACAAGAAGACCATAATATTACTATTAAAAAAATGAGAATAAGAATCCAGGGAAATTTGGCTTAAATTTCAGCAGGTTTAGAATATATCGTAACATGCAAAAAATGAAGTTTTTGTATGTTGCGTCAAGACCAATTTACAATGAATAAGGTAAAAGTAGACGGGGAGAGTTTTTAAAAAATTAATGAGACTATTGGTAATTGTCCTGAACGAGAGTCATTTTTCTTTAATGAATCGCGGTTTGGTACGCATTTGAGAGCTAGACACTGGTGATTTTAAAAGGGCGCTAGAACACAGATTAAAGTAAAATTAGGTAGACAAAATTTTTATCTCTACAGTTCAGTCAATCCAGAAATGAAGGGAGTGCTAGCTTATTTACACCGAATGTTAACACTGATTGTATGAATATATTTCTTGAACAAATGTCATAATGTTTAAAAAATGGATTGTACTAGTTAGCATAAGTCAAGAAATTTAGAGGCACCTAGAAATATCGAGGTTATATACCTACTACCATACTCACCTAAGTAACTCTGCAATATTATTTATTTGACCCACTAACAATGAGAATTGGTATTAGCCATAGAGCCTCCTATACGAAAAGATTTAGAAAAAATGCAGCGTGCATTGAGTGGAAATGCATGTGCACTTATATACTGCTTGCAAATGCACTGTACTTTTCACTAAAATTCGATTATTTAAGCCTGTAAACGAAAATAGGTTTAGTCCTAAAACACCTTCCTTGTCGGTGGAATAGAGCTACAAAAATATGTCAAGTAATTTTTTATATAGTTGTTTTTGATATTTCATTTACTTTAGCTATTTCTGTAATATTTAAAGTTTTTAGCTACTCATATGTAATTTGCTATTACCAACTATGTTACCGGAACAGCAGAGTCTATAAATAACAGACCAGCTCCACTACCACACTTTACGCATAAACGTTTGTTTATTAGATTAATAGCACGATATTTAGTAACTTGGCTTACAAAAGTTGTAAAAGAACTCCTACTTTCTTCATATCTGTTGATTGAAAGCCAAACACTGCAAAAAAGCTTTTGCTTAATATCATCAGGGCTGTTATGGTTAAAATCACTGAAGTACTTTAGGCATTTTGCACAATATTTTACATTTTAAACAGTTATAAGGTGTATTCCTAAGTAAGAGTTTTGTGGTTTCATTGTGCCTTCTTGTAAGTATTAAGATTGAAAATGACTTAACATTACTAAGCTAGGTATAGCATAAGATGTAGGAAATGCAATAGTGATAAGTTGAGGTGTCCTTAGCATAACCTTTAGCTACAAATATTTAAGAAATTTACAAGTAGAGAAAAGGCAAAAGGTATTCCGTGTTAGATAGTGTTTACTCTTTAGTCCTATAAATTGGTATTCTATACTGCTTAAACGCTTTATAAGCGCGTTTCAGCTTATATGGTAAAAACTTAGAAACATTATGAAGATATTAAGGTATATATAGTGCAAAAAATTAAGCACAAGATACTAACTACTTTAATACTCTTGTCATTTAATCTGTACAGATTGAAGATAACTGAATACCTTCAGTGTTGAAATAGGGAGCTAGAGAAGCTTGTAAAGTAGTTTTTGTATTTTATGTTAGAATTGATAAGCTATGAATAAGCTTTTGTTCTCATGAAATTATATCCTCATGAGTGAATTAATGTTATCTTTATTATTACTTGCTGATCTAAAGTTTTTTTATGTTCATACACTTGCGTGTTCATAGTGTTTATTCTTTACTTGAAAGTTCGGTCAAAATTGAGGAGCTGATAGGTCTTTGTTTGTGGAACAAAATGCCGGCAGTTGCAATTACTGATTCAGGTAATTTATTTGGCTCACTTGAATTTTCAGAATACGCGGCAAGTAGGGGAATACAACTAATAACAGGATGCAATATTATAATTAGGCATTCAGAGCAAAATTTACCTATATTATTGCTTGCAAAAAATGAGCAAGGGTATACTAATCTAGTTGCTTTGGTAAGTGAGTCTTTCAGGAAGCGCAAAAATAACGGCGATATTCCTTATGTTAATTTTGATGAACTATTAAATTTAAGCACAGGTCTGATCACTTTAGCAGGTGGATGTGATGGAATATTGGCTCAGCTGTTATTTAAGCAAGATAAAGGAACAGTTGAAAAACTGCTTTCAGTGTTCAATGGTCACTTATATGTTGAACTGCAGCGTCACGGGTCCAACAAAGAATTGGAGCTCGAAGAAACCTTGATAGGTTTCGCTTACCAGCATAATATACCACTTGTTGCAACAAATGATGTATTTTTTCCAAATAGGTCTGACTATGAAGCTTATGATATATTAACGTGTATATCTGAGGGAAGTTATGCTTTGGAAAGCAACAGAAAGAAGCTAACTACTGAGCACTATTTTAAGTCTGTGGCAGAAATGGAAAAGCTGTTTAGCGATATTCCCGAAGCAATTCATAACACTTTAGTGATAGCTAAGCGGTGCTCTTACATGCCAAGGAGCAGGCAGCCTATTTTGCCTAAATTCCCTTGTCGAGAGAATAAAACTGAAAATGAAGAACTAAAGGAGCAAGCAACTGCAGGGTTAGTGCTTCGTATTGCAAATAAAATAGACATAGACCTTAAGCAATACTACGATCGGCTAAATTATGAACTAAGTGTAATAACTTCGATGAACTATGCTGGCTACTTTTTGATAGTTTCTGACTTTATTCGCTGGAGCAAAGCAAATAGCATTCCAGTTGGTCCAGGAAGGGGTTCTGGCACTGGATCAATTGTTGCTTGGGCATTGCAGATTACAGACCTCGACCCAATAAGATTTGGCCTGATCTTTGAAAGATTTTTAAATCCTGATCGTATATCAATGCCTGACTTTGATATCGATTTCTGCCAGGAGAAAAGGGACTTAGTTATTGACTATGTTCGGAGGAAATATGGTTATGTTGCTCAAATAATTACTTTTGGTAAGTTACAGGCAAGGGCTGTGCTGCGTGATGTTGGAAGGGTGTTACAAATGCCTTACACTCAAGTGGACAAAATATCTAAAATGATTCCGTTTAATCCAGTAAACCCTGTGACTTTATCACAAGCAATAGAGTTTGATAAAAACTTACAGAAAGAACGGGATAGTGATGAAGTAATTGCAAAGCTCCTTGATATTTCTCTTAAGCTTGAAGGAATATATCGCCACGTTTCAACTCATGCTGCTGGAATTGTGATATGTGATCAAAAATTAGAAAATTTCGTTCCTGTGTACTACGATCCAAACTCGGCTCTGCCAATTACACAATACAGCATGAAGTATGTTGAGAAAGCTGGACTGATAAAATTTGATTTTCTTGGGCTTGGTACGCTAACGCTAATAGATCATGTCCGTCGTTTGATTAATCGCAATGGGAAAAAGATTGACGTTGCCTCAATTTCCTTGAATAACTGCAAAACTTACGAAATGCTCTCAAACGGTGATTCAATTGGAGTATTTCAACTTGAAAGTTCAGGGATGAGGGAAGCTTTAATCAAGCTAAAGCCAGACTGCATTGAAGATATCATTGCATTAATCTCTCTTTATCGTCCAGGACCTATGGATAACATTCCAACTTACATCGCAAGAAAGCATGGACTTGAAAAACCAGATTATATTCATCCATTACTTGAAAGGGTATTAAAAGAAACATTCGGAGTGATAATTTACCAAGAACAGGTAATGGAAATAGCACGCATTCTTTCTGGGTACAGCCTCGCAGAAGCAGATTTGCTAAGACGTGCTATGGGTAAGAAAATTAAAGCAGAAATGGATAAACAACGCGAACTTTTTATTCAGGGGGCAACAAAAAATGGCGTTGATTATGATAGGGCAAGTTATATTTTTGACCTTGTTGCAAAATTTGCTGGTTATGGGTTTAATAAGTCTCACGCGGCCGCATATGCGGTTATATCTTATCAAACGGCTTACCTTAAGGCTAACTATCCGTTAGAGTTTTTTACAGCCCTGATGAATCTGAATATCGATGATAGAGATAAATTGAATTTGTTTTATCATGCTGCAAAATTTAGTGGGGTTTCTGTTCTTTTGCCTGATATAAACAAATCTAAGACTAAATTCTCAATAGAGGGCAAGCACATACGCTACGGTATTGCTGCTCTGCGCAATGTTGGTTTTTCTATAGCAGAAGGAATAGTGAACACACGTTCAAGCGCTTACAAGGACATATGGGAATTCGTTCAAAACTCAGGTCACATAATAAATAAAAGGGCACTGGAAAGCTTAATTAAGTCTGGAGCATGTGATAGTGTACATAAGAACAGAAAGCAACTATACGAGTCAATGGACACACTAATTTACTTTGCAAATAAAAATAGACAGGATAGAGAATCGAATCAAGCTGTTTTATTTGATGATTTTGGTATTCTAAAGCCAAGACTTGAGGAGGTAAAAGATTTTAGTGAAGAAGAAAAATTAGAGCATGAGTTATTTTCGCTAGGGTTTTATTTAACTGGCCATCCACTTGAAAAGTTTAGAACTCTTCTTGAGAAGCTAAATATTGGATTTATTGGAAAGAATAAGACAGCAAAGACTGCTGGCGTAATATTAAATGTGCATATGAGAACCTCAGTGCGTGGGAGGTTTGTTATACTCACACTTTCTGATCCTCATAACGTTTCTGAAATAGCGTTCTATAACAATGAAGTAATAGAGGAGAAAAGAAATTTATTTTCGCCTGGGACATTTGTAGTAATTGATCTTGAAACTTCGGAAAATACAACGAGATTAGTGGGAAGGGATATATCAGAATTTACAGAAAAGACTACCTCTATAATGAAAAGTTTAGTTTTAACTACTGGATATACTAATTCACAAAAAGCCGCTATGGAATTAAACTCAGTATTGAAAGACGGCAATGGCAAAACTAAAGTAATACTCAGACTTCTCTTTGAAAAGCATACAGTGAATATCTTGCTACCTGGTGCATATCTGATCACTCCTCAAGTTGTTTGTGAAATGTCTAACTTAAGCTGGATTGAAGGCATAGAAATTGATACAAATGGCTTGCTTGTCTAAAAAAGTTTTGTATAATAAAATATTTAATCGATATTAAAGGAAAGTATAGTGAATCTTTACGAATTTACTTTCATAGCACAGCAGGGGTTATTGCAGCAAGAAGTAGAAGGAATGGCTCAGGAGCTAGGTGTTTTATTAAGAAATATTAAGGCAGATATTATGTTCCAGCAAATTAAGGGTATTCTGGAAAAAGGAAGTGACAAGTTTACAAAACGAAGTTTAGAAATGCGTGCTAAAGATATTCAAGAAAATCTAACTACTTACTCTAGTTTCTTGGAAGGTTTTGCAAAGATTCTATGGATTGAGCTAGAAGAAGATCTTTCAAATTTGAAAGAAGTGAAGTTGAAAATTAGCGAAGAGTTGAAGGATGACCTAAGAGGTTTAGGAATAATACAAGATTTTATAAAGCTTTTAGAGAGTGGTAAGCAAATCGCTAAGAATACATTTATTTACAATGTGGTAAGTGCTTTAAAGGAAGCTATTTCAAAGCATTTAATAAAGACCTTTCAAAGAATTTTACAAGGTTTTAGAATGACAGGGCCAAACCAATTTGGCAAAACATTGGAAATGCTTCTAGGTAATGTTGAAGCTTTAGGATTGATAAAATATGAATACTGGGGTTTACTAGATTTTGCATACCCAATAAACAAAATGAAGAGTGGTCATTATTGTATAATGTGCATAAGTTCTACCTCAAGCATTATGGATGAGTTTGTACGTAGAATGAAACTTAACGAAAATGTCGTTCGCCACTTATCTGTACATGTCGATAAATTTTTTGAAGGTAAATCTCATATGATGAATAAACAAATTGAGGAACAAAGCACATAATGACAAAGAAACGAAGTAATTTTAGTGATTCTTACGTATCTGTAAATAATAGAACTGGATTTAAGCGTTCTAAAGTTTGCCCTCTTGCTACTTTTCGGGATGAAGATATAGATTATAAGAATACGGATTTATTATCCAGGTTTACCTCTGACTATGGTAGAATATTACCTAGGAGATTAACAGGGGTATGTGCAAAAAAACAAAGAAAATTGCGCTTAGCAATCATAAGAGCACGTTTTTTAGCTCTTGTTCCTTACTGTACTAAAAAAGTTTAGGTTGTGTATGTTGGTAATTTTGAAAGAAAATATCAGAACCCTCGGTAAATTAGGTGAGATTGTGAAAGTAAAGCCTGGCTACGCACGTAATTTTCTTTTTCCACAAAGGAAAGCAGTGAAAGCCACTAAGGAAGGCATGGCAAAACTGGAGGAGCAGCGTTCCTTTTTAGAAGAGGAGAATACAAAAAAATTGAATTTGGCAAAGGATCTAGCAGCGTCTCTTGCTGGTAAGTTTGTAGTGTTGGTAAAGCAAGCTTCTGAGGATGGTAAGATTTTTGGTTCTGTAACAACAAGAGAAGTTGCAAAATCTTTGTTGCAAGAGTGTGAAGTTGATCACCGTAGAATATCTTTTAATGGAGTAAAGATAAGAAATTTAGGTGAGTACCAAGCAAGTATAGAGCTTCATAGTGAAATAGTAGTACAAGTTGCTGTGCATGTTGTAAGGTCAGAAATAGACGCACATGAGTTAAGGCAGGTAAAATTGCAAAGCCAGAAGTTGCGACAACAAGAGGCAAGAACAGAATGAAGTTGGAGAAGCTACTGATAGTGATAAAGCTGATCAAAAGTGACCTCTTGTTATAACGCAAGGAAATGTTTTTCATAGCTAAATTAGTACCATTTCAGTATGTAGCACTGTGGTTTATTATACTTAGAAACAAAAAGGGGAGGTCATTCTATGATACCTCGTTATAGCCGTAAAGAGATATCTGCTATTTGGGAGGAAAATAATAAGTTTAACATATGGCTAGAAATAGAAAGGTTAGCATGTGAGGCTCAAGCAAAGTTAGGAGTAATTCCAAGTAATGTTGCTCAACAGCTCTCTGGTACTATTAAATTTGATGTTGAGCGTATTAATGAGATTGAATCCACTGTAAAACACGATGTTATAGCTTTTTTAAAATATATTGCTGAAAAGGTGGGAGTTGATGTACGTTATCTCCACTACGGGATGACAAGTTCTGATGTGTTAGACACATGCTTTGCTGTACAGCTGAAAGAATCATGTAAAATTCTGCTTGAGAATCTAAGAAATTTACTTGCAGCGTTGAAAAAAAAGGCTGAGTACTATAAAGGTACTGTGTGTGTTGGGCGTAGTCACGGAATGCATGCAGAGCCAACAACTCTTGGGTTAAAGTTTACCAGGTTTTATGCGGAATTTAAACGTGGCTATCAAAGATTAATTAATGCGCAAAAAGAAGTCTCAATTTGCAAAGTATCAGGCGCTGTAGGCAATTTTGCAAATATTGATCCGTTTGTTGAGGAATATGTAGCAAAAGGAATGGAACTTATACCAGAGACCATATCGTCTCAAGTAATTCCTCGTGATAGACATGCTATGTTCTTTTCAGTTTTGGGAGTAATTGCAAGCTCAATAGAAAATGTTGCTGTTGAAATTCGTCACTTGCAAAGAACTGAGATTGGAGAAATTTCTGAATATTTTTCTACTGGACAGAAAGGAAGCTCTGCTATGCCACACAAGTGCAATCCTATTTTAAGCGAGAATTTAACTGGACTCTCACGTTTAATACGCAGTTACGTATTTCCTGCATTAGAAAATGTTGCATTGTGGCATGAACGGGATATATCACACTCATCTGTGGAAAGATATATTGCGCCTGGTGCTTGTATAATAATGGATTTTGCTTTAGTGCGATTAACGGATTTAATAGACAGATTGGTGATTAACAAAGAAAATATTGAAAAGAACTTAAACTCTTCGAAAGGTTTAATTTTCTCACAGCGTATATTACTTGAATTAATAAATGGTGGTTTGGCAAGGGAAGAGGCGTATAAAATTGTTCAGGGCAATGCAATGAAAGTGAAACAGAACAACAGTGATTTTTTGTTCGAATTAAAACAAGATAGATCCTTACTTGAAGTCATTAACTCTGAAAAACTTGAATCTTTGTTTAATTTAAAATATTATACGAAATGTGTAGACCATATATACAAGAAGGTCTTTGACTAGGCTGAGTAGCTCAGTTGGTAGAGCGGGAGGATCATAATCTCTTGGTCGTGGGTTCAAGTCCCTCCTCAGCCACTAGTTATATTGGTTTTAGTATACTATGAAATCAGCAATAACTGCTTGCTTTGACTATCTATGCAGGTGATCTTTTGCGTTTTAACTGTTTACCCAAATTTCCTATCTTCTTTCCGTAATCTGTTAACTTTTTACTATCTTTCTCAAAAAGGTATGTACTTTCTTGTAATTTTGATAGAGAGTTAATGATTAAATCTTTCATGATATTAGGTTAATTACACTTCATTAAATTAGAGAAACTGCAAACGGGTTTTCGCCTTTACCTACAGTAAACCAAAACAATCCCGTATAATTTTTAGGAAGACATATAAAATGCTTGATTTATACATTAGGTATGTAACACTAATTCCCATTATGTAAAGAGCGGGCATGCAATAATAGATAATAGGGACCATACTGAAGTCAGTAGGATAACGAAGTTTAGGTGGCGTTAAAATCAAAATTATTGGATAAAAAAAGTTATGGAGCCAGCAAAAGAAATGCTGAGGGAAGTGCGAAGTGCAAATTTATTACTTCTCTTTCCTATCCACAATTAAACAACTCTGCAATGTTACTTATCTGCCTGTTAACAATGAGAACTGGTATAGACAGATACTTTATAAGAAAAGCATGAAGTACCACTCCGTGTTCAAAAAATGGGAACGTGTCTTAAATTGTTTACAGTTGAAGTTTTTATGGATACTATTATAACGTACACTGTAAATTAAAACGAGTATGGCCTTATTGTATGTTACGTTGCGTAGGTTGAGGATCATGCTTTATTTTCATGTTTATGTCTTGATCCAATGCAACCAATAAGTTAAGCAAGTACTCTAAAGAGAATCCTTCAATTTTTGACTTATTAATTTGAGATACTTTAGGTTGGTCAATTTTTAGAGCAATTGCTGCTTTTTTCTGTGTTCTATACCTCTTATTTATTAGCCGTGCAACAATCTTTATTAATTTCAGTTTTGTATCTTTTATATTATCTAACTCTATTGTTATAGGATAATTTAATTGCAAATTTTGCATAGTGACAATTTCCTTATAAAAAAATTACTTTAGCTTTTCTTCTTTAAACAGTACATGCCTTCTGACTACTGGATCATACTTTCTAAACTCCAGTTTTCTAGTAAGCTTTTTTGGATTACGCTTTTTTACGTAAAAGTAACCTGTTGATTTTTCTTCACCTGTGCTTGTTATTTTTGTTGCACTGCTAACTAACTTAACAAGCAAAGAAGCATTCTTTTTTGCCATATTTAATATAATAATATAAACCTTGTGTGAGTTTATTACATGGAGCGCTAAAAGTCAATCACTTTGTGCCTTAGAACAATGTAGATTGCAAAATTCTTGACAATTGACAGTGCATTGAGTAACATAAAGTTAATTTTGGAGCGCAAAGCAAACGGTAAATAAGTGATAAATGGTGGTAAGAGGTTACTATTAATAGAAAATTCCATCTGTTCTGATGAGGTAAGAGTTGCTTTATCGGCTGACAATAGAGTTGTGGAATTTGAACAAGAATTCAAAGAAAAAAGACAATTAAGAGGTAATATATACGTTGCTTGTGTAAAACGCATAGAGCCTTCTTTGCAGGCTGTATTTATCGAATATGGAAAAAACAAGCAAGGTTTTTTGTCTTTTTCCGAGATATCTCCAGATTATTTCAATATTCCAGAAAAGGAAAAAGAAATTTTCTTTGAAGGTTGCTCAAATGACGATTATGCAGAAGAAAGTGGCAGTGTGTCGACAAATACTTCTTCAGATTCAGTAGCTAATAGGAATGTTAACGAGTCCGGTAATGGTTTTGCAAGAGAGGTGTCTCTATATAAGAGATACAAGTTGCAAGATGTCATTTCAGTAAATCAAAGATTATTAGTTCAGCTAACTAAGGAAGAACGAGGCAATAAAGGAGCTTCATTTACGACGTACATAACTTTAGTAGGTAGGTACTGTGTTTTCATGCCTAATTCCATGAGTAAAGGTGGAATTTCCCGTAGAATTGAAGATGCTAATGTCAGAAAACAGTTAAAGGATATATTAAGTTCAATAGACTTGCCGAAAAGGTCGGGTTTAATAATAAGAACCATTGGTTCAGGGAAAAGTAAAAAAGAAATTGAGCAGGATTACAATTATTTATCTTCATTATGGCAGAATATTCAAAAAAATGCTTCCTCTGTAAATGTTCCATCATTGATTTATAATGAAGCAGACCTAATTATGAGGTCTATTCGTGATTTTTGTAGCAATGGTATGGAGGTTATAGTATCTGGAAAGGAAGCTTTTGAAACAGTAAGACAGTATGCTAGGAATGCATTAAAAGGTAGTAAGTTGCGTTACAGGTTGTATAGAGGTTTTATTCCAATCTTTACTTACTACGGAGTCGAGGATCAAATTTCTGAGTTGTACAGCAATAGAGTGAAATTACCGTCTGGTGGATCTTTGATAATAACTTTAACTGAGGCATTTGTTTCAATAGATGTAAATTCAGGAAAGATGACAGGGGAAGATAGTATAGAGGAGACAGCTTATAGAACTAATATGGAAGCAGTACCTGAAATATCAAGACAGGTAAATTTAAGGGGCTTGTCGGGGTTAATAGTAGTCGACTTTATTGACATGTTAAGGTATCAGTATTGTAGAGCTGTTGAGTCTGCTATTAGGCAGGCGTTTAAGGATGACAAAGCTAGAGTTCAATTTAGCTACATAAATGACTTTGGCTTAATGGTGTTTTCAAGGCAAAGAATTAAACCAAGCATACAGGAAATTAACACTACAGAGTGTTTGCACTGTAAAGGAGTTGGAAAGGTGAAGTCAAATGAGGTAGTTGTTGCATCAATATTGAGAGATTTGCAGCACATTGCTAGTAGGAACCGAAATAGATCATTTGATTTAGTAGCACATGGTGCAATTATAGCACATATTTTTAATAATAAACGCAGCACAGTTTCTACAATTGAAAAAGAGTTTAATATCAAACTAAATGTTAATGCTGATAGCAATTTAAGTGTAGATACGTTCGTTTTAAAACGAGGGGATGACGTTAACTTGGGTGATTGTAAGCCATTGCAAAACTCTGGTTACAAGATTGAAAGCAGCAGCAATGAAAGAGCTTCTGATTCAGAGAAATTACAAGGCAGTTTTTGGTTAACTAAGTGGCTTTCACGTATTTTGAACTCTAATAGCTAACTGGAAATACTAAAGGGACTTGTAATCGGCGAGTCCTATACTTATATATTCTTATATCAGACAACATTTATAAGGGAGTATTCATTATGGGAAGGGCAATAGGTATAGATCTTGGAACAACAAATTCTTGTGTTGCAATACAAGGTAAGATAATAGAAAATAAAGAAGGAGCAAGGACTACTCCGTCTGTAGTTGCATTTACTTCATCAGGAGAGAGATTAATTGGCGCTCCAGCAAAGAGGCAAGCAACCACCAATGCAAGTAATACTTTTTTTGCTACTAAGAGATTAATAGGTCGTCAGTATGGTGATCCTGAAGTGAAAGGTCTAAATGTGCCGTATAAAGTGTTTGCAGCAAAAAATGGTGATGCATGGATTAAAACAACAGATGGTAAAGAATACTCCCCTAGTCAAATTGGTGCTTTTATACTACAAAATCTAAAAGAAGCAGCAGAAGCTTATCTTGGGGAAGAAGTGAAGGATGCTGTGATAACAGTGCCAGCATACTTCAACGATTCTCAACGTCAAGCAACAAAAGATGCAGGAAAAATTGCTGGGTTGAATGTACTTAGAATAGTTAATGAACCAACTGCTGCGGCACTTGCTTATGGTCTTGATAAGAAGCATGGTCACACAATAGTGGTATATGACCTTGGTGGTGGTACATTTGACGTTTCAATACTTGAAATAGGTGATGGAGTTTTTGAAGTAAAAGCTACGAATGGTGATACCCACCTTGGAGGTGAAGACTTTGATAATGCAATAGTAAGTTATTTACTAGATGAATTTAAGAAAGGTAATGGCATTGATCTAAAAAATGATCCAATGGCTATGCAAAGAATCAAAGAAGCTGCTGAAAAAGCGAAGATTGAATTATCAAGTGCAATGGAAACGGAAATAAATCTGCCATTTATTACGGCTGATGCAAGTGGTCCAAAACACTTGAATATGAAATTAACAAGAGCAAAACTTGAAAGCTTAGTAAATGATTTAATTGAAAGAACTATAGCTCCTTGCAAAAGAGCTCTTGAGGATGCTGGTTTATCTGCTAATCAAATTGGTGAAGTGGTGCTTGTTGGTGGTATGACTCGCATGCCAAAGGTAATAGAGAAAGTTAAAGAATTCTTTGGCAAGGACCCACATAGAGGAGTAAATCCTGATGAAGTTGTAGCAATTGGCGCTGCGATACAAGCAGGAATCGTTCAAGGTGATGTAAGGGATGTGTTATTACTTGATGTAACTCCGCTTTCCCTTGGTATTGAAACTTTAGGAGGGGTGTTCACTCCACTTATTGAGCGTAATACTACTATTCCTACTAAAAAATCTCAGGTATTTTCAACTGCAGAAGATAATCAAACGGCTGTAACAATTAAAGTGTATCAAGGTGAAAGGAAATTGGCAGTTGATAATAAGCTGCTTGGTCAATTTGGTTTGGAGGGTATACCACCTGCTCCTCATGGAGTTCCTCAGATCGAAGTGACATTTGATATAGATGCAAATGGAATAGTACATGTCTCTGCAAAAGATAAAGCTACTGGGAAAGAACAGAAGATACGTATTCAGTCTTCAGGTGGTTTGTCTGAGGGTGAAATAAATCGTATGATAAAAGAGGCTGAGGAAAAGGCACAAGAAGATGAGAAACGCAAAAAATTTATTGAAGTGAAGAACCAAGCAGATAGCTTAGTTCATTCTACGGAAAAGTCTCTGAAAGAGTATGGTTATAAGGTTTCACCAGAAGATAAATCTGCTATTGAAAATGCAGTTAATGAATTAAAAGGGGCTAGTAAATCTGATAACATTGATGACACTAATGCAATACAACAAAAAATTACTAATCTTTCTCAATTATCTATGAAGCTTGGAGAGGCTATGTATAAGGAATCTCAGCAACAACAGGGAAAAGAAAGCTCTGCTAGTTCATCCACAACGAATGAGGAAGAAAAAGTAGTAGATTCTGATTATCAAGACATAGATAATAGGGAAGAGAGTAAATAAGAGTGTATTTTGCCAGCGCTTGACGCTGGAATCTAGGGAGAGAGGACTAGTATTAATTACTTAGATGACAGAATGGATATCATTAAGACAATAGAAGAAAAAATACGCAGTTCAATAGATGTAATTGATGTTGATATTATCGATGAATCTGTAAAGCATACAAGTCATTATTTTTCTTCGTCTTCTTCAACACTACCTTCACATATCAAGCTAGTACTAATATCTGACAGTTTTGCCGGAATGGATAGCCTCAAAAGGCACAAGTTGATTTATAAGTTATTAAAGAGTGAGATAGAGCTAATACATGCAATTTCTCTTCACTTATATACGCAAAGCGAATACAATTTAAAAAATTGATAACAGAACGTGAAAGAGGAATCTTTATTAGTTAAAGCAGGAAGAAAGTTTGAAGACTACAAAGGTTCTATGAATCCACCAGTTTATCATTCTTCTACCATATTATTTCCTACTTACAAGAACTACTTAGATGCAGCAAATGGAAAAAGCATATATGATGTGGTGAATGATGATGTTGTAAGAGATTATAGCTACAGTAGTGTAGGCACTCCCACCGTTCATTATTTTTCAAATGCACTTGCTGAAATTGAGGGTAGGGGACAAGCATTAATCTATCCTTCTGGGTTGTTTGCACTTACTTTTACCGTTCTGACTTTTGCTAGAGCAGGTTCGCATGTTTTAATTCAAGATAATAGCTATTACCGACTTAAGAGGTTTGCCGAGAATGAGCTACCAAAAAGAGGAGTAGAGGTAACCTTCTATGATCCAACACAGGATATAGCTAGTTTGATTCAGAATAATACTGAATTAATAATGGTCGAGACTCCTGGTTCTGTAACGTTTGAGATTTCAAATATAGAACATATAGTGAAGGTTTCTAAGGAGCATAAAATCTTGACCGTCTGTGATAATTCGTGGGCTACTCCTTTGTTGTTTAGGCCACTTGATTATAGTATTGATGTTGCACTGTATGGGGTTACAAAGTATATAGCCGGTCACTCAGATTTATTGATGGGAGCCATTATTGCTGAAGGTGAGGTTTTTAAATTACTTTATGAGAACTGCAAGAATTACGGAGTTACTGTGCAACCATACGACTGTTACCTTGCACATCGAGGGCTAAGAACACTGCACACACGCATGAGAAAGCATCAAAGTACAGCAATGGAAGTGGCAAAATGGTTAGAAAAGCATCCGAAAATCAAAAAAGTCTTATATCCAGCACTTCCTTCCCACCCTCAACATGAATTATGGAAAAGTTACTTCAAGGGGGCAAGTAGCGTATTTAGTATAGTACTGGATAGAGAATATTCATGTGAGGAACTAAGCTATATGGTTGATCATATGAAAATTTTTAATATCGGTGCTTCTTGGGGAGGGTGTGATAGCTTGATATTACCAATAGATCGTAAGTCTGTGTTAAGATCTGTAATGAATTCAGATTATAGTGGAAGTTTTGTACGAATATTTTGTGGGCTAGAAGATCCTGAAGATTTAATTTCTGATTTGAGTGCTGCACTAGCAAGGTTGCCATGTTTGGGCTTTCAAGCTGATGAAGTAGGACATGATACTGAGAGAGTTACTGCATGATATTGGTGGTCTTCCTGTTATCCCAGTGTCAAGCACTGGGATCCAGCAATTAGTGTTGCACACTGGAGCAATACTAGATAACTGCACTATTGATTTTAACCTTGAGGTTAAGGGTGTTACGTGTAATCCAAGGAAAGTCAAAGACGGTTATCTTTTTGTTTGTGTATCAGAGGAAGGTGAGAGATGTGTAGGCAGTGTAAAAGCTTCAGCAATAATAGCAGGTTTTAATGCAGTTCCAGTGCATGGTGCTGAGACCTATATCTTCTACCCAAACCCTCTGGACATATATAGCAAGATAGTTAGCAGGTTTTATCGGTTTAAGCAGCTCAAATGTGTTGCTGCTGTGACGGGTACAAATGGTAAGACTTCGGTGGTGGAGTTTTGCCGCCAAATCTGGCAAAACGCGGGTTATAATGCAGCATCTGTGGGAACACTTGGAACATGTGTTAATAATGAAAGGAAAGATAATAACAGTGGCCTTACTACTCCGGATGCAGATGACCTCTATTTCACATTGCGTGATGTGAATAGCAAAAATATAGAACGCTTAGCATTGGAGGCTTCGAGTCATGGAATTGATCAGTATAGAATCCATGGATTAGCATTAAATGCTGCAGCTTTTACTAATTTCTCGCAAGATCATTTGGATTATCATAAAGACGTAAGTAAGTATTTTGAGGCTAAGAAAAGGTTATTTTACGAGGTGCTGCCAGAAGAAAAAACGGCAGTCTTAAATTCGGATATAGATGAATACTACACATTGCTTAAGATAGCTAAAAAACGTAACAGCAAAGTCATAACATATGGGAAAACAGGCTCTGACATTACTTTATTAAGACAAATCCCCACCCCTGATGGTCAACATCTTACAATTAAAATTGGTAATAAAGTTTACCGTATGTTTTTTCCAGTTTTGGGGCAGTTTCAAGCATATAATTTACTGTGTGCAATAGGTATAGTTATTGTATCTAAGTTAGATTATCGGAAGATATGTATAAATAAACTCGTTTCTTTACCGGGAAGAATAGAAAAGGTAAAACCTTTTGCATTTGTAGATTACGCCCACACTCCAAGTGCGCTTAAACAAGCTCTGTTATCTTTAAAGTGGCATTTCAATAAAAAAATAGTTCTGGTTTTTGGTTGTGGTGGGAATCGTGATCAGGTAAAACGTGCAGAGATGGGTAAAATAGCGAAGGTATATGCAGACAGAGTAATAGTCACAGATGATAATCCGCGTGGTGAAGATCCAGCAAAAATTCGTCGCGATATTTTGCTATATTGCTCTGATGGACTAGAGGTAAGGGATAGGAGAAAAGCTATAAGGAAGGGTATAAATATTGCCTATGATGAGAATATGATTCTGCTTGTTGCAGGAAAAGGGCATGAAAGATTTCAAATTGTAGGGAACAAAACTTTTGAATTTAGTGATGTTGAGGTTATTAAAAATCACATTTTAATGTACTGATTTTCACAGTATCAAGCACTAGGATGACACCAAAAGTGGGCTACTGATTTTTTATATGGGTTACGCAAAAGTTCTTCACCGTTCTTGTAAATGATACTAATTCCCACTACAAAAGAGAACACAATAACTGAAGTAAGATAGCCAGGTTTTAAATGGCGTTAAAATCAAAATTATTGGATGAAAGGGTCGTGAAATCAGCTATGTTACAAAAAAACTAGAGGGGAAAAATTTTCGCTCCCCCTCAACATCGTCAATTTGAACAAGTTGGGTATGATACAAGAAAACCCTAATATTTACCATTAAAGAAATGAAAATAAGAACACAGGAAAAATTTAGCTTGAATGTTAGCAAGTCTACAGTACACTTTTATTACGCCAAGACCAATTTATGATGAACAAGATAAAAGTATACAGGAGAAGAGTTAAAAAAAAACTTAACGAGGCTATTGGTAATACTAATTCTCGTTGTTGGTAGATTAAATAGGTAACATTGTGGCGTAAGAAAGAGAGGTAATAAATTTGTACAAAGTGCTCTCACGCAAAGCAATTTTATTATAGGTTTTGTTACGCAGAATGTTCTATTTATATACAACCAAAGTTTCCCGACAGGATTGAGCTCAAGTGAATTGGTAGCAGGTATATAATCTAATATTTTTAGGTACCTTTAAATTTTTTGACTTATATCAACTAGCATAATCTATAACAAGAAAGGCTTCTCGTGTTCTTAAATATTGTAATATTTGTCCAAGAAATATATTCATACAATCAGTGTTGATATTTGATACAAATAAGCTAAAATCCTTTCCATCTCTAGAAGAGATTGCACTATAGAGATAAAAATTTTGTCTATCTAATTTTACTTTAACCTGTGTTCTAACACCCTTTTTAAATCACCCGTATCCAACTTTTGAATGTGTTAAACTTATGATTCATCAAAGAAAAATAACTCTTGTTATTGGCCAGGATACTCACCGACAGCCTTATTAAGTTTTCTTCAAACTCTTCTCCTGTATACCTTTATCTTATTCATCTTGATTCTGATTCAATCTAGTTTTTCTAAGGTGTTAAGGGGGAACAAAAATTTTCTCCTCTTTTAAATTTTAGGTGCTTTATATTTTTGTTACGACTGTTATACTGTGCTTTTTTCTGCGATTACGGCATTTAGTTTTTTTTGCAACATAGTAGTGGGAATTGGCATAAGACAAAAGACGAGTCAGTGGAGCGATAGGGAGCAGTTGAATAGTAAAAATTGTAGAATGGGATGGGTTAAATAAGGCGCAACTCAGCTAACATCTTGCACGGTTTGAGGAGAAAATAGAGACCTTTCTCAAATCTAATGTTCATACAGATATGTGCTTGACACTGAAATAATACTGCTAGCTATGAAAATTGCTCTTAAAGCACAATTTTTGTGTATCATCAATTTTATGTGTAATGCTCCTTCACATAGTCATCGATAATTACCTTAAATTCTTCAAAGATGTTATTACCCTGTAGAGTTTTAAAATACTTCCCATCTTTATAAACCGCTGAAATGGGCTTTTCTCCATATCCATGTAAGCTAATTCCTAAATTAGCATGTTTGCTTTCTCCGGGGCCATTTACGATACAACCCATGACAGCGATGTTCATATGCTCTACACCTGGATTTTTTTTCTTCCATACCGGCATACGAATTTTTATATAATCATTTACTTTTTCGGTCAATATACGAAAACGATCACTATTTGTACGTCCACAACCTGGACACGAATTAACTTGAGGATTAAAGTGACGCAAGCCTATGGACTGCAGTATTTCTTGACACACTGTTACTTCATTAACTCGTGATTCACCAGGACGTTGAGTTAATGAAGCCCGTATCGTATCTCCAATGCCATTTTGTAGTAAGTAAGTAAGCCCTGCTGTGGTATTTATCATGCCTTTGTTGCCCATACCAGCTTCAGTTAAACCCAAATGCAAGGCATAATTAGAAGATTTTGCAAGAGCCGTATAAACTGAAATCAAATCTTGCACTCTACTGACTTTACACGAAATAACTATTTTATCTGAACTGAGGCCAATTTCTTCAGCTTTTTGTGCACTATTGAGAGCTGACATTACAAGTGCCTTGCGCAATATAACGTTAGAAGATTTTGGATTACTGGATAAAGAATTTTCATCCATCAATTTTTGTGAAAGGTATTTATCAAGACTACCCCAATTTACCCCAATCCTAACCGGGATATTATGCGTTATTGCATACTCTATAACCCTTTCAAACTTTTCATCACGTTTGTTGCCAAAGCCTATATTGCCTGGATTGATTCTAACCTTACCTAGTATTTTGATGTTGTCTGGGTAATCTCGAACTAACTTATCTAGCTCATACTGCCCACAGCCTACCAATATCTTGCCGTCGAAGCCTTCTTTATTTATCTCTTCTACTATATAAGGTATTGCTCTTGCTACTTCCTCTGAGTTTAAAGCAATCCGCACCAGCTCTGAACCTGAACGTGCTAATTCTATTATTTCTTTTGCATATTGCTTAGCACTGCTTTTTACATCATCAGAACCTATGTGTACACCAAGTGCCATAGATTGTACAACTATAGGATTATTTCCACCTATCTTTACTTGTCCGACTTTTACAACATAAGTCTTATGCCGAGGAGCAGGTAATAATTCACATACTTCATTACTCAAGTCATAATCTACCAGATCTCCATTCAACATGTTATTAATTTGCTGCATCAGCTACACTTCCAAGCAAATCCGAGTCGTTTGAACTAACGTTATTTAAGTCGGCAATGGAATCATGTGAATAAGTTCTTTTTGATGGAGCATTTTTTATAGTAACACTTATAGGAGAAGCTTTTTTCTCCTGCGTTGAAGTGGCTTCTTTTCCTTCTTGTCGTTCACCTTCATGTTGCTCATCCTCACGTTGAGAAGTTGGTCCTTGATCTATGAATACAGCACCTTTTAAACGTGCAATGTTGATGCCATGTTGATTTACCATAGCATCCTCTTCATCGTTGATTACGCAAACTTCTGTATTACTCAGCTCGCTATCAAAGTGAGAAATTTTTTTTTCTTTTAGCTTCTTGGCCAGTTTTTCTTTGTTTATGTTAATATTAGTTCGACCCTGTGACTTTTTTTTCTTTAGAAGCTCCCTACGCTTTTCATATAGTTTATATGACTCAGCGAAATCCTCATCTTCATGAAAGTTTGTACCACCAGGATTACCAAGAGGTCTATATTTTTTACTAAACTTCACTTTAGATTTAGCTTCAGCATCTTGCACAGTAAAAAAGCTAAAAACCAAAAACACTAGTGTAGATAAAACTCCAAAAAAAAACCTAAGCATATGGTTCTATAGTAAACATTTTGCTTTAAAGAGTAGCAATTAACTTACTTTAAGTAAACCAGAATCTTTGCTAATTTTGTAATGAATAGTGACTTCATGTTTTGTTGATGTAAGCAAGATTTACATTTTTTAAATATTTATATATACCTTACTGAAGTAAGTAAAATAGCAAGGTTTAAATGGCATTAAAATCAAAATTATTGGATGAAAAAGTCATGTGATCAGCAAAAGAAATGCTGAAGGAAGTGCAGAGTAACGTATATGTTGCAAAATGGATAGAGCACCTAAAATTTAAAAAGAAGAAAAATTGTTTATTCCCCTTTAACATTGTAAAAAAACTAGATTGAATCATAGTCAGTTTGAACAAGTTAAAATATGATAAGGGGACCCGAATATTGCATTAAAAAATGAGAATAAGAATCCAGGAAAAATTTAGCTTAAATGTTAGCAAGTCTACAGTAATGTGCAGAAAATAAGATATACAGAAAGAGTTAAAAGAAATTAATGAGACTATTGGCAATACTAATTCTCATTATTAGTGAGTCAAATAAGTGGCATTGTAAAGTTGTTTAATTGCAGAGTGAGAAGGATGGGCAATAAATTTGCATAAAGCACTCTCAAGCAAATCAATTGTATTATAGACTTTATTACGCAAAATGCTCTGTTTTGTATACAATTAAAGTACTCTCAATAGGATTGGGCTCAGGTGAGTATGGTAGAGGTATATAATCTTGATATTCTTAGGTACCTTTAAATTTTTTGACTTATGCTAACTAGCACAACACATGACAAGAAACGCTCCTCTCCGTGCAAACTAATTTTGCTTTAACTTGTATTCCAACGTCCTTTTGCTGTAAACTTACTGACATTCAAGCCAAATTTTTCCTGGATTCTTATTCTCATTTCTTTAATGTAATGTTCTGGTTTTCTTATATCATGCTCAACTCATTCGAATTGACTATGATTCAATCTAGTCTTTCTACGATGTTGAAGGGAAACAAACAATTTTTCTTCTTTTTAAATTTTAGGTGCTCCATCCATTTTGCAACATATACGTTACTCTGCACTTCCTTCAGCATTTCTTTTGCTGATCACACGACTTTTTTATCCAATAATTTTGATTTTAATGTCATTTAAAATTCGCTATTTTACTTACTTTAGTGTAGCTCCTTTCCTATTATTGCCTATCCGTTCTTTGTACAGTGGTAATTGGTATTAGATTGAATGAGACTTAAAATATTATTTTTCTTTCGTTCATTACATCAACCCTGACCTTCAACAGATACGTTTTCATTTTCCCTGGACATAGATGAATTTCCGTTCTTCTCGGCATAATTTTACATTTCTAGAGGATATTATAAAATAGAAATATCTTTAACTTAAAAATCAACTAATTGTACGAGTAAATAAAGAAGAAACTTGAGCACTTGTCTGTAATGTTATATAGTAATTACTCTGAGCGGTATAGTATGGATGATACCATTATAAGAAAATACGATATTAGGGGTGTGGTAGGCAAAGATCTGCAGATTAGTGATGGATACGAAATAGGCAGAAAATTTGGCCAGACCGTGGCTAGTGTTTGCGTAGGCTATGACAGCAGAATAGATTCACCAGGTATAGAAAAAGAATTAACTAGGGGCTTAACTCTATCCGGAGCAAATGTCATACGCATTGGACTATGCTCTTCACCCATGCTCTACGCTGCAACTCAAATCACGCAGGCAGATCTTGGCATTATAGTAACCGCCTCCCACAACCCAAGCAACTATAATGGCTTTAAATTTTTCAGTAGTGAAAAAGTTTACTCAGATCAAGAAACAAAGGAAATTATAAGCAGTGCGATTAAAAACAGTACAAAAATTGGAAGCTTAATTAACATAAATATATATAGTCAATACATTCACATATTAAAAAGTGCGGTAAAGAACAATTCTACACAAAAATTAAAGATAGCCTGGGATTGTGGAAATAGCCCAGCAAGTGGAATCTTAAGGTATATTGAAGCAGTCTTGCCAGGTCATACTCATATCATAATCAATAATTCTATAGATGGAGCATTTCCATTACATAACCCAGATCCCATAGAAGAAAAAAATCTTGTTCAACTTATTGATATTGTAAAGCAAGACAAATGTAATCTAGGTATTGCACTTGATGGTGATAGTGATAGGGTGCGCTTAATTGATGATAAGGGCAACATTGTTTCCAATGATCATTTATTTATGATTCTTGTGCGTGAAGTATTAGAGGAATATCCACGCAGCAAAGTTATTGCCAACGTAAAAATGAGTATGAAAGTGCATGATTTTGTCAGTAAATTAGGGGGACAAGTGGTTACTTGTGCTACTGGGCACTCGCTAGTTAAGAAAAAAATGATGGAAGAAGGAGCAAAATTTGCTGGTGAGTTAAGTGGGCATTTTTTCTTCTCTGAGCTAGGTTTTGATGATGGACTATATTCTGCTATTAAGGCCATTGACATTTTACTTAGGCGAAGCCAAAGTCTATCTCAGATAGTTAAGGACTTACCAAAGCTATATATTACCCATGAAATAAAGATTATGGTTAAAGATGAAAAAAGATTTCAAATAATTGAGTCAATAAAGAAAACACTGGAGCAGCAAAATATTGCGTTTTCAGATCTTGACGGTATTAAGGTAACCGGTAATGACAATAAAGGCTGGTGGCTCCTTAGGGTGTCAAATACACAAGACTGCATTACAGCAAGGTGTGAAGGAAATACCCTAGAAGATTTTGAATTCACTAAAAGGACCTTGTTTCGTTATATTGATAAAGCAAGGTCTTTAGACTGTGACCTTCATAAAAATAAAGGGAACTTATAAAGTTATACTAATTCTCATTATTAGTGGGTCAAATAAATGAAATTGTAAAGTTGTTTAATTGTGGAGTGAGAAAGAGAAGTAATAAATTTGCACAAAGTGCTCTCAAGAAAAGCAATCGTATTATGGACTTTATTACGCAGAATGTTCTATTTTATATACAAATATTGCAAAATTTGTTCAAGAAATATATTTATACAACCGGTGTTGACATTCGGTGTAAATAGGATTAACTCCGCTGTGGAGATAAAAATTTTTCTGCCTAATTTTGCTTTTCATCAAAGAAGAATAACTCTTACCAATAGTCTCGTTAATTTTTTTTAAGCTCTTCCCCTCTACCTTTATCTTGTCCATTGTGAATTGGTCTTGATGCAATATACGAAAATTTCATTTTTGCATATATTAAAGCCAAATCTTTCCTAGATTCTTATTCTCATTTCTTTAATAGTAATATTAGAGTTTTCTTATACATACAAGACTTGTCTAATTAATTTTTCTACGATGTTGAGAAGGGAGTAAACGATCTCCCCCTTTTCTTCTAAGTTTTAGTGCTTTATTTATGCAGTTAGTGCTGTTCTTAAAATGCGAACATATTTTTGCTATGGCTGTTATACTGTGCTTTTTTGCTGCGATTACAGCGTTTAATTTTTTTATAACATTGCGTCATCTTACACTTTCTCCAGCATTTCTTTTGCTGATTCCATGACTTTTTCATCCAATAATTTTGATTTGTGGTATCATTTAAACCTTGCTATTTCACTGACTTCAGTATGGTCTCTTTTCTATTATTGTCTACCCGTCCCTTATGCAGTGAGAATTAGTATTAAATTAGATGATGTACATGGAAGATTATAATGCTAAAGTGTTGAATATATCCTATAGGCTTGCTAAATTAAAGACAACCTAGTTTTTATAAGTTAAGGAGAAGTCTTCGATTATATGAATCTTTAAAATACAATGTCCAACCTCAAGTAATGTCTATTGTCTTTGAAATTACTGTGGCTATTCGCTATTTGCAAGCGAAGAGTGCTAAATTTTGCTCTGTAATGACTTTATTCTCTATTGTTGGTATTGCTCTTGGAGTTGCAACGTTAATAGTGGTGATGTCTGTAATGAATGGGTTTAGAATAAAGTTGCTTGACTCGATACTTGGCATTGATGGACATATCAATGTTTATTTTGATAGCAACATAAATTCAGATTACCATGCAGTATTAGAATCTGTTGGGAAAATTCCAGGTGTATTAAAAGCAACTCCTATGACCAATGATCAAGTTATTATTACAGCAAATGGCGGAATTGTTGGTGCTGTAGTGCGAGGTGTATCAGCTAAAGACTTGCTCAATAACACTACTGTTAAAAATAGTATAATTATAGGTGATGTGAAAAAATTCGATAAAGGAGTAATAATAGGAGCACGCTTAGCGGAAGTATTAGAAGTTGGTTATGGAGGAAAAATTATGCTTATATCACCTGAGGGATTTGATGCATTGTTTGGTGAGATGCTAAGGATGAAAGAATATGAAGTCGTAGCCATATTTGACATGGGTATGTTTGAGTATGATAATACTTTGATATACATGCCCATAAAGTCGGCACAGGCCTTTTTTAACTATAGAGATAATGTAAGAAACATAGAGATATTTGTGGACGACGTTGCTAAAGCTGATAAGCTAGCAAGTACTATAGAAAAAGAAACAGGAATAGAAGCTAAAAGTTGGCAATTGCAACAAAGCCACTATTTCAATGCTTTGGAAACTGAAAAGAATGTGATGTTTTTAATTCTTACTTTGATTATAATTGTGGCGGCATTCAATATTGCCTCGAATCTAATGATGATAGTACAAGACAAAAAATCTGCGATTGCAATTATGCGCACATTTGGTGCAACAAGTGGAAGTATTATGCGCATATTTTGTATTTGTGGGTTGCTAATTGGTTTTACAGGAACTTGCCTTGGTTGTATTATAGGTGTTGTTTTTTCCCTCAATATTGAAAATATCAGAATATTTTTAGAAAGCATTACTAACGTCAAGCTACTTGATCCTATGATATACTTTTTTTCAAATTTACCAATAATATTAGTCCCTCAAGACATAGTGAATATTTCTGCACTTACATTATTCTTATCATTTCTAGCAGCAGTTGCTCCTGCATTACAGGCAGCTATGCAAGACCCTGCGGAGATATTACGTTATGAATAATACTCAGCAAAAATGCATAGGCTGGTTCTTGATTGTACTATTATTTGCTAGTTATATTACAATAAATAACATAGTGTTTTTAAAAGCAAATCAACAGGAGGGTGAGAACAAAATAAAGGTTTTGATGGGGAACATAGATGAGCTTAGGATGTTGCTTGAAATTAATCAGTCAAAAATAGAAAAAAAGATATTTGATTTTAAAAGAAGTTTGCTCACTCAATGTGAGCAAATAGGTGATGGTAGTACAAGGTATAAGAATCTTGCAAAATTACTGTTACTTGTGGTGAAGATGAAGAATTCATTGTTGCAAGAAGCAAAATTTAATAATCATATAAATTCAATAAAACCTTTAATATTAGAACTTGACGATCCAGAGATAGAGAATGCAGTAAATGAATTGGAAGGTTTAAAAGAGATAGATACTTTACATGAATTGAGTTTGTCTTTTGAAAAAACTATTGCTATTATTAACTACAACAAAGGCACACTGTTTCAAAAAATCATTTCAAATTGGGTAAAAATACGAGTTAAAAATGACCCGTTAAGAGCAAAATTCACGGAAATTGAGGAGTCAGTAAACGATAATGATTGGCAAAGTGTGACCGCTACAGTAAGCAGTTTAACAAATCCAGAATTCAAACTGTGGCTTAATAAATTGAATGGTTTTATTGTAGCTTCCAAGAATATTTCAATAATATACTATCACCTATTACAATATATCTCATGATTTGTTTTATAGTTTTCGTTCTCTCATTTTTATTTGGCATATGGGCCAAGATGAGTGGTGAAGTAGTAAAGTTAGAGCTAGGCAGTTATATTATAAGTGTTGATCTATATTTCATTATTTTTGCTTGTATAGTTTTATTGTTTTTATTAGTTACACTTGCACACTTTTTTTCTTCCATTTCATCAACGTTTGCCAATATAAAAAGCAGAAAAAGAGATAGAGAAGAATTGCTTCTTTTTGAAGCCTTTTTTAGCGTAGACTTGGACAATATAGAAAATGCCCACAAGCTAGTTAAAAGTCTAAATGAGGAAAACGATAGGTTATCTCTAATAAAGATTTTCAACTCAGGTAAGACAGGGAATTATAGCTTTTTCAGTGATGGTTTAACGGATATTGCAAATAAAAATCGTAACTTAGCTCTACTCTTAGCCAATAAGCTGATTGCCCACCTCAAACAGGAAAGAACAATCTTTCAAAAATTCATAGAGTATTGCTCTAGCTCAGTTAATGACAAAATTCTATCTATTCCCTTTCAAATAGAACACTGTACATTGCAAGAAGATTGGGTCAACGCAATTTCTAGATTAAAGGAAGCTATCAAGTTCAACGTTTTTCTTCCCTTTGACCATAAAAAGATGTTTGCAGTTTTTTATTGTGCTTTGGCAAAACAATATGAAAGGAAAGGAAACTTTAAAGAGGCTGTGAAGTCTTTATTTAGAGCACAAGGTTATTGTGCAACTTTTCAACCTATCAATTATTTAAAGGCAGAGTTATATATTAGACTTGGAAAGATCAGAAAAGCTTCTGCAGTACTAGAGGCAGAGTATATAGTAAACCCTACTCCTCAATCAGCCAAAATTTACATCAGTTTAAATAGTGAAGGTGCTGAAAGGCTATATAACCTACGCCCCGATTATTATTTTAGTTATTGTTTACTTGCTTCATCCTTAATTAGTTCAGGTAAATACGATCTTGCAAGTCAACATCTAAATACTGCTATAAAAAAAGCTAATTATATGTCAATCTACCTTATTATGGTACAGCTCAAGGTTCTGTTACAAGAGCAAGATCAAATAATTCATTGGTTGAACAAGATGGGCTCAGAAGCTTTGCCTGATCCGTGCTGGAAGTGTAGGAATTGTAACAAAGAACTAGAACGGTGGGATTATAAATGTTCAAGTTGCAATGGCTTTAATTATGTGTATTATAGTTAGGTTAGTGGTGATTCCTGGAGGTATAGGTCTATAAACCAGTTTCAACTGTTGATTCAAAAGCAATCTTGTGTTATGTTGGTATATTTTAAGGTGGCAATTATGCTAACACAGGTTTTCATTGCTAATAGGTCAAATAAAGTGACGTTGCAGAGTTGTTTAATTGTAGAGTGAGAAAGAGAGAATAAATTTGCACAGAACGCTCTCAGGCTAGGATTGAGCTCGGGTGAGTATGGTGGGTAGTAATATAATAAGGTTTCTCGTGTTCTTAAATATTGCAGCATTTGTTCAAGACATGTATTCATACAATCTAATTTTACTTTAACCTGTGTTCTAATGCCTTTTTTGATCTACTCATGTCTAATTTTTGAGTGGCAGATCTGCTGACATTCAAGCCAAATTTTTCCTGGATTCTAATTCTCATTTCTTTAATGGTAATGCTATGGTTTCCTTGCATCCATACTCGGCTTGTTCAAATTGGCTCTGAGATTCAAATCTAGCTTTTCCACGATATTGAGAAGGAGAAACAATTTTTCTTCTCTTCTAAATTTTAGGTGCTTCATCCATACAGTTAGTGTATGCATCTTGAAATGCAACATATCTTTGTGCTACGACTGTTATACTACGCTTTTTTGCTACAATTACAGCGTTTAGTTTTTTGCACTTTTTTTAGCATTTTTTTGCTGATTCTACGGCTTTTTCATCTAATAATTTTGATTTTCAAAACGCTACTTAAACCTCGCTATTTTACTTACCCCAGTAAGGCTTCTTTTCCATTATTACCTATCAGTTCTTTTTATAATGGGAATTAGTATTAAATATACGCATGAAAAAAGACAGGGCTATTTTATAAAGAACATTTTAGAAATTAAGACAGATAGCGTTAAACAGCTAGAAAATACAGTAGCTATAAAAAACTGCCTAATGGATACCCAAGACCCTTATTTCCCACTCAAGTTCAATGTTAAATTTGTTTTTCACTGCATCTCTTACCTTGTTGCCAAGGTTTTCCAAGTCAGACGCAGTTGCATTATTATAATTAAGTAAAAAATTACAATGTTTCTTGGAAATTTTAGCTCCACCATTATTTAATCCTCGACAACCAGATCCATCAATCAGTTTCCACGCCTGGCAGTATCTTGGATTTTTGAATATACACCCAGCAGTTTTTCCTCTCACTGGTTGGCTTTTGTTTTTTTTATCGATAATTTCTTTTAACCTATGTAATATAACCTCATGCCCTGAACTTACCCCTTTAAACTCAGCTTCAATAAAAATCCACTGCCCTTTTAAGCTGTGTCCACGATAAACATAACCCATTTCTTTGCTGGAGAATTCATATAGATTTCCATCACTTAGATTCACCGCCTTTATGGATTGAACAACGCTTGCAATATCACTACAATATGCACCTGCATTCATTTCTATTCCACCACCAACTGTTCCTGGAATTCCAACTAGAAACTCAAACCCACTAATTTGCTGCTCTCCTGCAAAGTAAGCGAGGTTGATGAGTGACGCAGCACCACCTGCAACGATAGAGTTATTACTTTTGTATTTAATATATGCGAACTCCTTACCTAATTTTACCGTTATTCCTCGGATGCCACCATCACGCACTATTATGTTGGATGTCGCACCGATAACGCTAATTGGCAATTCAGTATTTTTGATTAAAAATGTTAAATCCTCAATGTCGCGTGGTTTAAATAACACATCAGCTTGTCCACCAACATTTAACCATGTTATTTTAGACATTAGAACATTATAACGATAGATTCCATGCACTTCCGGCAAGCTTATAGGCATTTTGATTTCAATTCCAGTCCTGCATCCATACCAATTTTTTCTGCATCTTCTATAAATGAGGTACGCTCAGTAAAGTATATATTTTTTTCGTTTGCCAACATACAATAAAGATGTAGCACATTTTCACTCACATATTTTGCCAGAGCTGCAAGTGGTGTAAAGCACGAACCATTTACTGTCTTCATAAAGCTGCGTTCTGATCTCACCCTTATAAAAGATTTATTGTTATTAATTTTCTCTAAAAGATCGATAATTTTTACATCATTTTTTCTACATTGAATGCAAATTGCCCCCTGTCCTACTGCACTTAACATAGTTTTCGGTGACAATACCTCTGTAATCAAGTAATCTTTTCTTAACCTTATTAATCCTGCTTCAGCTAGAATTATTCCATCAAAGTTTTGATTCTGCAGTCTAGTTGTCACATTTCCACGTAGCGGCACTATATTTAAATCTGGTCTAAAATTTAGCAACTGAACTCTTCTTCTTATTGAGGAAGTTGCAATTATGGCTCGCTGTGGCAAAGATTTAAGACTCTTATACTTACTAGAAATAAATGTATCGTATGGACTTGACCTTTCTAGAATACAAGGAATTGTTAAATCTTTTGAAAAAAATGCAGGAACATCCTTTAGCGAATGAACTGCCATATCTATGTTATTCTCAATCAATTCAGTCTCAATTTCTTTAATGAACAGTCCCTTACCTCCTATTTCAGCGAGGTTCGCATTTGCATATTTGTCACCGGAAGTTTTTATTTTAATGATCTCAACAGATAAACTAGGAAAAAAGTCCAACAACCTTTGCTTTGCTTCTAAAACTTGAGCAATTGCAAGATTGCTTCCTCTGGTACCCATTCTGATTAACATATACTAAGTAGCTCTGGGAAGGTTAATGAACAAATTGTTTCAGTTTTATGGCCTCATGTCTATCTTTTGTTTTCTGTAATACCAACTCTTATTGTTAATGGTTCAAATAAGTGATAGTGCTCCTTTTTTTCTTTTCCATATACATAAAAACTAGATAATATTGTGAGTAAGATTTTTTTGTATTTTGATGCTTTTCAATTCTATCGCTTTTGCCTCTCTATTATTAGAGCTTCTCTACATTGTTGTAAGAAAGAATAAAAAACTGAGCAGAAAAGAACAAAAATAGTAAATTTAAAGGTGAGAGAGGCTGAGAAGAGACTAACAAACACCTTTAAAGCACCATCTCTTGATGCTTTGTAAACAAATGACAATAATTTTCCGAACTCGGCAAAGGAAGCAATCGACAGCAAATTAAAAGGGACAGAAAGTAAACTTCAAAAAAAACGAGCAACGATTAACAAAATTGCAACTCTTATAAAAGAAAAACTGGAAAAATTTGATAGTGAGATACGCGAACGGAAAAAGAGAGAGTAGCTTATGAAGGTTTAAAAGAGCAAATTGGAGCATTGATAAACCAAACTTCTAGCCTTACTGATGCTTTGAAGAAGCCTCATGTTAGGGAAATGGAGTGAAATGCAGCTAAGAAAAAGTGGTGGAAATGGTGGAGAATGGTTGAATATGTTGAACGCTGCGATTTTTACCCAGCCATCAGCAATTGATAAAAATGAGGTATTTACTGCATCCTGACTTAACAATCAAGAAGCTGTATGATAAAATAATTTGCTGATACAAAAGGAAAAATTAAATGATTATTTTTTGGCAAGAAAAAGCCCATAATGATCTGGGTAGAAGAAAATATTGGAATCAATTTTGATAGAGATTAGAGTAAAAAAAAGTGATTTATTATAACACCAATCACTTTTATCGCGCTACGATAATTTGCGCAGAAGTTTAAAGAGCGTTATTTATCATTATAAAACCTCTACTTGAAGCGAGAGTTTCCTGCTACTTGAGAACTCAATAGGGCTTGGTATACATAGCAGTTTACATGCTGAGGAATTAAGGTGGATTAGATCTCACTCATGTTTTTCCATATCTGTATTGAATTTATGCACCCTGAGCGACTTGAACGCCCGACCTTTTGATCCGTAGTCAAATGCTCTAATCCAACTGAGCTAAGGGTGCTTTCATAAAATGAACTTTAACAGATTTATAGTTTAATTCAATTAATTTGGTTAAATAAAGTAGAGTGCTGCGCGCCAAAGCCAAATTACACAAAATGTTCTGTTTTATATACAGCCAAAGTCTCTCAATAGGATTGAACTCAGGTGAGTATGGTGGTGGGTATATAATCCCGGTATTTTTAGGTAACTTTAAATGTTTTAACTTATGTTAATTAGTGCAATTTATGATAAGAAAGGCTTCTCGTGTCCTTAAACATTACGACGTTTATTCAAGAAATACATTCATATAATAGGTGCTGACATTCAATGCAAATAAGCTAGAACCTTCTCCATTTCTAAGATTAACTGCACTGTAGAGATAAAAATTTTGTCCACCTAATTTTACTTTAATCTATGTTCTAACACCCTTTCTTAAACCACCCACGTCCAACTTTTGAATGTGTGCCAACCCGCAATTCATTTATGCGAAAACTTCATTTTTTGCATATTACAGTGTGCTGTAGACTTGCCGACATTTGAGCAAAACTTTCCTGGATCTCTACTCTCATTTCTTTACTTCAATTTGCTCAAATTGACTCTGATTCAATCTAGTTTTTTCACAGCATTGAGGGAAATTAAACAATTTTTCTTCTCTCCTAAATTTTAAGTGCTTTATCCACAATGCTGTTTAAACCTCTCTATTTTACTTACTTTAGAATGTTTTTCCATTATTATCTACCCATTCCTCGTACAGTAGTAATGAGTATAACAATAAGAATTGGTATTACTACTACTAATTATTTTACATGAAAGTGCAAGCGCCAAAGCAAGAAAATATAAATAAATTTGTAGCATGAATGCTAAAGGGATCAAGTTAATTTTACATAATAATTAATACGAACCTATACTTACAATAAACTTTCCACCTTTAGTTGTAAGCCCTTCTTGTATGTTTTCACTCCATTCTATCATTTCAGCATTGCAGATTGTCTGTAAATCATTCTGTGCAGACCAATCCAACTTATCCTCTTGTACATTTGCTTTTATTATTAACTTTTTTATCAAATGCTTAACTGAGACATTATTGCCCGCTTTTATTTTTCTCACGAGATTTAATATTTGTATAAAATTGTCTCCCACTTCTTCAGAATGCTTATCGTAGACAAGCTCTTCCTTATTCGGCCAATTACCTCGATTATGCACAGAATTATAGCTATATAGTTGGTAGTATATTTCTTCCGTAATATATGGCAGAAAAGGTGCAAATAACCGCAAAATAATATTTAATACATATGTCAAACTTTGTTTCGCACTTAAGTGCGCCTTGCTGCTTACTGTATTTCCATATGCACGTTTTTTTGCTAATTCCAAGTAATTGTCACAAAAATCCTTCCAAAAAAAATCTTCTATTGCACCCAAAGCTTCACAGTATTCAAATTGTAATAAGTTGTTCGTTGCTTTTTCTATAACTTTATATAATTTAGATAATATCCACTGGTCCATTGTCTCACTGACAGAATTTACACTTACAGCCTGATGCTTTTCTATGAAGTTGGAAACAAACTTGCCGGCATTCCAAAGTTTCGTAACAAGGCGCTTGCCAATTTTTAATGTATTTTCAGAGTAGACTGTATCAACTCCAAGACTTGAGTTCGCCGTCCAGTAACGCACCACATCTGCACCATATGTATCAAGTATCAACTTTGGAGTTATTATGTTACCTTTTGATTTACTCATCTTTTTCTTATCATCAGCCAAGCACCAGCCACTAATCATGATATTTTTCCAGGGCAAAGAATTTGCATGGTAGTACGCTTTCAAAATCGTATAAAAAGCCCAAGTTCTTATTATCTCATGGCTCTGGCTGCGCAGATCTGCGGGAAATATCTTGTTGTAACGGTGACCTGGCAAGCTAAACTCATTATTTATTGCCAACGCACTCAGTTGAGGAGTAATTGCACTTGTGGCCCAGGTATCCATTACATCTTGATCTGGAACTACCTCCTTCTTACTATACCCCTTCGGCAAGTCCTTCAATGGATCTACAGGCAGGTCCTCTACTTCAGCTAGGATAACCCTGCCTTCTTCGCCTTTACGTTTTGAATACCACACTGGAAATGGTACACCAAAATAACGTTGCCTTGAAATACACCAGTTCCAATTTAATCCTTCTATCCACACTTCCATACGCTTACGCATGGTGTTTGGATGCCAGTTACATTCTTTTACTTTATCTAATATCTGAGCTTTTTGATCTAAAGTCTTAATAAACCATTGATAAGTAAACAATATTTCAAGTGGTGCACCAGACCTCTCTGCACATTTGACAGAATGAGAAATGTTGGTGCTTTCTATCAAAAGTCCTCTTTCAGTTAGAATTTCAATTATTCTCTTTCTTGCTTCTTTAACCTTTAGTCCATTGATTTCATCATAGATTTCAGTATCACATACTGGAATGATACCATGATGTGGTGGAATTGCGCCTTCCTTTGTAATCTTAGTACTCCTTTCTTCTGTTATTCCATTACCTTGACAATGGGATCTATTACTATCGTACACTGAACCTAGATTTATCCTCCCATCCTGATCTATAATAATTTTCATCGGCAAATTATGCTTTTGTTGCCAATATATGTCAAGTTCATCACCAAATGTACAACACATAACAAGCCCAGTGCCTTTATCTATTTTAACCTTATCATCAGCTATTATTGGAACTTTTGCTCCTATTATTGGTACTACAGATGTTTTTCCGATCAGATGAGCATAACGTGCATCCTCTGGGTGGCAAAAAACTGCAACACATGCCGGAAGTAACTCAGGTCGCGTAGTTGCAACATCGATCTGCCCATTTTCTTCAGTGGAAAAAGTTATTGTATTTAAAGATGACTCACAGACTTTGTCTTCTATTTCTGCTTGTGCAATTGCTGTTTTATCAACTGGATCCCAAAGAATAGGTTGCATCTTTTTATATGCATATCCCTTATTATATAGATCAATGAACGACATTTGAGAAAGCGTCACAGTTTCTTTGCTGATTGTATGGTATACTAAACTCCAGTCATAACTAATGCCAACTGATCTAAATAGTTCCTTAAATTCCTGCTTTGATTTTTCGATAACGTTATGGCACATCTCTATAAATTTTTCTCTGCTAATTTCTCTTGCACGAGTTTTATAGGTTCGTTCTACCAACCTTTCGGTAGGAAGACCATTGTCATCAAACCCAATTGGATAAAAGACATCCTTTCCAAGCATGCGTTGAAATCTTGCAATAAAGTCTGTGTGACAATAGCTGAATATGTGACCAATGTGCAGCTTGCCTGATATCGTTGGTGGAGGTGTATCTATAGTAAAAGTATTCTCCTTTTTACCATCCCATTTATAGACTCCACTGCCTTCCCATAATATATTACACTTGTTTTCGACTTCTTTGAAGCTGTATTTTTCTTCTAGCATGACCACTTAAGTATTCCTTAATTTCAAACCAATAGCTAAAGCATAAGCAAAGTTTCCCTATGTATAACTAAATTTCCTGGATTCAAGTGTCAAGCATATATCTGTATAACACCATTCCCATTATATAAGAAACGGATAGACAATAATGGAAAAGAAGCCATACTGAAATAAGTAAAATAGCAAGATTTAAATGACGTTGAAATCAAAATTATTGGATGAAAGAGTCGTAAAATTAGCAAAAGAAACGCTACAGAAAGTATGAAATAACACATATGTTACAAAAAAAACTATGCTGTAAGTGCAGCAAAAAAAACACAGTATAACAGCCACAGCAAAAATATGTTGCATTTCAAGAACAGCACTAACTGCGTGGATAAAGCACCTAAAATTTGGAAGATTTGAATAAATTAAAGTATGGATACAAGAAAACCTAATATTATTATTAAAGAAGTGAGGTAAAATCTAGGAAAATTTAGCTTGAATGTCAGTAAGTCTACAGTACACCGTAATATGCAAAAAATGAAGTTTTCGTATATTACACCAAGACCAATTCATAATGAACAAGATGAAAGTAGACAGAAAGAGTTTTAAAAAACTTAACGAGACTATTGGTAAGTATACTGAACAAGAGTTATTCATCTTTGATGAGTTGTGACTTGGCACACATTCAAAAGTTGGACAGGGTGGTTTAAGAAAGGGTGTTAGAACATAAATTAAAGTAAAATTAGGTGACAAAATTTTTATCTCCACAGTGCAGTTAATACTAGAAATGGAGAGAGTTCTAGCTTATTTACACTGAATGTCAACGCCGATTATATGAATATATTTCTTGAATAAATATTACAATATCTAAGAACACGAGAAGCTTTTCTTATATGGATTGTGCTAATTAGTATAAGTTAAAAATTTAAAGGTACCCAAAAATATAGAGATTATATACCAGCAACTATACTCACCTGAGTTCAATCTTATCGAGAGACTTCTGTTGTATATAAAACAGAACATTTTACGTAATAAAGTCTGTGTATAAGTTTATAACCTCTCTTTTTTTCATTCCGCAATTAAACAACTCTACAATGTTACCCATTTGATCTATTAATAGTGATAATTATATATTAGCGGGATCTAGAGGCACCGTGGATGAGAATTACAGTATGACAAATTGTGCTTAGCACCACGCGTTAGAATGACGCGAGAAGGAGGCACTTGAACAACAAGAAAGAAGTACTGGGATGCCTATACATTTATAGCAACAAGGCACTACCTCAGGCTATATCCATTATAGCTTTATCACTAAATTTAATAACATTTTAATTATCACATACTATAATAAAAAAGTCAAATCCATACATCCAGGTTGTAGCTTTACTAAACCCCAAAAAGCAGTCACAATAAAGTAAGCAAACATTTACAAGTTAAATTTAGTGTGCAATCAGCAAACAAGAGCATTGATATCAACAATACTCTGTAGAATTGCAATATGGTATGATCACATGCTCTTTATTGATCTAGTCAACATAATCAGTAGAGAGTTTTGTTCTGCAAAAGACGTCTACTATAATATACTGCAATTGTTTGGAATTGCAGGGCTGGGTGCTATGGTAAGGCCACTTGGTGCATCTGCATTTGGTCACATCGGTGATAGGCATGGAAGGAGAATGGCACTAACGATTGCTATCTTGCTAATATCGATCTCATCTAGTCTTGTCGCGTTTATTCCAGGCTATAGTCGAATAGGTATAACCTCTACTATATTGCTTCTTGCAATCCATGTAACACAAGGTATTGCACTAGGCGCTGAACAAGGAGGCAGTTCTGTTTACCTCATAGAGCATTTATCCAATAAGAAAAAACTAGGAATGTTTTTTGGAATAATAAGTTTTGGTCGCTCCATTGGTGTCCTGCTTTCTGTCGTGATAGTGATCATATGCAAAAAAACTACTGATTTTAACGCTTGGGGTTGGAGAATGCCGTTTACTTTTTCGGCCATTTTAGGATTAATGAGTGCATATAGTATATACACATTAGGAGAAACCCCAGCATATGAAAAAAATCGAGAACAAAGAAATTTGCCTAATTTACCAATAATAGAACTTATAAAGCGCTATAAGAGAGCTCTAATACTTGCTGTCTTAATATCTGTACCTGTTAATGTTGCTGTTGGATTTACCATATTTCTTCGAACAATTGCAAAAGAAATAGTACCAGTCGAGACTTATGTAACAACATATGTCAACGAAATTGTGTTAATTATAACCAGTATATTAATACCAATATCTTCAATAGCGCTCGGAATGTTAGTGGATAGAGTAGGAAAAGAGCGCACTGCAATCTTATTTATAGTAATTACGATGATACTATGTTGTCCTATGTTATCTATTGCATATTACTATAAAAGTTACCTTATAATTATGTTGAGTGTAATGGCTCTCTCTATAATAGAAAGGGGTATTAATCCCATAGGAATAGTTGCATCTGAACTCTTCCCTACCAATGTTAGATTTAGTGGAGTGAGTTTATCACGCAATATTTCTTTTGCCTTGCATGGTGGATTTACTCCCATGATATGCACTTGGTTTACTATAACATTCCCTCAAATAAATTTTGTCGCTGGGCTTTATATAATCTTCTGCTTATTGATCAGTCTGATAGCAATACTGCAAATAAAATCACAAGATAAAAAATTTGATTGGTAAAAATTCTAGTATAAACTACACACGTTAAGTTAAGCCTACATGGGTTGTACTAGTGGACACAAGTCAAAAAATTTAAAGGCACTTAAAAATGAGATTATATACCTACTACCATACTTACCGGAGGTTGCATATAAAACAGAACATTTTGCGTAATAAAGTCTGCAACATAATCACTGAGGATTAGTATAACGCGGGTAAAATGCTACTAGGTACATGGCTATACAAGAAATCTAATGACAATTGGTATGGTCTCTCAGTTTCTCAAAAAAATCTTTTAACAAAAAAGAGCACTCTGTTTCTAATATCCCACCATAAATTTCAGGTACGTGGCTGCAAAATTGAAATATTTTAGCACCATTTTCAATTCCTCCACCTTTTGAATTATAAGCTCCAAAATACAACCGTTTAATTTTTGCAAATGAGACAGCTTGAGCACACATCGGACATGGTTCTAATGTTACGTACATGTCAGCGTCACAAAGTGCTGGTGTCGAAAGTAATTCGCATGCTTGTCTGATCACCAACATCTCTGCATGTGCAGTCGGATCGCTGGATATATTATGTGCAAAAGAAATGATATCATCTCCATTAACTATCACAGCTCCTATGGGGACCTCATCATTTTTTTTGGCAAGCTCAGCTTGCTCTATAGCAAGCTTCATATATTGGCATTTAAACACTTTCCTTTGTTAATCTTCTTCTTAAATTCTATTAACCGCTGCCTTAACAAATGATATAAAAAGAGGATGAGGAGAAAACGGCTTCGATTGGAACTCCGGGTGAAATTGAACACCGATAAACCATGGGTGATTTTCTAACTCCACTGCTTCTATACATGTTTTATCTTCTGACATGCCGCTGCATATCAGTCCATTTTTTTCTAAATCATCTTTATAATCTAAATTAATTATGTATCTATGTCTATGCCTTTCCGAAACAATAGCATCTCTATATACATCTGCCATTTTGGAATTTAGGCTTATATTACATTTGTATGCTCCAAGCCTCATGGTTCCACCAAGATCAGCGTTTTTATTACCAACCAGCTTAACGATTGGGTGTTTACAGGTATAAAACTCCTCAGAGTGTACATCTTCAAACTTAATAACATTGCGAGCAAATTCAATAACCGCAAGCTGCATACCAAGGCATATTCCAAAAAATGGGATATTATTTATGCGAGCGTAATTTATTGCTAACATTTTACCTTCTATTCCATTATCCCCAAACCCCCCTGGAACAAGAACTGCATGAGAATTCTTCAACTTATCCTCCATAAGCTCTTTATTTATAGGTTTTTCACTCTCCTCTCTTGAGTTAACCCAATTTATTTTTACTCTGACTCTATTACTAATTGCACCATGATTTAACGCCTCAATTAGTGACTTATACGTGTCAGGAAATTCAGTGTATTTCCCTACTATAGACACGGTAACTTCCTGCATTGGATGCCTCATAGAATGCACTATTTGATCCCACTCAGTTAGACTTGGTTTTGGTTTACTTAAATGAAAATGTTCCAAAATTTGTGTACCAAGTCCATATTGACTATATAAGACAGGTAGTTCATATATATGGCTTACATCAGGAGCGGGTATTACATTAGATAAAGAAACGTTGCAAAGGTTGGCTATTTTCCCTCTTTGATTACCAGAAATTTCTTTTTCACTACGGCATAATATAATATCTGGCTGCAGCCCTGCAAAATTTAGCTCTCGGACTGAATGCTGTGTTGGTTTTGTCTTTAATTCCTGTGCTGCAGCAAGATATGGTACCAAGGTTAAGTGAACAAGGATAACTCTTTGCTTTCCGAGTTTATAGTCAATTTGACGTATGGCTTCCAAAAAAGGTTGGCTTTCAATATCACCTACAGTCCCACCAATTTCACATATTACAAAATCCAAGCCTTCCGTACCATTAAAAATAAATGACTTGATTAAATCCGTTACATGAGGAATGACTTGCACAGTTTTGCCAAGATAATCACCACACCTTTCTTTTTTCAATAATTCATAATATATCTTGCCAGTTGTTATGTTGTCATCTTTGGTTGCTCTAATTCCCGTAAAACGCTCATAGTGCCCAAGATCTAAATCAGTTTCAGCACCATCTTCAGTAACGAATACTTCTCCATGCTGAGTTGGACTCATCATTCCAGGATCAATATTTAGATACGGGTCAAGTTTTCTGATGCGGACTTTAAAGCTGTGAGCTTGAAGAAGTGCACCTATACTTGAAGCAACCAAACCTTTGCCGAGTGATGAAACAACTCCACCCGTTACAAAGATAAATTTAGCTTCTTTCATTAATTTTCAAATGGAACAAAAGTAGATTCATTTTTTTGTTGTTTCTCCAATATAATTTTCTCTGCTATTGATTTTTTATGTACATCTTTTGAACACAATCCTGACAATAGTAATGTATTCATAATAAATAACCCAACAACTATGGCTGTTATTTTGCTAAGCGGATTTGCAGAATATTTTACTGGAATTATCGAATTGAGTCCTTGCTGCGAATTACTAAAGCCACTTAGTGAGCTATTTCCTGGTGGCCGTAAGAGTACCAAAATTACTAACATAACAACCAATACTATTTGAAACACACTTAATATCGTTATTGACATTATAAGTAGGGTTAAAAATAAAAATTCTAGGAGCACAAAGCACATAAGTCAAGTTCTTATACATACCTATCATTCAAGAAGTTTATTAAATATTTTGCTTAAAAAGCTAATTTATTATTATAGGAGATACACAATGAACGGTTTATTAATGGTTAAAGATTATAAAAAGGGGAGTAGAAAGCGCTTAAGAAAGAAAATTATTTTAGATAACAGACACCAGCATATAGTAGAATTGACGTAAACACTAGTAGAAAAAAAACTTTACGGAGTAAACAATACAACAACTAAGCTATTGTAAAACAACTTTATCATTGAAGTAATGAGGCTAGCAAGGTTTGTTAAGTGTTTTTTTTGCACTCCTGGTACCACACTTACTCCTAAATATTGTAATTCGTGCAGTATGTGCTAGAATAGCACCATTTGTTATTGTCTTCCGCTTTACCCAGCACACTTAGATTTCTGTGCTGCCACTAGCTTTGCAATCGGTACTCTATAAGGTGAACATGAGATGTAATCCACCCCTAATTTGATGAGAAATTCTATGGATTTTGGATCTGCTCCGTGCTCTCCACATATACCAAGTTTAAGTTCTTCTCGGGTTTTTTTGCCTTTTTTGATAGCTATTTTAATTAACTCCCCTACCCCTTCGATATCTAGCACCTCAAATGGATCATTTTCAAATATATTGTTTTCTTTGTAAGAATTGAGGAAATTGACTGAATCATCTCTTGAGAGCCCCATAGTTGTTTGCGTTAAATCATTAGTGCCAAAACTAAAAAATTCTGCGTGTTTTGCTAACTTATCAGCAATCAGTACTGCCCGCGGTAGCTCTATCATCGTTCCAACTGAATAGTTCACATCGAAATTTTCGGCCTCTTTCTTTAATAACTCACATATCAAAATAAATTCTTTCTCGTTCATGATAAAAGGAATCATAATTTCTGGTTTAACCTCTACCTCTTTTTCCTTCTTTAGCTCATCCATGGCACTAAATATTGCTCTAGCTTGCATACTATATATTTCAGGATGAGAAATGGCGAGCCTGCAGCCTCTGTGGCCAAGCATTGGATTTTTTTCTGATAACTGTGCTATTTTGTTTTTTACTGATTCAATTGACTTATTTAGTGATTTAGCGATTTTTTCTATAGTGGACTGATTACTAGGTAAAAACTCATGTAGAGGTGGATCAAGTAAACGTATAGTAACCTCCATGCCCACCATAATGGAAAATATCTCTTTGAAATCGGACTTTTGCATTCCCTCTAACTTGCTTAATGCACTTGCTCTTTCAGCTTTGTCGTCGGCTATTATCAATCTTCGAATGAACTCAATCCTGTCGCTAGCAAAAAACATATGCTCCGTACGACATAAACCTATGCCTTCAGCACCAAATTCTTTAGCAATTTTTGCATCTTTTGGAGTATCAGCATTCGCCCTCACTTTAATTGTTTTAGTTTCATCTATCCAGTTAATTATCGTCTTGAACTCTTGCGATAACTCAGGTAAAATTGTGGGAAGGATGCCAAGCATAACCTCACCTGTTCCTCCATTGATGGTTATTGGTTCACCTTTATCTACTGTTGTATCTCCTACAGAAAAGAAATTTCCTTTTTTATCGATATAAAGTCCATTTACACTGCAAATGCATGGCTTACCCATCCCGCGGGTCACAACTGCAGCATGTGAAGTCATCCCTCCTCGTGCTGTTATTATACCACTTGCAGCGTTTATTCCATTGATATCTTCCGGGCTTGTTTCTGATCTTACTAAAATTACTTTTTTGCCCTGTTCTGCAGCTTTTTCTGCATCATTTGCACTGAAAGCTACATATCCTGAAGCAACGCCTGGAGAAGCTGGTAGTCCCTTCCCTATTACTTTTTGATCGCCCTTAGCTTCAAGGACTGGATGCAACAAATTATCAAAAGTTTTTGGATCAATTTTTAGTATTCCTTCTTCTTTTGTAATCGTTCCTTCGTTCACCATATCAACTATTATGTGAACAGTAGCTTCAGCTGTACGCTTGCCAGACCTAGTTTGTAAAATCCATAACTTGCCACCCTGCACAGTAAATTCAATATCTTGCATGTCTTTATGGTGCGCCTCAAGTTTTTTACATATCTCACATAATTCTTGATAAACGCTTGACATCAGCTTTTCCATGGTGTTTTCTTGCTCCCCATTAATCGGTATAGGAGTATAAACACCAGAAACCACATCTTCACCTTGAGCATTGACCAAAAATTCGCCAAAACATTTTTTTTCTCCAGTTGAAGGATTACGTGTAAATATTACACCAGTTGCTGAATTATTATTCAGATTACCAAAAACCATTGCTTGTATATTAACTGCAGTTCCAAGGTCTTCAGGAATATTATGTATTTTTCTATAGGAAACAGCTCTATCATTTTGCCAAGAAGCGAATACTGCATTCACTGAGCTTAGCAGCTGCTCTTCAACGTTCTGCGGAAAATGCTTCTCTGTTTTTCTATGTACTATCTTTTTGAAATCATGAACAATCCTCTTTAAGACATCAACATTAAGATCAGCTAAACTTTTTGCTCCATTTTTTTGTTGTTCTTTATCAATAACGCTTTGAAATAAATGGTGGTCGAGTTCCAACACAACATTGGAATACATCATGATAAAACGACAGTAGCTATCGTAAGCAAAACGTTCTCCACTTCTTCTTGCAAGACCAATAACAGTTGTATCGTTTAAGCCAGCGTTTAAAATTGTATCGAGCATACCTGGCATTGAATTAACACTACCGGAACGTATTGAAACTAACAAGGGATTATTTGAATCTCCGAATTTACAACCGATATCATTTTCGAGCATTGCCATATATTCTCTGATTACGCTACATAAGTTAGCAGATAGTCCATTACTTTGGTAATAATTTTTATAAGCAGAAGTAGAAATTGTAAAACCAGGTGGAACGGGAATGCCAAGGTTGCACATTTCTGCTAAATTTGCTCCCTTTCCTCCCAGCAGATTTTTCATTTCTGCATTGCCTTCACACTTGTTCTGACTAAAGTAGTATATTAACTTTTCTTTCATTGTTTCTGGCTTTTTCTTGACAAACATATTTTATAAAAACAGTATCTGTTAAAAAGGTTTCACAACAACCATAATAACTATGATTATTATCAACACCGTGACCATCTCATTCAAAACGCGAAAATAAACGTGAGTTTTTTCATTTGAACCTATTACAAACTTCTTCCTGTGCATTGCAAGTAGCTTGTGAACACCAAACATAAAAAATAATGCCAGTGCTTTTATATGAAACCACCCTTCATGATACGCTTCCCTAATAATCATTAATATGACTCCAAAGCTGAGTGAAAAAAGCATTGCAGGGTTTATAATATACCTTAAAAGTCTCCTTTCCATTGTTTGAAGTAAGCTATCACTTTCCGATCCTGGCTTTACAGTTACGTGATAAACGTATAGCCTAGGCAAATAAAGCATACCTGCCATCCATGCAATGATGAAAATAATATGAAAAGCCTCGAGCCAGCGATAATAATCCATGTAGATATTGTTACAAGGTGTGAAAATTTCTGATATTATCTTAGTTTAATGAAAAAGAAATCAAGATGAAAGCAGAAAATTTCACTAAAGAGCGGGTAATTGAATTTTACAAGAAAATGCTACTCATACGCAGATTTGAGGAAAAGGCAGGGCAATTATATGGAATAGGACTAATAGGTGGATTTTGTCATCTATCAATAGGACAGGAGGCAGTTGCAGTTGGAACTTATGCTGCATCAAGACCTGGTGATGCTTTTGTCACAAGTTATAGGGACCATGGTTTAATGCTTGCATGTGATTCCAATCCAGATGTTGTGATGGCAGAGCTAACTGGCAAAGAAACAGGGTGTTCAAAAGGCAAAGGTGGCTCAATGCATATATTTGATGTCAAAAAGCAATTCTTTGGTGGGCATGGAATAGTTGGTGCACAAGTTCCAATTGGCACGGGAATAGCATTTGCTAATAGATACAAGAAAAAAGATAACGTAGTGTTCACGTATTTTGGTGACGGTGCGGCAAGTCAAGGGCAAGTGTATGAGTCGTTTAATATGGCATCTTTGTGGAAGTTGCCTGTAGTTTATATCATAGAAAATAACGAGTACGCGATGGGAACCTCCGTGCAAAGATCAACTTTAGTAACCGAGCTATATAAGAGAGGGGAAAGCTTTGGTATTCTTGGAAAGCAAGTTAATGGAATGGATTTCTTTCCTGTTTATGTAGCCACAAGCGAAGCAGCTGAGCACGCACGTAGCGGAAAAGGACCTATTTTACTTGAAATGAAGACATATCGATACCGCGGCCATTCGATGTCAGATCCTGCTACTTATCGTTCGAAAGAAGAAGTTGAAGATATGAAGCAAAATCATGACCCTATAAGCACTTTAAAGAAGTGCATAATAGATAATAAAATTGCTTCAGAGGAAGAATGTAAAGCAATTGATAAGGAAGTGCGTAACTTAGTGAAAAAGTCAGAAGATTTTTCTAAAAATAGTAAAGAGCCAAACATTGATGAGCTATATACTGACGTTTATAAATCTGCCAAACGTTAACTGAAGCTAATTATTTATCTTCCCTGTACAGATTGAACAACAAAAAAAACTTAACGTACCTGATGCATCATGTTTAATTTTTTGCACGTGTGTACCTCACGTCTTTTATATTGTTGTCCACATTATCAACTAGTGCTATAAACCGTACTTGCTGATACCAATTCTCATTGTTAGTAGGTCAAACAAGTGACATTGCAGAGCTGTTTAATTGTATAGTGAGTAAAGAGAGATAATAAATTTACACAAAACACTCTCAAACAAAGCAATTGCATTATAGACTTTATTACACAAAATGCTCTGTTAAATTTTTAATTTATACTAACTAGCGCAATTCACAACAAGAAAGGCTTCTCGTGTTCTAAATATTGTAACATCTGTTCAAGAAACATATCCATATAATCAGTGTTGACATTTTATGCAAATAAGCCAGAACTCTTTCCATTTTTAGGATTAACTATACTGTAGAGATGAAAATTTTTCTACCTAATTTCACTTTACCCTGTGTTCTAACGCCCCTTTTAAACTACCCGTGCCAACTTTTAAATGTGTGCTAACCCGCAATTCACTAAAGAAAAATAACTCTTATTCAGGATACTTACCCAATAGTCTCATTCAATTTTTTTGAACTCTCCCTTCCTACCTTTATCTTGTTCATTGTATACGAAAACTCCATTTTTTACATATTACGGTGTGTTGTAGACTTGCTGACATTCAAGCCAAATTTTTCTGGATTCCTATTCCCATTTCTTTAATGGTAATATTAGAATTTTCTTATATCCATACTCCAACTTGTTCAAATTGATTCTAACTTAATCTAGTTTCTCTACAATGTTAGGAGGAGCAAACAATTCTTCTTCTCTTCAAATTTTAGGTACTTTATCCACGCAGTCAGTGCTATTCTTGAAATGCAACATATTTTTGCTACGGCTGTTATACTGTGCTTTTTTGCTGCAATCACAGCACCTGGGTTTTTGTAACATATGCGTTATTTTATATTTTCTTCAGCATTTCTTTTGCTGATTTCACGAGACTTTTTTATCCAATAATTTTGGTTTCAATACCATTTAAACCTCACTATTTTACTTACTTCAGCACGACTTCTTTCCCATTATTGCCTATCCGCTCCTTGCACAGTGGAATTAGAATAATAAAAGATTTTGCAGAGTATATTTTGTGCTATACTTTTATCCATGTCACGCAAATAACTGACGCTGATATTTATTCAGATAAAGTAAATGAAAAATATAAAAATCATATCAGTAGAAGATAACAACGTTAGGCTAGACAGATACATCAGAAGGGTCTTTCCCAATTTAAAGCAATCTACAATTGAGAAGTCTTTAAGGAGGGGATTGATCAAAGTTGATGACCGCAAAGCTCAGTCTAGTGACAGAGTAAACTCTGGACAAATTATAATGATAAAATACTTAGATTATATTGAAAACACTAATTCTGATTACAAACATAATGAAAAATTGGTAGAGCTATTAAGAAGCAACATATTATATGAGGACGAATATATATTAGCCATTAACAAACCTGCAGGAGTAATTGTTCAAGGTGGTATAAAAGTAAAGATTAGTATTAGTGACTTGCTTGATCAAATTAGAGAGGGAGAAACACTTAAAATTGTCCATAGACTAGATAGAGACACAAGTGGAGCAATAATATTTGCACGCAATGTTAATGTTGCCAGATATCTTATGGAAGAATTCAAAGGACGGAGAGTAAAAAAAACTTACTTAGCATTAACCTCTGGCATACCAAGCAAGAATAGAGGAGTAATAGACTACCCATTGATGAAGAAATACGTTTCAGGCCAAGAAAAAGTGGTCATTGACGAAAATTCATCCCAGAATGCCGCTACGCGTTTTTCGATTATAGCAAAATTCAAACTTAACAAACCTTTCGTGCAACGTCCTATCATTCAAGTAGCTAATACACAGCTATACGAACATTGTAATTCGAGTTTGTTAGGAGTGCATTATCCAAGTGGCCTTTCCTCCTGTTATCCCAGTACCTTTTCTTGTCATCTCAGTGCCTTGACACTGAGATCCAGCAAAATTGATTGTAAACAAGCGCACTACACAACATTTTCAACCAAAAAGCTGGACTCTAGCGTCAAACGCTGGAATGAAACCAGATCGGTTGCTTATTTAAAATTACAACCAATCACTGGCAGAACGCATCAGTTGCGCGCACATTTAGCCCATATAAACTGTCCTATTCTTGGTGATGGTAAATATGGTGGTAAAAAAGCTTTTGTCGATGGCATAGTAAGTAAAATCCACCTTCACTCATATTCTTTATCTTTAAAGCTGCCAAATGATAAAAAAATCACTATTACTGCACCTCCCCCTGAGCATATCATAAAATCCATTGAGGTGCTACACACTCTCTTTTAAGTGGCAATGCTAGGAGATTGCAAAGCAGTAATTTAAAAAAAAGCAAAGAAACCCCCTAGTAGCTAGTTATTTACATTTAACTTTCAAACATGGAGTTCCCTTATTCAAACGCTTAATAAGCGCAACTCATGCTAATTCCTATTATATCAGAAACGAATAAACAATAATGGGAAAGAAGCTGTACTGAAGTAAGCAAAATAGCGAGGTTTAAGTGGCGTTAAAATCAAAATTATTAAATGAAAAAGTCTTGTAAAATCAGCAAAAGAAATGCTAAAAAAAGTGTGAAATAACGCATGTGTTACAAAAAAAACTAGCTGCTACAATTGCAGCAAAAAAGCGTAGTCTCAATGCCGTAGAAGAACTAGATTGAATCAGAGTCAATTTAAATAAGTTAAAGTATGAATACAAGAAAACCCTAATATTACCATTAAAGAAATAAGAATAAGAATCCAGAAAAATTTGGCTTGAATATCAGCAAGTCTACAGTACACCATAATATGCAAAAAATGAAGATGTTGTTTGTGCTGATGCGAGGTTCTATAAAAGGTTTAAAGATCACATAGACAATGATATTACATAATGAGTTTCCGTATATTACGCTAAAACCAGTTCGCAATTAACAGGATAAAGGTAGACAGGAAGAGTTTAAAAAAACTTAATGAGACTATTAGCAAGTATCCTAAACAAGAGCTATTTTTCTTTGATGAATCGCGGTTTAGTACACATTAGAAAGTTGAACACTGATGATCTAAAAAGGACGTTAAAACACAGAGTAAATAAAATTTTTACCTCTACAGTGCAGTTAATCCTAAGAATGGAGAGGATTTTAGCTTATTTGCACTGAATGTCAACACTGATTATATGAATATATTTCTTGAACATGAGATTATATACCTGCTACCAATTCACCTGATCAATCCTATTAAGATACTTTAGTTGTATATAAACAGAACATTTGCGTAATAAAGTCTATAATAAAATTGCTTTGCTTGAGAGCGCTTTGTGCAAATTTATTACCTCTCTCTCTGCAATTAAATAACTCTACAATGTCACTTATTTGAGCTATTAATAATGATATTAATGTTAGCTTCCTTTTCTAGAATTGTTTTATTTTCTAGTTCTTACTCTGCTGTTAGTAAATTCATCTCTTTCAATCCTCCTTTCTCTATTACTACTAATTATTTTACGTGAAAGTATAATTATTAAAACAGATAACATAGCCTAAAGTAAAGGCTAGAGGTAGAGGTACATAGAAAATGCAGCAAATATTACAGATGCAAGTAACGCAAGAGTACCTAAAGAACTAGCTACAAGGTAAAATGCGTTAGCTTTGTTAAGTGAATTACCCAATACTTTCTCTCTACAAACAAAATTTTGGCTATATTGTACATAATGCCGTATTTTTACTTGTTACCATGTTAATGATATTACGCTGTGTCACATCACCCACTTTTACAGGCTTAGGCTATAAAATAAGAGAACTTGGTTTAAATTGGTGCTGGCAAAGATTTTTCACTGACTGATTGAAATTTCAATTTTATTCCATAAGTTTACTTCAGTTTTTCTGTTAGTTCTGAACTTAGTAAGTACTTTTATGCAACCACTTGAGACGCATGAAATATGACAAATTTTACTTGTTTAACACAAAGGTTGTGGAAGAATTTGCTTTTGGTATTATTAGTACACTATGTTCTTGTCTACATAGGAAACAGAGGCCACACTTGAAATTGATGTATGCAATACCTATCTTTAAAAGTTAAATACTGAACCGTTATATATGAGTAAAAAAGACTACTATGAGCTGCTGGGAGTAGGTAGAAATGCTAGTATTGATGAAATAAAAAAAGCATATAAGAAATTAGCGTTAAAGTATCATCCGGATAGGAATCCGGGCAACAAAGAAGCAGAGGAAAAATTTAAAGAAATAACAGCTGCGTATGAAGTTCTGTCTGATTCTGAGAAAAGAGCAGGCTATGATCGTTATGGTCGCGAAGGTGCTTCTGGTGGGTTTGATTTCAGCCAAGGTTTTGGCCCTGCAGGAGATTTTAGTGACATATTCAATGACTTCTTTGGTGGAGGATTTGGTAGCTCAAATAGATCAAAAGCAAAAAGAAGCACAACAGGAGTACCTGGAGCAGACCTGCGCTATGATCTTGAAATTACCTTAGAAGATGCATTTAAAGGAATACAAGCACCTATACATTACGTCACGAACGTAAAATGTGACACGTGTCAAGGTACGGGTAGTGAAGGAGCAATTAAACCAGCTCAGTGCCATACATGTCAAGGAAGTGGTAAGATTAGAACACAGCAGGGCTTTTTTACAATCGAAAGAACATGTACTACATGTTATGGAGAAGGAGAAATAGTACAGAATAAATGTAAGAAATGCGGTGGAAGTGGACGCAGAAGAGATGGAGTAAATATATCAGTTTCAATTCCAAGGGGCATAGAAGAAGGCGCTAAGGTAAGGGTAAGCGGTAAAGGAGAAGCTGGAGTAAGAGATGGAAAAAATGGCGATTTATACGTATATGTTAAAATTACTCCACATAAAATTTTTACCAGGAATAAAGCGGATTTACATTGTAAAGTTCCTATAAGAATGACATTAGCAGTGCTTGGTGGTGAAATTGATGTTCAGTCTATTGATGGAGCTAAAATAAAAGTAAAAGTTCCAGAAGGTACTCAGACTAGTACTAAATTACGTTGTAAGGAAAAGGGTATGCCTTATATGAACTCGCATACTCGTGGTGATTTGTATGTACAGGTAATAGTTGAGACTTTAAATCCAAATAATTTAACTAAAAAGCAAATTGAGCTATTAAAAGCACTTGAAGAAGAGGAAAATGCAAGTATACAACAGCAATCTGAAGGGTTTTTTAGCAAAGTAAAAAAAAAATAAGAAATTTGCTAAATGATGTTAAAAGTAGCTAATTATTATTGGCTTCTTTAAAGTTATCCTTTATTACCTAATGTTTGGTGTACAACTGTACGAGCATTGTAATTTAAAAAGAGGGAGAATGGGACTAAAAAACTACTTAACAAACTCTGTTCCCCTTATTACGGATAGTAAGGGTATTCAGTCATCTTCAATCTGCGCAGACTAAAACAATGGGGTATCACATTATGTCTTCACAACATTCCTAGGTTTTATCTGTGTAAGCTGAAAAGTGTTTAAGGAAGTAGGACGTTAACCTGCATTGTTAGAGAGTAAATATTATCTAATAAGTGGTTTCTTTTACCTTATTTTCTGCCTAGTAAGTTTCTTAAGCCTTTACAACTAAAGGCTAGTCGTAATAAAAAGCAGCTGAGCTGTGACTATTATTTCAAACATAAAAAATAGGTATTAACCTGTGGTCTTTTTGCCTTTTTCGCCATTTAGTGAATTTCTCAAAACTTATAATTAATACTAATTCTCATTGTTGGTAGGTCAAATAAGTGACATTGTAGAGTTGTTTAATTGCAGAGTGAGAAAGAGCGCTCTCAAGAAAATCAATTATATTATAGACTTTATTATGCAAAATGTTCTGTTTTAAAGTCTCTCAATAAGGGAGAACTCAGGTAAGTATGGTGGTAGCATATAATCTCGATATTTTTAGGTACCTTTAAATTTTTTGGCTGATGCCAACTGGATAATACATGACAAGAAAGGCTTCTTACATTTGTTCAAGAAATATATTTAGTGTTGACATTCAGTGTAAATAAGCTAGAGCTCTCCCCACTTCTAGGATTAACTGCACAATTAGAAGAGGGTTGAAGAATTGTTTAGTAAGGTGTAGTCTATTTTATGTATCGGTAAAGCAACAGAGAAGAAAGTTCTAAATATTAGGGACACTTTAAAAGTAGATTTAAAAGACTTAGAATCGTGCGGTATACTAGCTAAGTGTTTTTTGATTATGCTAAATAATTCTTTTACTACGTGTAGTGTTTACTTAGAATAAATGTATATTGCTAAATTTAGGTAGGCAATTATATTCATTTTATCAATTCTTTTGTTTACTAGTCTTTCTTTACTCAACAATTCAAATAAATTAATAACATGCGTCGTCTTAGTTATAGGAATTGCTTTGGTTACAAATTTAATAATTGAGTTTTATGGCAAGAGAAAAGCTATATATAGCCTAATAACGTGCATAGTATATTGTGTTCTTAAATGGCAAGATTTTAGCTTGATAATATTGACTTCGTGTACTGCAATTTTAGTGTCCCCTTTCTCAAGTGTAATCATTTTTGAAAAATTGAAATCCAAGCTCTGGTTCCATATAACAAATTTCGTTACTTTAATCACAGTATCAGTAATTGATAGTATCGTTGAGTATTTTGGGCTATTTAATATACACTTGGAGACTTAACTCTTAAATTTTCCTACGCATCAATATTAAGTATTTACTTATTTGTAGCAGTACATTTATTTTATCTCTAGCAAAAAGAAGTGTACTAAGCTTTACGTCTAACCTGTTTTTCGACAGTGATCTCACGTTTCTAAAGCTGAGCAGTTCATACTAGCAAGGTGCTAGCTACTGCAAGATTAAATTAGCTATAATAGTCTTACAAACTCAGACATTTTGTTTACTTTGGTGGCAGGGTGTTTCACAGTGAATTCTGAAGTATATTAACTTTATGCATAATATTGCTTAAAATCAGCAAATTGGACGAAAAAGTTGTGGAATTAGCAAAAGAAATACTGAAGAAAATGCAAAATAATGCGTATGTTACAAAAAAAACAAATGCTGTAATTGTAGCAAAAAAGTACAGTATAACAGCTGTAGCAAAAATATGTTATATTTCAGAACAGACATGGATAAAGCACCAAGAAAACCATAATATTACCATTAAAGAAATGAGAATAAGAATCCAGAAGAGGTTTGGCTTGAATGTCAGCAAGTCTACAGCGTACTGTAATGTGCAAAAATGAAGTTCCATATATTACGCCAAGGCCAATCTTGTCATGAATTGCGCTAGTTGGGGTATAAGTTAAAAATTTAACAGAACGTTCTGCGCAATAAAGTCTATAATACAATCGATCTGCAATTAAACAACCCTGCAATGTTACTTATTTGACTTATTAACAATGATAATTTGTATTACCAACAGTCTCATTAAGCTTTTTTTAAATTCTTCTTGTCTACCTTTATCTTGTTCATTGTGAATTAATCTTGGCGTAATAATATCAAAACTTCGTTTTTTACATATTGGTGTACTGTAGACTTGCTGACATTCAAGCCAAACCTCTTCTGGATTCTTATTCTCATTTCTTTAATGGTAATATTATGGTTTTCTTGGTGCTTTATCCATGTCTGTTCTGAAATATAACATATTTTTGCTACAGCTGTTATACTGTACTTTTTTGCTACAATTACAGCATTTGTTTTTTTTGTAACATACGCATTATTTTGCATTTTCTTCAGTATTTTTTTTGCTAATTCCACAACTTTTTCATCCAATAATTTTGATTTCAACGCCACTTAAACTCGCTATTTTACTTACTTCAGCATGGCTTCTTCTCCATCATTATCTATCAGTTTCCTCTACAGCGGGAACTAGTATAACACTTTCTTTAACGTACATCTCTTTGTTACAGCTGGAAATTGAACATTTAACCCTGATTTATGACCTCAATAGAATGCCTTAGCTAATTGATCAGAAGATTGTGAAAAATTCTTTATGCACTCTTCCAAAGATATTGACAATTTTTTTGTTTGTGTAAGTGTAATAGATCATTTAGTGATTAGCAATGCCCAGCGGGATGATTTTGTTGAAGAGTGAATTAGAGCAGGCAAAAAAAACTCAAGCAGTATTGTTTATGTTTTATCTACAAAAAACGGTAAGTTTACTTTTTAGCCCAATCTATAAGGTGTAGCTTAAAATCAGTGAACAAAAAAATCTCATTACCCAAAAAGTATGCTATTTAATATAGTCTGAGCTATCTAAATAAATTTATGTGGCATATAGCCCCGTTCTTTGTGTTATCAGCAATATTAGTAAGCTGTGGCGTACAAAAACCTGTACTTGTGTTACTTAAAGGCGAGGAATTTTATGGAAAGAGAGACCTAGAACGTACAAGGGAATACCATTTAACTAGAGAGGATGTAAATTTTTCGGTGCGAAAAGAAAGTAGAAAAGTTGCTATAAGTGAGGTATATAACAACAACGCGCAAGATATAGCGGTCAACAAGGTAAGTTATAAATTTGTAATGCCAGTAAAAGGTACTATCATTTCAGCTGCCTTTTCTGATGAGGTGTGTAAAGATGGAGTAAAAATCGCTGCCCAACGTGGAACAAACGTGATTGCTTCTGCCCCTGGTGAAGTGATATACGTAGGCAAAGGACTGAGGTGGTATGGAAATTTAATTATAGTGGAACACAAAGATAATTACGTAACTGTATACTCCTACTTAAAGAACATACACATTCAAATTGGTGATAAAGTAAAGCAAGGTCAAGTGATTGGGTCTGCAGGCAAGTCAAGTACACAAGATAAAGGCCCACAGATGTGCTTCACAATACGACATAATGGCCAGGCAGTCGATCCTTTGATGCATATGAACTGCGATTAGATTTGGATTTGTATGAAATACGACTTTAAAAACGTAGAAAAATTTTATCAAGACAGGTGGGATTTTTCTGTTGGCAAAAATAATGAACAAGGAAAATGTTATGTGTTGGAAATGTTTCCATATCCATCTGGTAAAATTCATATGGGACACCTACGCAACTATGTAATAGGAGATGTGATAGCGCGTTACAAGAGAGCTTGTGGGTTTGAGGTTTTACACCCAATTGGTTGGGACGCATTTGGATTACCAGCTGAAAACGCAGCAAGAGATAACGATATTAACCCTGCAGTGTGGACAAAAGAGAATATAGATAATATGCGTAGGCAATTGAGATCTATAGGTCTTTCTTATAATTGGGAACGCGAATTCTCTACATGTGAGCCTGACTATTACAAACACGAACAGAAATTTTTCCTGGATTTTTTAAAGCAAGGACTTGTCTATCGAAAAGAGTCTTGGGTTAACTGGGATCCAATAGACCAGACAGTGCTTGCAAATGAACAAGTAGTCGATGGAAGAGGGTGGAGGTCAGGTGCAATTGTTGAAAAGCGTAAGTTGTCACAATGGTTTTTAAAGATTACTGATTTTGCCGAAGATTTACTTGAGTGCTTGCAAGGCTTAAAGAATTGGCCGGAGAAGGTCAAAACAATGCAAGAGCGCTGGATAGGAAAATCTGAAGGGGTAACTATAGAGTTTGAAATAGTTGGCCTGAATAAGAAATTAAAGGTTTTTACAACTCATCCCCATACTTTATTTGGAGCTTCCTTTTGTGCAGTGGCAGTAGAACATTCCATTGTGCAAGATCTTAAGAGCAAAGAAATACAGAACCTTATCAGTAGCATAAGAACACAGGGGAAAGATAACAAAAAAATAGGAATTTACACCGGACTGAACGTCAAACATCCGTTTCTTGGCAAGGAATTACCGCTTTACGTGGCGAATTTTGTATTGATGGAATATGGAGAAGGAGCGATTTTCGGATGCCCTGCACATGATCAGCGTGATTTTGAATTTGCACAGGAATACGATTTGCCGATTATTCCGGTTATTTTTTCAGCCCATTTGGATGTCATTCCAGCGTATAACAAGGGTTCTCACAACACTGGATTCCAATGCCAAGCTACCAGTATGACATATGATCTGAATGAAGCGTATGCTGGTAATGAAGTAATGCTTAACTCTGAATTCTTAAACGGACTAACGGTTAGTGAGGCAAAAAAAGTAATAGTTAAAAAGCTTGAAGAAAAAGGAATAGGTAAAAAAACAACAAACTATCGTTTGCATGATTGGGGAGTTTCAAGACAGCGTTATTGGGGATGTCCTATACCTATTATATATTGTGAAAATTGTGGTACTGTTCCAGTACCAGAAGAAGATCTTCCTGTAACTCTCCCAACGGATATAGAATTTACAAGTGGCGGCAATCCGCTAGATAAGCATCCAACTTGGAAGTTTGTTAATTGTCCGAAATGTAAAGAGCAAGCAGAGCGTGAAACTGATACGTTCGACACCTTTTTTGAATCTTCGTGGTATTTTGCTGCATTTTGTAGTGAGAATAAATCTATCAATGAGAATGCATGTAATCGTTTTATGCCTGTTGATTATTATATAGGTGGAATAGAGCATGCAATCTTGCATCTGCTTTACTCACGATTTTTCTGCCGTGCTTTGACCAAATGTGGCTATTTTGATATTAAGGAACCTTTCTCTACTTTAATCACTCAGGGAATGGTCTGCCATGTAACTTACAAAGATGAGAATGGTAAATGGCTATTTCCTGAAGAAGCAAAAAGATTGATAGCACAAGGCGCTAAGATCCAAGTTGGAAAGGTCGAGAAGATGAGTAAATCAAAAAAGAATACAGTTGACCCAAATTTTATCATAGAGAAGTACGGTGCTGATACTACTCGCTTGTTTGTATTGTCTGACACCCCTCCAGAGAAAGATATGGAATGGTCTGATGACGGCGTGGAAGGTTGTTCCCGTTATATAAATAAATTATGGCGCATGGTAATGCAACTCAAACCTATTGTCATCCCAAGTCAACCCCCTGTCAACCAAGTAGCTGACACTGGGATCCAGGAAGACATGCTATTACATGCTAGAATGACATCAAATAAAAACGTTACGGGCAACCCTCTAGAATATAGAAAAAAAATACACAAACTCTTGCACGGACTTACAGATGACTTAGAAAACTGCAGATTGAACTGTGCAGTGGCAAAATTCCGTGAGATTACAAACTTAATAGCTGAAATAGATATAAAAAATGGGAAATCTCTCATTGACGAAGGTATATGTATATTAATTAGAGTAATTGAACCGTTTATACCACACCTGGCTGAAAGCTTATGGCGGGAAATAGAAGGCGAAGGTATGCTATATCTGCAACCTTGGCCAAAAGCTGCCAAGTCACTACTGATTGATGATATGGTGACTGTGGCAGTGCAAATTAATGGAAAATTGCGCGCAACAATTGAGGTGGAAATTAACTTACCTCAAGAAGAATTAAAGCAAATAGCAATAAATTCTGTATCTGATAAGATCAATCAAAGCAAAGTTTGCGCTGTATATGTTGTTCCAAATAAGATAGTAAATATAGTTACATAAAAAATCTGAATAGTGCATTAGTTTCTTAACTATATCTTTTTCAATACAAAGGGTATATATTTATACATTGTATATTTTTTCGCATGAGGAGTTATATGAGAATAAAGAGATTATGCGTTTTAGGTATGGCTACATGGGGAATATGGATATCAGAATTGCAAAAGAGAATGACCTTAGCAGTGTCAATGGAAAAGCATGATGTGAGGTCAGCGTAATCGGAGAGTAATAGTACAGGCATGTCAACAATTCTAATCCCTTCCGCCCTCCAATAATAAATATCGAAACTGAGTTTTTGCATAACAGTAACCCTTAAGATGCATTTTAAAACAAAGTTATGGTTCAGAGAGACTACTGCTACTCCAGTGTCACACGCTGGAATAACACTAAACCGAGAAGTTGAAGCAAAAGAAATGCTAAGCAGACCAAACATATACAGCAAAGAGTTCATAGTAATGCAACATAACCATGAAGTTCAAGGATTGTCAGTGTCAAAACCACTGCAGAGTAAGGGAAGAGTGTACAGCAAAACTGTTGTCTTAAGGGCCAATCCTTTCTTCGAGCACAGGCATTATGAAATCTCAAGGATTTAGCTTAAGTTATGGAGAAATCGACACTTATCATATGGCAGCATGTGCAATTGACACTACCATACGTAATATATAGCCGCAGGCCGCATGGGAAAATATAGACCATCTAGCTGTTGCCCGACAATTTTTACTGTGTAATGCTTACAATCTAGAAGGCTGTGGCAACTAAAGAGAGCTGTAAGGGATATAATAAAAATGGCAAAGAAGTGATGATTTCTGTACCACCTTTATTACCCATCTCAGCAGTTGAGATTATAAGAAATATTGAAAATGCAGTATCGCTTGACGTGAAAATGCCGGGAGACTTGATATATATGCTTTTGGTATAACCCACAATGAACTTGGTAGATTTGAATATCAATTATATAGTGGAATAGACGACAACAATATGCCAAAAGTTGATACAAAGAACGCCAGAAAGTATATGAGTGTTTTAACTAGGCAGCAATAAGAGAGAGTATCGTTGCTTCCACAATTGCACCAAAACTTGGGAGGGCTGACTATTGTTTTCGTAAAATCGCTAAATGACATTTTTTGAATTACAAAGTAGAATTCTGTTACTATTGCATCACAAAACCAGAAGAGGTTTGAAGAATTTTTAGGTATAATCTATTCATGTATTGGTAAAGTGACAGAAGAGAAAGTTCTAAATGTTAGAGATATCTTAAAAGTAAAAGACTTAGATCGCATATACTAGTCTAAGTATTTTTTTTTAATTATGCTAAATAATTCTTTTACTATATGCAATGTTTACTTAGAATAAATGTATATTACTATATTTGGGCGGGTAATTATGTCTATTTTATCAATTCTTTTGTTTATTAGCCTTTCTTTACCCAACATTTAAATAAATTAATAATATGTACCGTATAGCCTAATAACATGCACATTATTATGTTGTATTCTTAAACGGCAGGATTTTAGCTTGATGATATTGACTTCATACATTGATAGCACCATTACGTATTTTGAGCTATTATGTAAATTTTCTGCAGACAAGTGCTTATTAATATATATCAGAGGCTTAGCTCTTAAATTTTCCTACGCATCAATATTAAGCATCCGCTTATTTGTAGTAGCATATTTATTTTATCTAGCAAAAAGAAAATATATTAAGCTTCATACCTAACCTGTTTTCTAACAGTAACTTCACGTTTCTGTAGATTTTAACATATGCGTTTTCTTTGTTCTAATACCAATTCCTACTGTACAAGGAACGGATGGACAATGATGGAAAAGAAGCCATACTGAAGCAAGTAAAACAGCAAGGTTTAAATGATATAAAAATCAAAATTATTGTATAAAAAAGTCGTGAAATCAGCAAAAGAAACGCTGAAGAAACTGCAAAATAACGCATGTGTGCAAAGAAACTAAATGCTGTAATTGCAGCAAAAAAGTACAGTATAATAGCTGTAACAAAAATATGTTGCATTTTAAGAACAGCATTGACTACATTAAAGTGCCCAAAATTTGGAAGAGAAGAAAAATTGTTTTCTCCTCTTCAACGTTGTAGAAAAACTAGATTAAATCGGAGCAATTTGAACAAGTTAGATTTAAGCAGGGAGAGTTAAAAAAAAACTTAATGAGACTATTAGTAAGTATCCTGAACAAAAGTTATTTTTCTCTGATGGATCTTGGTTTGCACACATTCGAAAGTTGGACACGGGTGATTTAAAATGGTGTTAAAACATAGATCAAAGTAAAATTAGGCAGGCAGAATTTTTACCTCCACACTATAGTTAATCCCAGAAATGAAGAGAGTTTTAGCTCATCTTGTTATGAATTGTGCTAGTTGATATAAGTCAAAAAATTTAAAGGTACATAAAAATATTGAGATTTTATACTTACCACCATACCCACTAGAGCTCAATCCTATTGAGAGAACATTTTGCGTAATAAAGTCTATAATACAATTTGTTTTCTTGAGGGTGCTTTGTACAAATTTATTACTTTTCCTTTTTACTCCACAACTAAACAACTCTGTAATGTCACTTACTTGACTCACTAATAGGTAAGAATTAGCATTAATGCAAATCTATTAAGATACTTACTATAGCTCCTATTATTACTGCTATTCCCACATCATTAAATAATTTAAACCAAACACCTTACTCCTTTTTATACTTACAATCTTACAGTTTTTTCAGGTTTATCCTATATTATAAAATTCATATAAGTACTTTATATGCTATGAATAATATGTAAGTCAGTTCATTTTATAGAACTGTTAGTTCTCAGCTTAGCACCGTTTACGTAGGTTCCAAGTATAAATGTCAACCAACCAGATTATAGCAGGTAACGCAAAGAGACTAATTAGCGCTCTTTTGTTAGCATCATCTTTAGCAAAAGCTTCCTCCCACGCACCTTGGGCCGCTGCACAGCTATATTCTGTTACTCCATTTTCAAAGAAATTCGTATGTTCAACACCATTTAGTGTTCCATCAAGCCACAGAAGGGAATTGCCATTAATATCATATATGGGCTTCAGCTCAATTGCGTTAATCTCTATTTGCTATATAGCATATGTAATTGCACACCTCTTCTGCAGATAGCCCTTCAACGTTCCTAAGTCAAAGGCAAGCTTTATGAATTTATCTTCAAGTCCAATGACAGTGCGACATGCAGAATATAGTTCCTTTGAACTCATCATTCCAAACTTCATTGTTCTCTTTAATAAATGTATTGAATAAATTAATAATCGAATTAGTGTGCAAGGCTTCGTCATGTGCTGACTAGGCAATTACTTGTCCCATACCTTTCATTTTTCTAAAGCGTTGAAAATTGAGCAAAATTGCAAATGATGCAAACAGTTACAATCCTTTGGTAAAGGCACCGAATACTACCAGGATTTTAGCCACATGTTTTTTATCATGTTTTTTGCTGCCCTCCTCAAATTTTAGCATATATTCACATTTCTTTCTCATAATATCATATTTTAAAAATGCTTGATACTCACTTTCTGGCATGCTAATTATGTCTAAAAGACAAGAATAGGCTGCAATATACATATTTCCGTTGGTTTAAATATATTTGAATAATGCCTCACTTGAAAGTTTAACCTTTCAATCCCTCACATCATCAGCAAGCTGGGCTTTTTCTGGTATCCAATGTATCCTTTTGTTGCTATAACCAAGCATCGTACGCCCAAGGGTAATTAAAAGGTTTATATATTGGATCTACTTCTAACAATAACATAGAACACCTAATTATTTTCTGAAGTAAATATTATATTAAGCGATATAAAAAATCAGTCAATTTAACTTTTACAAAATTTGACGACAAGTAGTTTATTAGTGTATTGTAGCTTTAAGTAATTTATCAACAGAGATGCGAGTACTAACATTTTTTGTTTTGTTGTTCTTAGCAAGCTGTCACACTATTCACAATCATGGAGTTCCAGGCATTAGTATTGAATTGCGCAGCAAGATAAAAGTAGGTGATGATAAAGAAAAAGTAGTTCACACTTTGGGATCACCAACATTGATATCTAAATTCGATAAAAATATTTGGTACTATATCTCATATAAAATTAAACAGGCTAATTTCTTGGGAAAGAGAAAATATAGCAGTAAATCTCTGCGAATCTCATTTGATCAGGGTGACAAAGTTACAAATATAGAAGAAATCGACATTTTAGAGAGGTCTTTGGTTGTTGTTGATTGGAAATTTGCTGACTTTAGAGTTTCTCTGTAAAAAATAAAATTTTACTGTGCTATACTGATGTTATTCCAGCATATAACGCACAACTACACGAACATCAGGTAGCTTATAGAAATGCAAAAAATTGCTTGACAGGTTTTAATAGCTCTCTTAATTACAACATTGGAGCTATTTATCTTCAGTCTATGCAGGTAATAACGACAAAAAACTCAACGCACTTAGCACATTTTGTTTAATTTTTTGCACTGTATGCACTTACCTAACATAAGTTTAAGGTGTGCTTGTTAAAGCATGAGACGGTAAAAAACTCCTATTTTTAAAATAGGCAGCGAATAACTAGCTAACAGTAGTTTTTTTGCCTCTTCCCTGCTTAGTGAATCTCTTAAAACTTGTAGCTGAAATAATTTATATTAATTCCTACTATATTAAGAAATGGATAGACAATAATGGAAAAGAAGCTACACGGCATTAGAATCAAAGTTATTGGATGAAAAAGTCGTGGAATCAGCAAAAGAAACGTTGAAAGGAGTGTGAAATAACGCATACGTTGCAAAAAAAAACTAAATGCTGTAATTGGCAGCAAAAGAGCACGGTGTAACAGCTGTAGCAAAATTAAATCAGGGTTAATTTGAGCAAATTGAAGTATAGATACAAGAAGACCATAATATTACTATTAAAGAAATGAGAAAAGAACCTGGAAAAATTTGGCCTTGAATGCTAGCAAGTTTACAGTACATCGGAATATGCAAAAAATGAAGTTTTCGTATATTACGCCAATACCAATTCGTAATGAACAAGATAAAAGTAGATAAGAAGAGTTTTAAAAACTTAATGAGACACCAGTTTTTATTGTTAGTGGGTCAAATAAGTGACATTACAGAGCTGTTTAATTGTGGAGCAAAAAAGAGAGGTGATAAATTTGCACAAGGTGCTCTCAAACAAAGCAATTGTATTATAGACTTTATTATGCAAAATGTTCTGTTTTATATATAACCAAAGTCTCTCGATAGGATTGAACTCAGGTAAGTATGCTGGTGGGTATACAATCTCAATATTTTTAGGTAACTTTAAATTTTTTAACTTATATCAACTAGCGCAATCCATGATAAGAAAAGGCTTCTCTTATTCTTAAATATTGTGACATTTGTTCAAGAAATATATTCATATAATCAGTGTTGACATTCGGTACAAATAAGCTAGAACTCCCTCCATTTCTAGGATTAACTGCACTATAGAGATAAAAATTTTCTATAATTTTACTTTAAACCTGCATTCTAATGCCCCCCTTTTAACCACTCATGTTCAACTTTCGAATGTGTGCAAAACTGCAGTTCATTAAAGAAAAATGACTCTTATTCAGGATATTTATCAATAGTCTTATTAAGTTTTTTTTCAAAACTTTTCCTGTCTACCTTTTTTATTCATTGTGAATTAGTCTTGACGTAATTGTACGAAACTTCATTTTTTACATATTATAGTGTACTGTAGACTTGCTGATATTCAAGTAAAATTTTTCCTGGATTTTCATCTCATTTCTTTAATAGTAATATTAGGCTTTTTTGTACCCATACTCTAACTCATTTAAATTGGCCATGATTCCAATCTAGTTTTTCTATGACGTTGATGGGAACAAGCAATTTCTCTTTTCTTCCAAGTTTTAGTACTTACCCATGTAGTCAATGTTATTATTGAAATGCAACATATTTTTGCTACGGCTGTTATACTATAACTTTTTGCTGCAGTTACAGCATTTAGCTTCTTTTTACAACATATGTGTTATTTCACACTTCCTTCAGCGTTTCTTTTGCTGATTCCACGACTTTTTCATCCAACAACTTTGATTTTAATGCTATCTAAATCTTGTTATTTTACTTACTTCCAGTAACGTAAAGCAATTTCTTGGTTATCATACTTTAACCAAGAAAAGCCCTGCTAAAATCAGATAAAGTTCCTATACATACTTAACGAGATTTGCCTTTTTTGCTAAAAAAAATATCATGCAGTCTTTTATCTATAGCTTCCTCTATATCTTTAACCAATAGCTGCTTTATCATATTTACTTTCCGTTTTTCATCTTGAGAATGATGTTCATCATTGCAACTATAACGGCTGTTATTACCGTAATTGCTCTTGCTGCTACAACCATAACTGCTGGCACTTAGTTTATTACGGTGACTCACTCCATCACTCCTTTTGCCTGTAATCATAAATTTAAGCATTTGTATCATCTTTTCCTTCAGAAAAGACTTCCAGCCTGTGGTAAGAAACAATCTATAGAAAAAATGTGGAGCAAGAAGTGCTACTAACATTCTAAAAGAAACCCCATAACCTAGATTTTCTCTGCTACCATAATACCACTTACAATATTGAAACAGATGGTAAAATGCATTTTTTAAAGAACTAAATTCCACAGCATACCAAAAGCCATTGCTGAGAAACATGAGCATAATGCTGGATACATAAAGATACACTATAAGGAGAAACAGCTTTACAACTATATCCTTTAAGCTGCCTAATATATAATTTAATAAACTTAATTTATAGAAAAGTGATATCATTCCACACCACCCTTAATATGGCTGGGGTGGAAGGATTCGAACCTTCGAATGGCGGTATCAAAAACCGCTGCCTTACCACTTGGCTACACCCCAATACTACTCACATCAATAATATTATTAACCCAATTAGCAAAAGATTTATTTACTTTTTCTATAGGTATTATCACAATAGCTGGCTGATCATAAGAACTCATCGCCTCAATCTTTTCTATAATTTTATCAACTTGACCACTTCTGCTTTTCATAATTGTTATTACTTCACAACTACTGTTAATTTCACCTTTCCATAAATAAAGAGAATTTACTTTAGGAAATATATTTGCACATACAATTAACCTCTTGCTTAATAATGCTTCAGAAACAGTTTTAGCCTCCTTTATACCTGAAAAAGTTATATAAACTAAAACTAAACTGTTCATTAGAATCTACATAAACGCACTGTTAATATACCTCACTTAGATTAATTTATCAAGAGAAAATAGAAGAGACTTTTTTTTAAATCCTGTTGTTTCAGCACGCAACGCTGGAATTTAGAAATTTCTTATAATCAAATCCTTGATTAGAAAAACAAAAAAAGGATGTCACTCACCAAGCAACATCCTTTGCAGAAAGCAAGTATTTTGTTTAGAGATATAACACCTCTACATCTGGTTTTTCAGCCTTAGGTTGACTAAACTTTGTAGTAGGTTTATCTCTTTTGAAGTCTTCACCTGTATCTTCTACTGCTATCGCAGAAGTAGAAGGCTGTTGTCCCATCAATTTGTCCAAAAAACCTGTGCTTTTTAAGCTTGCACGAGCTTTAGCTAAGTCTTCCGGAAAAAGACTTTGTTTTTCCAGCATAAAAAGACCAGAACCCATTCCACCATCAGAACTCAAGGAGCTCAGAGAAAGCCCTTTTGATACTTGTGGTAGAGCTACTGGAACAAGCACAGAAGAATCATTTAAACTATTAGATAAGTTGCTTCTAAAAAGGTTGGGGTTGACTGTTGCAATCTTATCAGCATCTTCAGCTGGAAGAGGAGTACCATAAAAAGCACTCTTTCCTATTTCTCTGGCTGGTATATCTGATACAGGAAGAACTTGATACTCAATGTTAGTAGCTTCTTCTGGTGCTTTACTTCCTTTATTCCACGATAACCATTTTAAAAATCTACTAGAAGATTGTACTTTTCTATGCTTCCCAGAATTCAACAATTCTGCTGTACCGTTAACAGTACCGTCAGCTCCTATAGAACTAAATAAATTGCTTCTTGATAAACTAGATTGCGTTGAATCTCTTCTGCTTTCACCATGACTTTTTGCCGTTCCATTAATGCCTTCTAAAAGTTTGTGCTCTGTTTTACGCTCTTTAACAATTCTCTTAATCTCATCATGATATTCAGAAAAAATTTCATAAAGATTATTGTTATCTTGAGTCAACAGATTTTGCAACTTCCTAGAGTTTAATTTGCTAACAAAACCTGCTTGATACCCTAATTGACTGATTAACTGTTTTTCTTTAAAACTTTGCTGACCATCAACAGAGTAAGCTTTTTCCAATATCTTTCCCTTTAATTCAGAGAATACTTTTTTGACTAAAACAGAGCTATCACTAGCTTTATCTCCAAAAACCTCCTTAATAAACATTTCTTTTATAGTATTGAAATTTCTCGTTTTTTCTTCGGTTTTAAAAATAACCGTTGAATTTTGCAGCCCTATTGAATACGGGATGCTATCTAAATTAGACATACTCGCACCTAAGTCACCTAGCTTGTACCCCATTGCTTTTAACGCAGAACTAGTTCCCTCCCTTGCTGCTTGTTCCATAGAACTCACAGCTTCTTTCACTGAGTCTTTAGTACGCACAGCACTATCTTTAATTTGTCCTCCAATATATTTTACCCCCTCAATTGTTTTTTCTGCAGCATACCTGAAGCCTGCTTCTACTCGTGCCCTGCATTTATACAAAGTTACACCAAGCGCTGCAAGTGCTAAAATTGCAAGTACTCCACCTACTATACTGCCTGCAATTATTGGAGCTGATGCAATTGCAAAACCAGCTCCTATTGTCACGGTTGCTGCTAACGTACCTATAAACAAACCAAGGATTACTCTGTTCGTTACTTCTAATGATTTTATCCTCTTCTCCAATGATTGCATTTGTTGTAACAAATCATCTGAAGAAAGTGTAATGCTATTTATTTGTTGAAGTTTCTGTACTTCAACAGAATTTGAATTTATTTCTTGACTAAGTAACACTTTGAACCTCACTATCAATCAAACATATTTATATTGTACACCTTCAATTCTTAAGTTAGTATTAACTGGGCCATTAGTGTTTATTCATCTTCAATAGTTTTGCTTGAAGTGTTTTTCTGTGGCCTAAAAAATTAGGTTAAATGCTCTCCGAACTAAAGTACTCATGCAATACATAAAAAGGGCATTCTTTTTCTTAATTATTGCAGTTCTAACAATAGTTTTATTATCTAAATTATCCTCACCTGCATGAAACGCAGTTCACTCAAAGAACAACAACAAGGGATTTAAAATAAGACCAGAAAGTTCCATAGAGTCAATCATATCACAACAGAGGAAAGGAAGTGTACGACCACGTCTTTCATTCTGATAATTAACTCGCAAACAAAAGTAATTTATGTTTGCATTTTCTTATTAAAGAAGTAATACTAGTGTATTAATTATAGAATTAATCGTTATGTTTGATGAGCATAATCCTTGGAACCTTGGAAAAAAACCGGTGGGGAATAAAACTCCTAATAATGAAGATATTTTAAGTAAAGCTATATCCAAAATAAGGTGCTTTTTTATCGGTTTAACAAGAAATGGCAGCAAAAAACCTTATCTCATTATTTTCATTATTTTATTATTTTACGCTTGTGCTGGTTTCTATATTGTCCATCCAAGTGAAGAAGGCATAGAACTTACATTTGGTAAATACTCCAACACGGAAACACCTGGCTTGCGTTATCACTTCCCCTACCCTATCGGCAAGGTTTTTAAAGTAAACGTTAAGGAAGTAAACCGCGAAGAAATCGGAATAAGTAGCTCTTATGGGCGAGACATAGATCGCGGCGAAGGTGTGATGCTCACTGGAGACGAGAATATAGTCAACGTTAACTTTGAGGTGCAATGGCGCGTTAGGGATGCTAAGGATTATTTATTCAAAGTACGGGATTATAAACCTGGTTTCAGTGTTAAAGATGCTGCCGAGAGTGCTATGAGAGAGATAATAGGCAAAAATACGATTTCTTTTGCACTTGAAGGTCAAGGTAGAGCTGAAATTTCCAGAGACACTAGAATTTTATTACAACAAATTCTTGACGGATATCAAATGGGTATAGAAATTTTGTCCGTCCAAATGAAAAAAATCGATCCACCAGAAAAAGTAATTAGCTCATTTAGAGATGTACAAAGTGCTCGTGCAGATAAAGAGCGTACTATAAATGAGGCATATGCTTACAGCAATGATATTATACCTCGAGCAAAGGGTGAGGCAATAAAGATAAAACTAGATGCAGAAGCATATGAAAATGAAATAATAAATGAAGCAAAAGGTAATGCAAATCGCTTTCTATCTCTTTATGAGGAATACAAGCAAAATCCTTCTCTTGTTAAGAATCGTATTTATCTTGAAACTATGGAAGATATCTTTAATAAAGTGGATAAAGTTGTTGTCACTGACGATTTGAAGGGTATGTTTTCTTATTTACCTCTTATAAATTTGGGAAAATAATCATGCGTAGTAACATTAAAATTGCCTTTGTTTCCATATTTGCTATCCTGTTGATCGCTCTGTCTAATTCAATATTTGTTGTACAAGAAACAAAGCAAGCAATAGTTATACAACTGGGTAAAGTTGTACGAGACATTAGAAAAAGCGGCTTATATTTTAAGTTACCACTTATAAACAACGTAGAATTTCTTGATAAGAGAGTTTTAGATTTAAGTCCTGACAAAACTCCAAGGGAAGTGATAACTGCAGATCAAAAACGTGTCATAGTAGATGCTTATGCAAAATATAGAATAGCAGATCCTATCACTTTCTACCAAACTGTGAGAAATGAATCAGGGTTAGTCAGAAGATTATATCCAATCATGGAAGCTCATATAAGAGAAAATATAGGGAGGTTTTCATTAATTAGTTTATTGAACGAAAAAAGATCAGAAGTCATGCAATTAATTCAGCGTGGAGTTTACTCTGAAGCTGAAAAGTTTGGTATAGAAATAATAGATGTCAGGATTAAGAGAGCAGATTTACCAGAAGAAAACAGCTCTGCAATATTTCGACGCATGCAAACTGAAAGAGAAAAAGAAGCAAAAGAGATCAGAGCAGAAGGAGAGCAAGCAGGGCAGGAAATTAGATCAAAAGCTGATAAACTAAAAAGGGAAATTATTGCTAGTGCAGTAAGAGAATCTTATGAAATAAGAGGTCGTGGTTATGCTGAAGCAACTAGAATTTATAATAGTGCATTTAAAGCTGATGAAGAATTTTTTAACTTTTATCGTTCTATGAGAGCTTACAGCAAATCATTTGCTGAAAACAATACTAAATTTATACTTTCACCAAATAATAATTTCTTAAATATTTTGAATAAGGGATGGAAATAGTCTATGAAAAGTAAGGTTTTATCTATATTTGCATATTTCTTGATTTCATTTTCCTCGTATGCTGATATGTTTGATTGGAGTGCAAAAAAGGTCCCAGACACTAACACCCATGTATGCAATTGTAATCAAGGACTTGCTGATCTAGTGGAAGAACTTATTCCTGCAGTTGTAAACATCTCAAGTGAGCAAATAGTTAAGCAAGAAAGTAACAATAGAACTAAAACCCCTTTTGCACCAAGAAACAATTTCTTTGACGATTTTAGAGAGTTTTTTGAGCATTTTGATCAGTTTTTTACAGACAGAAACCCTAGCATCAACAGAGAAGTGGTGTTGCTTGGCTCTGGATTTATTATAGATAAAAGTGGAACTATAGTAACCAATTATCACGTTATTAAAAACGCCCAAGATATCACAGTTACTATGAATGATAACACTTATTTCAAAACAGAAGTTTTGGGTTACGATGCAAGAACTGACCTAGCTGTGCTTAAGATCAAAGCTGACAAAGACTTTTCTTTTGTAACGTTTGGTAATTCCGATAAAGCAAGAGTTGGTGATACGGTCATGGCAATAGGCAACCCATTTGGTTTGGGTGGTTCTGTGAGCACAGGAATTATATCTGCAAGGTCCAGGGACATTAGTATTGGCACCACGAGTGAGTTTATTCAAACTGACGCTGCAATCAATAGGGGCAACTCTGGAGGGCCATTATTTGATTTAAATGGAAAAGTTATAGGTATTAACACTGCTATTTATTCCCCATCCGAGTCTGGTGGTAATGTGGGTATAGGTTTTGCTATACCATCTAATCTAGCTATATCTATTATTGATACATTAAAAAGTGGTAAAAAAATAAAACACGGTTGGCTTGGTGTACAAGTCCAGCCTATAACAAGAGAATTTGCTGAGTCCTTAGGTTTAAAAGACGTAAAAGGTGCACTGGTTGCAAACATAGTGAAGGATAGTCCTGCAGAAAGAGGTGGTATTAAAGTAGGTGATATATTATTAGAATTTGATGGTAAAAAAATTGATAGAATGACACAACTACCTCAAATGGTTTCAAGAACCGAACCTGAGAAAAAAGTGCAGATTAAGTTATTGAGAAAAGGCAAAGAAGTTAATGTCAAAGTTGTTATCGAAGAATCTGCAAATGATAGCCAAGGTGGTAACACAGAAGAAAATAGGTCAACATCTGATTATATAACTGGTTTAACTGTCTCCAATCTACCAAAAGAGCCAAAAGAAAGTAAAAATGGCACGCCTACAAAAGGTGTGATAGTTACCAATGTAGATAGTAACAGCAACGCTACACTACGTGGTATCAAAAAAGGAGACATCATTATTCAATTAGATGGAGTAGATATAGAAAATACTGAAGATTTTCAAAAACAAGTTGACTTAGCAATAAAGAAAAGCAGCAAGGATTCAATAATGTTGCTCATTTACCGTAATGGGAATCAGTTTTTTACTTCAATAAAGTTAAAAAAGTAATCTCATTACTAAATTCATAAACGCTATTTGAGTCCACTAGAATGGCGCTTTCCAAGTTACTCATGGGAATGCAAAGATTACTTGACCAAAATCTTGCAGGTCCCTTTGTCATGGAGCTGGAAGTGTTCAGTACCTTCATCTGTGCAAATTAAACGACAGGGTATAACGTAATTGACGTCTCATTTTTTAATTTTTATACTATATGCATTTTGCGTTTTCACAACGCCTAGCTGAAGTAAATAAAATAGCGAGGTTTAAATGGTATTGAAATCAAAATTATTGCATGAAAGAGTCGTGGAATTAGCAAGAGAAATGCTGGAGAAAGTGCAAAATAACACATGTGTTGCAAGAAAAAACTAATGCTGTTCAAGAACAGTACTAACTACATTGATAAAGCATCTAAAACTTTAAAAAAAAGAAAAATTGTTTACTCACTCTCAACATCGTAGAAAAACTAAGTTGAGTCAGAGTCAATTTGAACAAGTTGAGTATGGGTACAAGAAAACCCTAATATTACCATTAAAGAAATAAGAATACAGAAAAAATTTGACTTGAATATCAGCAAGTCTAAAGTACACCGTAATATGCAAAAAATGAAGTTTGCGTATATTACGTCAAGATCAATTCACAATGAACGAGATAAAGGTAGAGAGGAAGGGTTAAAAAAAATTAATGAAACTATTGGTAAATATCCGGAACAAGGTTATTCATCTTTGATGAATTGCAATTTAGGCACACATTTGAAAGTTGGCACGGGTGGTTTAAAAGGGTGTTAGAATACAGGTTAAGTAAAATTAGGTAGACAAAAAATTTTATCTCTACAGCGCAGTTAACCCTAAAAACGGGGAGAGTTCTAGCTTATTTGTACCAGAATTGTGTCCACACTGATTGTATGAATATATTTCTTGAATAAATGT
>NZ_WQMO01000003.1 GCF_013366805.1 Wolbachia endosymbiont of Litomosoides brasiliensis
TTTATCCAATAATTTTGATTTCAACGTTATTTAACCACCACTATTTTGCTTAATTCGGTATGGCTTCTTCTATTGTCTATCCGTTCCTTAGTATAGTGGAAATTAGTATGACAACGTTTGTACATCAGTATTTTATACTTGAGGTAAGATTATATCTTGAAAAAATTAATTTTTAGTGCTATGAAAAACTATAACTTCTATGCTTAAAACTTTTATACTGACTATGAATGTAGAAAATAAGAAAGCACACAGTGCTAAAGTGAAATTGCCAATATTTCTTGATTATCAATCTACTACTAAAGTAGATCCTCGTGTTTTAGAGGTGATGATACCTTATTTTGGTAAGTTCAGTAATGCACATTCTCGCAGCCATTCGTTTGGTTGGGCTGCTGAAGAAGTAGTGGAAAAAGCGAGAAGGCACATTGCTGATCTGGTAAATGCCGATAGCAAGGAAATTATCTTTACCTCAGGTGCAACTGAGTCAAATAACATGGCAATCAAGGGTGTTGCTCACTTTTATAAAAATAAAGGAGATCATCTAATAACTGTTTGCACGGAGCATAAGTGCGTTCTGGATTCTTGTCGGTATCTGGAGAATGAAGGATTTAAAGTTACATATTTGCCTGTTAAGCAAAATGGAATTATAGATTTGTCTAAACTTGAAGAGGCAATAACTGATAGAACAATTCTGATTTCAGTGATGATGGTAAATAATGAAATTGGAGTAATTCAGCCTATAAAAGAAATTGGTTCAATATGCAGGAAGCATAACGTATTTTTCCACACAGATGCTGCTCAAAGTTTTGGAAAAGTTCCAGTAGATGTGAATGAAATGAACGTTGATCTCATGAGCCTTACTAGCCACAAAATTTATGGACCCATGGGAATAGGTGCGTTGTATGTTCGTAGAAAAAGTCCTCGTGTTAGGCTAACGCCATTGATTAGTGGTGGAGGACAAGAAAGGGGTATGCGTTCTGGAACAGTTCCAAGCCCTCTTGCAGTTGGTTTTGGTGAAGCAGCGCGTATTGCTAAAGAGGAGATGAAAAAAGAGGCAACTAAATTAGAAGAGTTGAGGGACATTTTATACAATAAAATAAAAGAAGCATTTCCTGATGTTGTTTTAAATGGTGATTATGAGAATAGAATTCCAGGCAATTTGAACTTAAGTTTTCCCTATATTGAAGGTGAATCTCTCATCATGGCAATCAAGGATTTGGCGGTAAGTTCTGGTTCTGCATGTACATCTGCATCTCTTGAACCTTCCTATGTTATACGATCACTAAACAGTGGTAACGGCCTTGAACATTCATCAATTAGATTTGGCCTTGGCCGATTTACAACTAAAGACGAAATTTTATATGCAGCAGATCTTATTACTAAAAATATAGAGCGGCTAAGAGAAATGAGCCCACTTTGGGAAATGGTGCAAGAAGGAATAGATTTAAACACTGTAAAATGGGACTCTCATTAAATTTTGTGGTGGGTGCTTGTTCAAAGCAGGTGGTAAGCGGGGTAAGCTGTGCTGTAGTAATAATCTTTTGCATATATATAAGTAACCTTTCTGAAAAACCTTTATGGAATAAGCATCACCTGTGGAATAATCTAAGTAAAGAGTTTTCTTGAGGTTATATAGGACTAACCCCATTCACGAAAAACCGTGATCTGGTTATCGGTGATGATTGGGTATTGTATTACCCAAGATGGGAAGACAAAAAATTGGATTTATCTGATAGTCATAAAACAATTGGTAGAGTGGACGCTACTTATAGTAGGCTGTTGTCGTAAAATTTGCTTAGCAATAGATAATGTGCTATATGCAATAAATGAAACCACGGTTATGTGGAAAAAGGAGTTAAAGTCTCTGGTGAGAGAAAACTCTATAACTTTCAATGCTAGACTAGCAGTTTTAACTTTAGACGACTGCTTGTACTTACTGGACATAGAGAATGATAGTATAATCTGGTCCCTATCATAAGATAGGTCATGATGATAGTAATCAAGCGACAAGGTCAAATTGCGCATCTTCTGTAGTTATACGCGATAAACTCATAGTTCTGTTTTTAAATGGAAAGTTAGTAGCTTTTGGTAAAGATAGGAAAAAGTTGTGGTCTTATACTAATTCTCATTGTTAATATATCAAATAAGTTACATTGCAGACTTGTTTAGTTACGGAGTGAGAAAGGGAAGTAATAAATTTGCACAAAGTGTTCTCAAGCAAAGCAATTGTATTACAGATTTTATTACGCAAAATGTTCTGTTTTATATACGATCAAGGTCTCTCAATAAGATTGAGCTCAGGTGAGTATGGTAGGTAGGTATATAATTTCGATAGTTTTAGGTACCTTTCCATTTCTTGGCTTATGCTAACTGGCATAATCCATAACAAAAAAGGCTTCTCGTGTTCTTAAATATTGCAATATTTGTTCAAGAAATATATTCATATAATCAGTGTTAACATTCGGTGCAAACAAGCTAGAACTCTCTCCATTTCTAGGGTTAACTACACTATAGAGACAAGAACTTTATCTGCCTAATTTTACTTTAGCCTGTGTTTTAACGCTCTTTTTAAATCACCCGTGCCAACTTTCAAATGTGTGGCGATTCATCGAAGAAAAATGACTCTTGTTTAGGATGCTTACTAATAATCTCATTAATTTTTTTAACTCTTTCTGTCTGCCTTTATCTTGTTCATTGTGAATTGATCTTGGCGTAATATACGAAAACTTCATTTTTTGCATGTTACTGCAGACTTACTGACATTCAAGCTAAATTTTCCTGGATTCTTATTTCTTTAATGGTAATATTAGGGTTTCTTGTATCCATACTTCAACTTGTTCAAATTGACTGTGATTCAATCTAATTTTTCTACTAAGTTGAGAGAGCGAGCAAACAATTTTTCTTCTCTTCTAAATTTTAGGTGCTTTGTCCATGTGGTCAATGCTATTTTTGAAATGCACCATATTTTTGCTACAACTGTTATACTGTGCTTTTTTGCTGCAATTATAGTATTTAGTTCTTTTGTACACATGTGTTGTTTCACACTTTCTCCAGCGTTTCTTTCGTTGATTCCACGACTTTTTCATTTGATAATTTTGATTTCAACGCTATTTAAACCTCGCTACTTTGCTTACTTCAGTATGGTTTCTTTTCCATTATTGTCTATCCGTTTCTTTTAAATGGGAATTAGTATAAGCATCCTGAACAAGAGTTATTCATCCTTGATGAATTGCGGTTTGGCACACATTCGAAAGTTGGAACGGGGGTTTAAAAAGAGCGTTAAAACACAGGCTAAAGTAAAATTAGGCAGATAAAGTTCTTGTCTCTATAGTGTAGTTAATCCTAGAAATGGAGAGAATTTTGGCTTATTTGTACCGAGTGTTGACACTGATTGTATACATGTATTTTAAAACAAATGTCACAATATTTAAGGACATGAGAAGCCTTTCTTGTCATGGCTTGTGCTAGTTGGAATAAGTTAAAAGATTTAAAGACACCTAAAGATATTGAGATTATATACCTAACATACTCACCTGAATTCAATCCTGTTGAGAGACTTTGGTTGTATATAAAACAGAGCATTTTGCGTAATAAAGTCTGTAATGCAATTACTTTGCTTGGGAGTGCTTTGTGCAAATTTATTACTTCTCTTTTTCACTATGCAATTAAACAACTCTACAGTATCACTTATTTGACCTATTGATAATGAAAATTGGTGTTATAAGTTACCTTCTACAAATATTTTAAACACTCAACTTACGGATGTGCAACTACTCCGGTAGTAAAGCTTAACATATTAATAGCAACAAGTAACTTGCTGTTGTTGCAGTTAATATAGAATTAGGAAATCTTTTATGGTAATAGCCTATGCAAGGCGAAAAATATCAGTGATGTGATTATGTGGGGAATACGCAGGGGGCGGTTATCTACAACATCATATAAGGATATGAATAGTAACAAATTTTTTTATGATAAACACAAAAAATGAGATTATGAAAATTGCGCTCACTGGTGGTCGGTAATTTGGAGTGCTAACTTGGTAGTGAATGATGAACTGAGTGATAAGCTAAAAGACGTGTATTATACTAGGCCAGTATTATAAGTAGCAAGGAAATCATGTTTCTGTTAGATCAAGAGTATGGTAGGATAAAGGTGTGTGCCATCTTCCTGTAACTAGTTTTGCAGTTGGAAACTATTACTTTTATGACTGAGAAGAAAAAGTGTGTATAAATGTATTGATCCAAGTATCAGCGGATGAAATGTTATAGGTAATAAGGGAGTGATATTTTTACCATAGCTAGTGCAACACTACACTGTGCTGCTAATAAGTAGCATAAGTTACTTTAGTTATATCTTAACTGTATTGATAACTGACAGCTGCATTTTTACGTAAGTTATCCAATAGCAAGTTGCTTTGTGTCATAATTTTTTGTTGATATATTTGCTGTTTAATCGCTTCTGTGTCTACTGCGTTATCTTTGATATCACACAACATCATTAACCTTACAATGCTATTTTCTCTGGATTCTATTATTTCATTTACACTTGTTTTGCTAAATAAAGCCTGTAAATTAGGATTTAAATCCCGCATTTTTATTTCAAATTCTTTTGCGCTTGGCAAATTAAGGTTATCTGCCAATTCATCAAAGTTTAAGCAATTAACTTTTTGTTGCTTGAGGGTATCTAATAGGCTTTCTGAGTCTTTAACCACAATCTGTTTTAATTTTAGAGTGCTTTCCAGCATTGCATGATTAAGTTGTACTTTCTCTATTGCCTTTACAATAGAATAACCTTCACTGGAACTGACTGGACCTGCTATGTCGCCAGTTTCTAATCCTTCTAAAATGCTCTTGAGGTTGCTTTTTAGTTGGTTTAAATTAACAGTTGCTTTGCGTATCTTTATTGGAGCATCTGGAATGAAGCCGTCACTACTATTGCGTAATTTTTCTGCTAAATCTTCAGCTATACCGTAAATATCTATGTCTTTCTGATTGGGAATTACAAACTCTTGGAACGTGATAAGATAATCCGGCTTTTCTCTTTGTGCTTTTGCGTCGTTTACTTCCTTGTTGCTTATTTTAATGAATAGCATGATTCTTGCTTCAATAATTTTGCTCCACAAGAGCTGACATTCTATTTGCTTCTTTAAAATGTTAAGGTCTATATTGTGCTCTTTTACGTGTTGATCAACTTCATTGTCCTTGAGTTTAAAACTTTGAGTTAGGAATAACATGACAGCATTGTTTAATTCTTCATCACCTAATTTTATATTTAATCGTTGTGCTTCGTTGATAATGATAGTTTCATCTATTAGCTGCTTCAAAATTTGAAGCTTTAGTTCATTTTTATTAACACCGTAAGCGCCAAACAATGAATGTATCAAATTAATACGTTTTTCAATGTCTAAGTTTGAAATTGGCTCACCATTTACGTCTGCAATAATTTCAATTTTGACTGCAAGCAACTTAATTGGTAATATTATCAACAATAAAATTAATATTTTATGCATAAGCAAGGTTATTTAGTTCGTAATCAATTCTGTAGAAATATCAATATTGATACTAGCCAACTAGGGTGACCTTTAAAGATTTTTTGTAGGATCAATATATTTGATTTCTTAATATAGCATTATTGTATTAATATAAATTAGCAAAGCAAATAAAAATTTTTAGCATTTTAAAATTAGGTATTTGGGTTCCTTGAATGTAACATTGTTGAGAGATAAACTAATTTATGTATGATGAACACGGACGAAACTATTTTCGCCTTATCAACCGTATTTGGCAAGTCAGGAGTTGCAGTAATCAGGATTTCAGGTAATCGTGCGCTTAAAGCTTTAAATCATTTTCATGTTAAGAAAAATATTAAACCAAGGTTTACTACTTTGGTTGATCTATATGATAGTTCTGGTCAGTTGATTGATAATGGAATAGCAATTTATTTTCCTGCTCCAAACAGCTTTACCGGTGAAGATGTTATAGAATTGCAAGTGCACGGAAGCAAAGCAGTAATAAAGGTCATTTTTGAGGAATTGTCGAAAATTTTTGTCATAGCTAAACCTGGGGAATTCTCTCTCAGGGCTTTTCTGAATGGCAAATTTGACTTAACGCAGATAGAAGGAATTGCAGATTTAATTGATGCTGAAACAAAGATGCAAGCTAAACAAGCAATTAAGCAGATGTCAGGAGAATTGGAAAGGCTATATAGTAGTTGGAGGCAGAGATTAATAGCAGTGCAGTCCAAAATTGAAGCTTATATAGACTTTCCAGAGGATGTTGCAACAGAAAGAAAGGAATTGGAAAGAGTCAGTAATGAGGTGCAAACTCTTGTGCAGTCGATGCAAGAGTATTTGAATGATAATAGACGTGGCGAAAGATTGCGTGAGGGTTTGCATATTGTAATAACTGGCAAACCAAATGTTGGTAAGTCAACGCTATTTAATTTCTTGGCCAGGCGCGATATTGCTATTGTTTCTGAATATGCAGGCACAACAAGAGACGTGCTTGAAGCTCATATTGACATTGGTGGATACCCAATCATTCTTTCTGATACTGCTGGAATTCGTGAGAGTTCAGATCCAATGGAATTAGAAGGTATAGGTCGAGCGAAAAAGAAATCTTGTGAAGCTGATTTAAGGATAGAGCTATTCCCTTTTGAACAGCGTTATAACATTGATTGCAATGTTATGAGTAGTAATACTATTTACGTGTTGAGCAAAGCTGACGATGTTATCAATGATTGCGATGTAAAAGTTAACGACATAGATTTTTTACCTGTTTCTATTTTAAAAGGAATAGGCACAGAGAAGCTAATCTATGTGATTAGAGAAAAGATAGAGGAAAATTTTGGCTATGATAGGGATGTTCCTGTAATTACCCGGCAAAGGCATAGGAATTGCATGCAGAAAGCTATAGAACATTTGCAACGTTTTAATATAAACAATCCAATTGAGTTAATATCTGAAGACTTAAGGCTTGCTGCGTCTGAACTTGGTGCAGTAACCGGGATTATTAATGTTGAAGAAATATTGGATGATATATTTAATAGCTTCTGTGTAGGCAAGTGAAACTTTTATAGGTTGTTTGAAATCAAATATTGTGATAAAAAAGAAGTGGACGGATGGCCGAGCGGTTTAAGGCACCAGTCTTGAAAACTGACGTACGTGGTAAGCGTGCCATGGGTTCGAATCCCATTCCGTCCGCGTGCCATGTATAGTAGATTTAAGTATGTTAGCCTATTTTTACCTATTTGGGCATGTGTGCCTATAGTTTTGCTGCGATGACTCAAAGATCTTCATAGAATGTCTGATCTATTTTATTTATTGGCACAAGTTTAACTTTCATATGTGAGACATTCTGCTGACCTGTATAGATTAAATACCCCTTATACCAGTGCCCACTGTGCAAGGAATGGATAGACAATGATGGAAAAGAAGCCTTGCTGAGGTAAGTAAAGTAGCGAGGTTTAAATGGCGTTGAAATCAAAGTTATTGGATGAAAAAGTTATGGAATTAGCAAAGGAAACTTAGAAGAAAGTGCAAGATAATGCATATGTTGCAAAAAACTAGCTGCTGTATAGCAGCAGTAGCAAAAACATGTTGCATTTCAAGGACAGCACTAACTGCATGGGTAAAGCACCTAAAACTTGAAAGAGAAGAAAACTGTTTGCCTCTTCTCAACTTCGTAGAAAAACTAGATTGAATCAGAGTTAATTTGAACAGGTTAAAGTATGGATACAAGAAAACCATGGTATTATACTAGTTCTCATTATTAGTGGGTCAGATAAGTGGCATTGCGAAGTGTTTAATTGTGGAGTAAAAAGGAGAGGTAATAAATTTACACAAAACGTTCTCAAGCAAAGCAATTATACTATGGACTTTATTGCGCAAAATGTTCTGTTTTATATACAACTAAAGTCTCTAAATAAGATTAAGCTCAGGTAAGTATAGTGATTGGTATATAATCTCGATGTTTTTAGATACCTTTAAATTTTTTGACTTATTCCAACTAGCACAATCCATGACAAGAAAAGATTCTCGTGTTTTTGAATATTGTGGCATTTATTTAAGAAATATATTCGTACAATCAGTGTTGACATTCGGTACAAATAAGTTAGAACTCTCTCCATTTCTAGGATTAACTGCGCTGTAGAGATAAAAATTTTGTCTACCTAATTTTTTACTTTAACTGTGTTCTAACGCCCTTTTTAAATCACTCGTATCCAACTTTCCAATGTGTTCATCAAAGATGAATAACTCTTATTCAGGGTACTTGCCAATAGTCTTATTAAGTTTTTTTAAACTCTTCCTGTCTACCTTTACCTTGTTCATTGTGAATTGATCTTGACGTGATATACGAAAACTTCATTTTTTGCATATTATGGTGTATTGCAGACTTGCTGACATTCAAGCCAAATTTTCCTAGATTCTTATTCTCATTTCTTTAATGATAGTGTTAGGGTTTTCTTGTATCCATACTTCAACTTGTTTAAATTAGCTCTGTTCAATCTAGTTTTTCTACAAAATTGAGAAGGGGCAAACAGTTTTCTTCTCTTTCAAGTTTTAGGTGCTTTATCCATGCAGTTGGTGCTGTCCTTGAAATGCAACATGTTTTTGCTATAGTTATTATATTGTGCTTTTTTGCTGCAATTGTAGCATTTAGTTTTTTGCAACATATACGTTATTCACACTTTCTTTAATATTTCTTTTGCTGATCCCACAGCTTTTTCATTCGATAATTTTGATTTCAATGCCATTTAGACTTTGCTACTTTACTTGCTTCAGTATGGCTTCTTTTCTATTGTTATCTATTCGTTTCTTATACAGTGGGAGTTAGTCTTAGTACTAGAAATGGAGAGAGTTCTAGCTTATTTGCACCGAGTATCAATACTGGTTGTATGAATGTGTTTCTTGAACAGATTTTACAATATTTAAGAGCGCAAGAAGCCTTTCTTGTCGTGAATTGTGCTGGTTAGAATAAGTCAAAAAATTTAAAGGTACCTAAAAATATCGAGATTATATACCAATCACTATACTTACCTGAGCTCAATCTTATTTAGAGACTTTGGTTGCATATAAAATAGGACATTTTGTGTAATGAAGTCTGTGATGCAATTGTTTTACTTGAGAGCACTTTGTGCAAATTTATTACCTCTCTCTCACTCTGTAATTAAACAACTTTGCAGCGTCACTTATTTGACTTGTTAGTAATGAGAATTGGTATAAGTAATGTTAAGAATAATGATCAATAGCTAAATTTACAAAGTAAAAAAGGGAGCAAACTACCCATTGTGGCTGCTTCTGCACTAGCAATAATAGGAATCGCTTTGGAGGTAGCTATTGCAGTTTAACTAGAAATGTTAGCAGTGGGAACAGCAATTGGGGTTTGTTTATCTTATTGTTACTGCAATCGTATACTATTGTGATGGGTCATCAAAGTTGCTTAAAATAGTAAAGTCCAAGAGGTTTCTGAAAACGTTCCATAACCCACTTCATAAAATCAAAGGGACCCATTAAAACATTTTTTTACTTTTCATCATATATTTCTCAACATATTATCTTTAAGTACTAATATAATAATATGGCGTTATTGATAGTTGAGTCGCCTGCGAAGGCAAAGACGGTAAGTAAATATTTAAGTAAAGAGTTTAAAGTTGTTGCGTCTTTTGGACATGTAAGAGATCTTCCAGTGAGGGATGGTTCTGTTGATCCAGATAATAATTTTGCCATAAAGTACGAGATTGTTGAAAAAGCAGAAAAATATGTAAAAGAGCTGGTAAAGGAGGCAAGTCAAACATCAGATATATACCTTGCAACAGATCCAGATAGGGAAGGGGAAGCAATAGCTTGGAATGTAATAGAGGTACTAAAGGAGAAGAAAGCAATCAATGATAAAAGCAACATTTATAGAGTGGTCTTTAATGAGATAACGAAAAGGGCGGTGCAAGAGGCGATAGAGAATCCACGTGGAATGAATATGGACTTAGTACGCGCGCAACAAGCACGTAGAGCTTTGGATTATCTGGTTGGGTTTAGCTTGTCACCACTGCTGTGGACAAAATTGTCTGGAAGCAAATCTGCGGGGCGAGTGCAATCTGTTGCATTGAAGCTTATATGTGAACGAGAAAATGAAATTAGTAAATTTATATCACAAGAGTATTGGAGCATAAAGGCAGAAATGCAAAATAGAAAAAGCGAAACTTTTTTTGCTATGCTTAGCCACTATGACAGTAAAAAGCTAGAAAAATTTGATATTAAGGACAAAGAAGAAACAAAAGACTTAGTTGAACAAATTGAATCAAGGCAATATACTGTAAACACAGTAGAACACAGACAAGTTAGGAGAAATCCACTACCTCCATTCATTACTTCGAGTCTTCAGCAAGATGCAGCGAATAAGCTGTATTTTAATGTGAAAAATGTTATGCGCATAGCGCAAAATTTGTACGAAGGTATTGATATTGGTGATGAAACTGTAGGGTTGATAACTTACATGCGTACAGATGGGTTTTATATTGCAGATGAAGCTATAAACTCAATCAGAGAGTTAATTGGGTCATTGTATGGTGATAAATATTTGCCGAAGTCTTCTCGTCAATATGTAAAAAAGGTTAAAAATGCTCAAGAAGCGCATGAAGCGATTCGTCCAACTGATATAAATAGAACGCCAGACAGCATTAAGGATTACTTAACGCCAGAACAGTTTAAATTGTATGATTTAATTTGGAAAAGAACCACTGCAAGTCAGATGGAATCGGCGATCCTTGATCAAGTGGTGGTTAAAATTAGTTCTGCTGATCAGAAAGTGATTTTGCGGGCAAGTGGATCGAGCATATTCTTCGATGGTTTCTATAAAGTTTATAAAGATAATATAGATGGTAAGGACGAGAGCATGCTACCTGCTATGAGAGAAGGTGAGGAGTGCAAGCTAATTTCTGTTGATCTAAAACAGCATTTTACTCAACCTCCATCGCGTTATAGTGAAGCAAGTATAGTTAAGAAAATGGAAGAAATTGGTATAGGACGTCCGTCAACTTATGCGGCAATTATCTCAGTGTTGCAAGATCGTGAGTACGTTACGTTGGATAATAAAAGATTTATTCCAAGCAGCCGCGGCAAGATTGTTACCATATTTTTAGAAACTTTTTTTCAGCGTTGTGTAGAGTATGATTTTACAGCACAGATGGAAGAAAAGCTCGATTTAATCTCAAATGGACGTGCGGATTGGAAAAAGGAACTGGGTTATTTTTGGGTACCATTTTTTAATCATGTAAACTCTGTCAAGCAAATGACGCATGATGAAATTTTTAACGGCATTCATGATTTGGCAGTTGATTGGTTTTGTTCAGAAGAGGGAAAAAAAGAAGTAAATAAGAAATGCCTTGATTGTCACGATGGCATATTGAGATTAAACTTTGGAAAAGCTGGGGTATTTCTTGGATGTTCTAACTATCCTACATGTACCCATACAAAAGAAATTACTGGCAATAATGACAACCACGGATATCCAAAAAGCTTGGGTATAGATGATGTAACGGGTCATGAGGTGGTGATCAAAAAAGGTCCTTTTGGGCTTTACCTGAAGTTTAATAGTGAGTCAGAAAAGAAAAAAGCTGTTTCCATGCCAAAAGATATAAATGTTAGTGATATTGATCTTAGTACTGCTACCAAGCTGCTTTCCTTGCCGAAAGTAATTGGAAAACACCCCGAAACTGGAAAAGAGGTAAAAATGGGCCTTGGACGGTTTGGGTACTATATTTTTTATGATAGTAAATACTTTTCTCTTAAGAAGAGTTCCAAAGAGGTGTTGGAAACACAGTTAGATGAAGCTGTGCAAATTATTGTAAATAACCCACGCAAAGAGCTAAAATTCCTTGGTTTTAATGAAGAAGGGAAAGAAGTTTTCATCTGTAGTGGTAGGTATGGATTCTATATAAAGTGTGGTAAAACAAACGTTGCTTTAGGTAAAAATGTGGATATCGACAGTATCTCTTTGAAGAGAGCCCTGGAGTTGATTAAAAGTAAAAAGTAAAGGCATGCAAGATTTAAATGCACTGAGACTTCATTTAGTTCTAACATGGGAACTTTCTTGTAGTTATGAAGATTTACAATTAGAACAAATCACTTGGCCGCGTGAAACTGATTTTAGCTCGTCCGTTGAAACTTGATTTGAGCAAAATATGCATTTTATTTTATCACTTGGGGCAAGTGAGTTATTAATGGCAACTCTATCATCAAAAACAAAACACTCACCTTCCCAGTTACCATTTTTATTGTGAGTTCTTTCAAGATAAGAAAGAATGCCACCTTTCAGATGGTACACATTGTTAAATCCGAGGCTTTTCATGTACGCTGTAGATTTTTCGCATCTAACCCCACCCGTGCAATACATAGCCAAGTTCAAGTCTTTACTCTTGGAGAAGGATTTTGCCCATTGAGGAAACTCACGAAAACATTGAGTATGTGGGTTGATTGCATTTTTAAACTTGCCTAACTTCACTTCATACTCATTTCGTATATCTATTACTAAAACTTCAGGTTGAGAAATAAAATCATCCCAATAGTCTGGGTCGATGTATTTTCCTCTAAGAGAAATATCAAGATTGCTTACGCCAAGATTCACAATTTCTCTTTTTAGCTTCACCTTCATTTTACTAAATGGTTGGTATTCTACTGCACTTTCTTTCCATATGAGATCTTTCAGCCTATAATCGAAGCGTAGAAAATCAAGTATTTTATTAATTGCGTTTCTTTCACCAGATATAGTTGCATTAATGCCTTCTTCTGCAAGGAGTATGGTACCCTTTAGCTTAACGTTGTCACATGCAGCTTTTATTTCATCTTGCATATCGTAATAATTAGAGAGTTCTACAAAATGGTAGAAAGTTGCTATGACAAAGCTCATGATTATTAATTTACCAACCTAGGGCATGATATACAAAATTATAAAGATATTCAATAGATCAGCTCTGGGTATCTTGGGCTTTTACATATAACATTTTAATATTAAGTGTGGATTTAATTTAGTGTTTCTGAGAGTATTTTAAAATATGTTCTTATTTCTAGTAAGTATATTATTTGTCTGTCTTATACTATTGTTGATATCGATTCTACTTACAAAGTCTGCAAATTCCGAGTGGGTGATCGGCACGCTTTTTCCTGAATATATTTAATACGTTAATTTTGATGATGGGAGTTGGAAGTACATCTTTCATATTTGGAGTAATTCTAGCTTGGCTCACCGCATTTTTTTCATTCCTTGGAAGTAAAATTTTTGAAGTTGCTTTATTTTTTTCTGATATCAATTCCAAGATATATAGTATCGTTTGTTTACGTCAACGCGTTAGAATTTTTAGGTCCAGCACAAAGTTTATTAAGAGAAATTTTTCACTGAAGTAAAGGTGATTATTGGTTTTCTGAGATAAAGCCTCTAGGCGGTGGAATATTAGTGATGGGGTTCAGTTTATATCTGTGCGTTTACATATTAGTCCGCTCAAGTTTAAAGAATGTTAGCAACTCAGTTACTGTTGCATCAATGCTTGGGTTCTCTTCTTTAAAGAGCTTATTTTCTATCGTTATTCCCTCTATATATCCGTCAATTATAGCTGGGATATCCTTAGTGCTGTGGAATTACAGATTTTAGTACACCACAGCTTCTTGCGATTGGCACCTTTACCACAGGAATATGTCGCACCTGGTTTTTACTACATGATAAATATTCGGCTGCTGCTTTAGCAGTTGCAGAATTAGTCTTCATTACAGCACTGATAGCTGTCGAAAAAATTCTACAAAAAAGGGGAATGTCCTATTCTGCCATCAATACTAATTCGGATTCCCATAATAAACGTAGTATAAGTGGTGCTATGCCATTAGTTTTTACTTATGCTATATGTATATTGCCGATATTAGTAGGTTTTGCTTTGCCGATTATTCCATTCATATATTGGAGCATAAAGAAGAGATTTTTCATATATGAAGCAAGATTCTATAGCATAATAGCAGTAGCATTGGTTTATCGTTTATCACTGCACTGACCTCAATTAGCATTGCAATAGTGATAGGATATGCGGCGCGTAAGAATGAGGTGATCAATAATATAGCGCGTCTAATTTCTTTAGGCTACGCGATTCCAAATGCGATTATTTCTATTAGTATAATAATATTTTTAAATGGGATATCTTCTTTTATTACTCAATATATTACAGAAATAGGCTTAGTAGGAACTGTTGGCGCTTTGATTTACTCATATTTATTTCGTTTTTTTGCTATATCTTTCAAGGCAATAGAGTTGGGGCTTAAAAAATACTGAATGAGATTAAATAGACCGCCTATACTATGGGTCATAAACCTGTTTCCACATGCCTGAATATTCATATTCCTCTTATAAAGAAAAGTATATTATCAGGATTTTTGCTTGTATTTATGGATAATGTTAAAGAGCTAACAGCAACACTCATTATCAGGCCATTTAATTTTGAAACTATATTAATTAGAATATATGGACTTGTAAGCGATGAACGTTATTAGAGAAGTTGTCCCATTTTCATTAATGATAGTTATAACTGGCTTAGTCTCTACAACAATCTTATTCAAGCTTGATGACAAAAGTAAAAAATAGATTTTTGATGGCAATTGGTTGGCTTAATGTGGCCTGGTGTTTGTGTATGGGCTGTCCAAAGAAAAAGGTGGTATTGTAACCTCAAAAACTTTTGTGCTTTCTTCATTTAGAAATTCGTACTTACCTTGCATTATTCCCGACGGTGCATTCAAGTATGTCCCGCTTGTGTATTTAAATACTTCTCCGGGTTTTATCACAGGCTGCTCTCCAATAACACCAGCTCCGACAATTTCATTTACCTTTCCTTTGTAGTCTATTATTTGCCAATGGCGGCTCAACAATTGAATAGTTGATAAGCTTTTATTTTTTATCTTAACATTGTACATCCATACGTAGCAATTTTCATAAGGAATAGATTGCTCATCAATATAAACTGGAAAAACTGTAACTTCAACAGAGTTAGTAGTAAGTGTATATTCTAAAGTCATGACAGAGTACTCATGATAGAAAAATAATACTTTAGTTATACACTGTTTTTGTAGTTTCTTCAAGCATATTGTAGTATTCTGATTAAGAATTATTTATCAATTGTATGAATAAATCAGATGTACTTTGCAAAAGAGTGATAGGAATAGTAGGTAGTGGACAATTAGGTAAAATGATCGCTATTGCTGCGACGAAACTTGGACAAAAAACATATATTTTTGCTAGTGCTAGAGATGATCCTGCTTGTTCTGTTGCTGATGATTTAACAGTAGCAGATTTTTCTGATAAAAAGGCACTTGAATCTTTTGCACGGAGTGTGGATTTAGTTACTGTTGAATCTGAAAATATTCCATGTGAGGTAATTGATATTGTGTCACAATATGTAGATTTTTATCCAGGTAAAAAAGCGTTATACATTTCACAAAATAGGCTTAGAGAGAAGGATTTCATTAGAAATTTAGGCATAAGAACCACTGATTATAAAAGTATACAAAATCATAATGACCTATTAGAAGGCAGTAAAGCTTTTGGCTATCCAACAAGGCTAAAAACAGCAGAAATGGGTTACGATGGGAAGGGACAATATATGATCTGGAGTGATTCTCAAGCCGAGCAATTTGCTTCCCTTGACTGGAATGCACAATACATTCTTGAAGCAAGAGTTGACTTGCTAAAAGAGGTTTCAATAGTTATTATGAGGGATAAAAAAGGTAAAGTAGCTTTTTTTCCTGTGGCAGAAAATCACCATGTTGATGGAATGCTTGATACTTCAATAGTGCCAGCTAGAGTGGATAGCAAGTTAGTTCGAGAGATACAACAAACCGCGGAAAGAATAGCAGGTGCCCTTGATGTGGTAGGAATTCTGGCTATTGAGCTTTTCATTACTAGAAATAGTGAGCTACTAGTTAATGAACTAGCTCCAAGACCTCACAATTCTTGCCACTGGAGCTTGGATGCATGTAATGTTAGCCAATTCGAGCAACTGGTTAGGATAATATGTGGGTTACCTATGCAAGAAGTGGTGTTGCATTTTCCTTGTATGACGAAAAACATAATAGGTAATGATGTATATAATTCTTGCAAGTATTTGAGTAACAAGAGAGCCAGTTTAACCATGTATGGAAAAAAAGAGGTTAGAGATAGGCGTAAAATGGGGCATGTTAATATAGATTTAAGTTAGCATAAGGTTTTGCAGCCAGTTTTGCCTCGAGCACAGGAGTAACTGGCATCCAAAAAAGTTTGCTTGTGGTACCGGTTGCAACTGTACAAGAAACGGATAGATAATAATAAAGAAGGAGCCCTAATGAAGTAGGTAAAATAGCGAGGTTTCAATGGCATTGAAATCAAAATTATTGGATGAAAAAGTCGTGGAATTAGCAAAAGAAACGCTGAAGAAAGTGCAAAATAACTAAACGCTGTAATTGCAGCAAAAAAGGACAGTACAACAGCCTTGGCAAAAATATATTACATTTCAGAACAGCACTAACTTCATGGATAAAGCACCTAAAATTTGGAAGAGAAAAAAAAATTGTTTGCTCCCTCTCAACGTTATAGAAAAACTAGATTGAATCAGAGTTAATTTGAACAAATTGAAGTATGGGTACAAGAAAACCTTAATATTACCATTACAAAAAATGAAGTTTTCATATATTACGCCAAGACCAATTCATAATGAACAAGATAAAGGTAGACGGGAAGAGTTTAAAAAAAACTTAGTGAGACTATTGGCAAGTATCCCAAACAAGAGCTACTCATCTTTGATGAATCTCAATTTGGCACATATTTGAAAGTTGGACACGGGTGATTTAAAAAGGGTATTAGAACACGGGTTAAAATAAAATTAAGTGACAAAATTTTTATCTCTGCAGTGCAGTTAATCCTAGAAATAGAGAGAGTTATGGCTTATTTTCACCAAAATGTCTAACACTGATTATATGAATATATTTCTTGAACAGATGTTACAATATTTAAGAACATAAGAAGCATTTCTTATTATGAATTGCGCTAATTAGTATAAGTTAAGAAATTTAAAGGTACCTAAAAATATCGAGATTGTATATCTACTACAATCTTACCTGAATTCAATCTTATTGAGGGATTCTAGTTGTATATAAGACAAAGCATTTTGCAATAAAGTCTATAATACAATTGCTTTGCTTCAAAACGCTTTGTGCAAATTTATTGTCTCTCTTTCTCACTTCGCGGTTAAATAACTCTGTAATGTCATTTATTTGACCTATTAATGATGGGAATTAGTATAGCCTTTAGCTATGAATATTAAGAAACTTACCAAGCAAAAAAAGGCAAAAAAAGCTAGAGTAGCTAATTACAAATTCTTTATTTTAAAAATTTGATGTTAGGTGATGTCTTAAACGCTTTATAAGCACGTTTCAGCTTGTATAGGGTAAGAACTAGAAATTTCTATAAAGACATATGGTACACATAGTACAAAAGATTAAACAACAGTACACTAGGTGCAGCCCTCCTTGTCATTTTAATCTGCATAGATGGAAAGTTATGTAAAACAGCTTCACTAATATAATTTAGGAAGGCTGGAAAATGTGTCAAGTAATCTTCTGCATTTCTGTAAGCTATTTGAATGACTGCTATAATAGTTGTGCTTAGTGAATAGGCGATATAAAAGTCCATTGTTTTATTGATTTGCTAGACACCTGTACAGTTGTTGTTGGTGCTATTAAGGTACTCCCTAATCCTCTTTAAATCCTCCCAGGCTAGACGTTTTTGTGCTGGTTGACGAAGTAAATAAGCTGGATGAAATATAGCAGCTGTGATAATTGAATGGGATAAGTATTGATTGGTATACGTATAGAATCTGCCGCGCAAAATTGATATAGTTTTTGTGTTATCAAGAAGGCTATAACACGCAATACCTCCAACTAAAATAAGGATCTGAGGTGAAACTAGTGCGATATGTTTCTCAACGAATGGTCTACACATGTCAAGCTCTAGATCAGTTGGCTTTCTATTGCCTGGTGGGCGCCAAAATACAGCATTGCTTATGTATACTTTAGTGCGATCAAGATTGATTGCACTAAGCATCTTATCGAGCAACATTCCGCTTGCACCACAAAATGGTATGCCTTGAAGATCTTCATTTGCTCCTGGAGCTTCACCAACAAGCATAATTTTCGCGCTTTGGTTACCATCGGAAAAAACAGTATTAGTTGCAGTTTTTTTTATCTCACAACCTTCGAATGACCTAACTGTACTTCTTAGTTCATCCACGCTGTTACATTTACTTGCAAGTTTCCTTGCTTCAATTATCCAGTCACTCGGAAACATAGATTGCTGCTCTTTTTTTTGGATTTTGTCTTGAATAGCAGGAGATTGCACAACTTTGCTATTTTTCTCTTTTTCTACTTTTTTTTCGTCGTCACCTTCTGTCAGTGTGCAATCAACGCCCACTTCATGGTAAAACTTTAGTAACTCTAAGTCTTTATCGCTCATAGTGCCTTTTAACCTTTTGTGCTTTTTTTATGGCTATATCATACTTCAATTTAGACAAATGCCTAATATATAATATACCATTTAGGTGATCTAGCTCATGCTGGATACACCTTGCAAGCCAACCACTAGCTTTTAGTGTCTGTTCTTCATTATTTAAGTCCTTATATTTCACAGTTAAATATTTTGGGCGTCTAATTTCATGACTTTGCTCTGGAATTGAAAGGCACCCTTCTTTAAGAATGACTTGTTCATCTGATAGTCCTGTAATTTCGGGATTAATCATGCAAAATTTGCCAGTCGATTCATATCCTGCTGGCCTACCTTTAATATCCTCTAACTGAACATCCACGACAAAAACTCTCTTTAGCACTCCAACTTGTACCGCGGCAAGACCAAGACCTTCTGCATCGTACATAGTTTCAAACATGTTGTTTACTAGTTCTTTAATTTTATCGTTTATGTCTGTTACTTTACTGGCATATGTGATTAACCTTTCATCTGGAGCGATTATAATTGATAATTTAGGCATAAAATTATAATTCTATGTTTTATTTTTTCCTTTGTCTAGTTTTGGATATATTAAAATGTTGCTGTGTTTTTGTAATGGAAATATAAATTATTAAAGAAATCTGCTTAAATGAAGTTATGTAATAAGGTCAACTAATGTATTCTGCAGTAATAGTAAAACCCAAGAGAGATGTTTTTGCTGTTTTAGATATAGGTACAACGAAAATTATCTGTCTAATTGTTAAGATAAGTGGCAACCTCAGCTATAAAATAACAGGCACAGGTTATAGGGTTGCAGAAGGCGTAAACGGTGGATCAATAACTGATATAAAGCATGCGAGTTACTCTATTTCATCTACTATAGGTTTAGCTGAGCAAGTATCAGAGGAAACTATAGACCAAATATATGTTAATGTTGCTGGATGTGGAATCTTATCTTTCAATGTGCACAATGAGATTATTGCAGCTAATCATGAGATTTCTGACCGGGATATAAAACGTGTAGTTTTTCAAACGTTTGAGAAATATATCGAAGAAAATGTTATTATTCACAATATACCGCTGAAATACCACTTGGATGATATGACTGATATAAGGGAAGTTAGTGGATTGTATGGAAAGAGGTTGTCTGCTGATGTTAATGTTGTAACTGCTTCGCGTCCAGCACTTACCAACATTGAAAATTGCATAACCAATAATAGTGGTATAAGTATGGCAGGTTGCATTGCTTCCGCGTATTCTGCAGGTCTTGCTTGTCTCAGTGAAGATGAAAAAGAGCTTGGAGCTGCTATTGTTGATATAGGGGGTGGGTGCACTGCAGTTGGGGTTTTCAAAAGAAGCAAACTTATATATGCAAACAGCATCCCAATTGGTGGTATTCATATTACTCGAGATATAGCTTATGGATTATGTGCGAGTATAGAACATGCAGAGCGTATAAAAATACTGTACGGTAGCACTATTGTAACTTCAATAGATGAGAACGAATACATTGCAGTGCAAAATAATGAGAATGATGAACAGATTCGAGTGCCCAAGTCTGAACTTGTTAACATCATAAGACCAAGAATTGAGGAAATACTTGAGTTGGTGAAAAGGCACTTTCGGAAGCAGCAAGATCCAATTAATAAAGTGGTTATCACTGGTGGCACTAGTAGGCTGGCAAGTATAAAGGAGATTGCAAGTTATATATTCAATAAACAAGTCCGTATTGGATACCCTGAGTCATGCAGTGGTCTTGGTAGTGAATACGATAAGAATCCTGTATTTTCTGCTGCCATAGGCTCTATAAAGTTAATAATTGATACTTTTTATAAAAATAATCCTGATATACTGAGTCAGAATGGTAAAATAAGTAAGTTGTACCACTGGGTGAAATCGAAAGTCACGGTCTAGGCTCTATGGACAAGATTTTATAGGGGCAGCATAAGAGTCTCAACTGGATTTGAAAGTTCCATAAACCTCAGCAGTTTTATCAAATCTGGGAAAGCATGCCTAATACTAATTCTTATTATTAGTGAGTCAGATAAGTGATATTAAAGAATTGTTTAATTACGGAGTGGAAAAGAGAGGTAATAAATTTGCGCGGAGCGCTCTCAAGTAAAGCAATTGTATTATAGACTTTACTACATAAAACGTTCTGTTTTATATACAACCAAAGTCTCTCAATAGAATTAATCTCTGGTGAAGCAGGTGTATGATTTCGATATTTTTAGGTACCTTTAAATTTTTTGACTTATGCTAACTAGCACAGTCCATGATAAGAAAGGCATCTCGTGTTCTTAAATATTGCAACATTTGTTCAAGAAATATATTCGCACAATCAATGTTAACATTCAGTACAAATACACTAGAACTTTCTCCATTTCTAGGATTAACTGCACTGTAGAGATAAAAATTTTATCTACCTAATTTTATTTTAACCTGTATTCTAATATTAACTCCCTATACAAGGAACGGGTAGACAGCAATGGAGAAGAAGCCATGCTGAAGTAAATAAAATGGTGAGGTCTAAATGGTATTGAAATCAAAATTATTGGATGAAAAAGTTATGGAATCAGCAAAAGAAATACTGAAGGGAATACAAAATAGCGCATATGTTGCAAAAAGAACTGAATGCTGTAATTGCAGCAAAAAAGCACAGTATAACAAGTCGTGGCAAAAATATGTTGCATTTTGAGAATAGCATTAACTACATGGATAAAGCACCCAAAACTTGGAAGAGAAGAAAAATTGTTTGCTCTTCCTCGATATCATAGAAAAACTAGATTAAATCAGAGTTAATTTGAACAAGTTGAAGTATGGGTACAAGAAAATCCTAATATTACCGCAAAAGAAATAAGAATAAGAATCTAGGAAAAATTTAGCTTGAATCTCAGTAAATCTACAGTAAACCGTAATGTGCAAAAAATGAAGTTTTCGTATATTACGTCAAGACCAATTCATAATGAACAATAATGAACAAGATAAAGGTAGTAGGAAAGAGTTCAAAAAAACTTAATGAGATTATTGGTAGGTATCCTGAACAAGGGTTATTTTTTTTGATGAATCTTGGTTTGGCACATATTTAAAAGTTGGATGCGGGTGGTTTGAAGAGGGTGTTAGAACACAGATTTTACCTAAAGTTAGGTAAACAAAATTTTTATCTCTACAGTGCAGTTAATCCTAGAAATGGAGAGAATTCTAGCTTGTTTATGTTGGATGTTAACACTGATTGTATGAATATATTTCTTAAACAGATGCTACAATGTTTAAGAACGCGAGATGCCTTCTTATCATGGATTGTGCTGATTAGCATAAGTCAAAAAATTTAAAGGTACCTATATCGAAATTATATACCTGCCTCACCAGAGATTAATCTTATTGGAAAATCTATAATGCAATTACTTTGCTTGAAAGCGCTTTGTGCAAGTTTTATTTACCTCTCTTTCTCACTCCACAATTAAACAATTCTGCAGTGTCACTTGTCTGACTCACTAGCAATGAGTACTGATGTCATTTCTTTAATGGTAGTATTATGGTTTTCTTATATTCATACTTTAACTTATTCGAATTAATTCCAATTCAATCTAGTTTTTCTACGGAGTTAAGGGGGCAAATGATTTTTCTCTTCTAAGTTTTAGGTGCTTTATACATGTAGTTAATGCTTTCCTTGAAATGCAATCGGCCATTATATTGTGCTTTTCTTGCTGCAATTACAGCATTTAGTTTTTTTGCAACATATGCGTTTTCGCACTTTCTTTAGTATTTCTTTTGTTGATTCTACAACTTTTTCATCCAATAATTTTGATTTTAATGCCATTTAAGCCTTGCTATTTTACTTACTTCAGCATGGCTTCTTTTCTATTACTGTTTATCCGTTCCTTGTATAGGGGAGTTGGTATAAAATATGTAATTCATAAACATCTATGAATTCACAAAATATTCAATCTGATTTTTAACTTACAATTTTGAGTATTTACCATTAATTTGAGACATATGGTTATGCGTTGCACACTGGTTTCCTAGTCTGGTGGAAGTGTATTGCAATGCTTATACAGTTATATGCTTGACACTGGGACTCACTGTGATAAATGATAAACTATAAGCAAAGCTGTTAATTTTACATAAAAATGTGTATGGTAACTACAATAATATACGGGAAATATGAACATAACTTTACATTCACAAAAAGATTTTGAATTTATGCGTAAAGCTGGAAGGTTAGCAGCTAAAACTCTTGATTTCATTGCACCATATGTAAAGGTGGGAGTAACAACTAATGAATTAAATGATCTATGTCATGATTTTATAGTCAAAGCAGGTGCAATTCCGGCACCGTTGAACTACAAAGGATACCCCAAGTCAATTTGCACTTCAAAAAATGCTGTTGTATGCCATGGCATTCCTGATAATGAGCCACTTAAAGATGGAGATATTTTAAATATTGATGTTACGGTGATTTTAAATGGTTGGTATGGTGATACAAGCCGTATGTTTTGGGCTGGCAAGCCATCAATGAAAGCAAGACGCTTGTGTGATGCTACTTATGGTGCATTGATGGAAGCAATAAAACAAGTTAAGCCTGGTAATAAATTGAATGAGATAGGGCTTGCTATAGAAAAGTATATTAGAGATTTTGGCTATTCTATTGTACGTAACTATTGCGGACATGGTATAGGGAAAGTCTTCCATGCGCCGCCGAATGTAGTACATTTCTATGATCAAGATGAAAGCCTTGTATTAAAGGAAGGGATGTTTTTTACAATAGAACCAATGATCAACGCTGGAAAACATGAAGCTCTGCTTAGTAAGCTTGATAATTGGACAGTAACAACATGTGATCTTTCACTTTCTGCGCAATTTGAGCATACGCTTGGAGTAACAAAGGATGGTGTTGAAATATTTACATTATCACCTAAAAGTTGGCATTTCCCTCCTTATAATTAGGTCCTTTTACAACTATATGAATATCATAATTTGAAAACAGGGAAACGGAATTACAAAAAACTACTTAACAAACATGTCATTGAAGCCACTTATTTACCTTTAATCTGTGCAAGTAAAATGACGAAAAACTCAATGTACTTGGTGTCTTATGTTTAATTTTTTGCGCTATATGCACCTCATGTCTTTATAAGCTTTCAAGATTTTTACCTAATATAAGCTAAAGTGCGCTTGCTAAAGCATTTGAGCGGTAAAGAACACTAATTTAAAAAATAGATAGTGAATAACTAGCTAACAGTGATTCTTTTACCTTTTTCTGCTTAGTAAATCTCCTAATACTAATTCTCATTGTTAGTGGGTTAAACAAGTGACATTGCACAGAGTTATTTAATGACGGAGTGAGAAAGAGAGGTAATAAATTTGCGCAAAATGCTCTCAGGCAAAGCAATTGTATTATAGGCTTTATTACGCAAAATGTTCTGTTTTATGTACAACCAAAGTTTCTCGATAGGATTGAACTCAAGTGAGTATGGTGGTGGGTGTGTAATCTCGATATTTTTATGTACCTTTGAATTTTTGGCTTGTGCTAGGTAGCATAATCCATGATAAGAAAGGCTTTTTGTGTTCTTTAATTGTAACATTTGTTCAAGAAGTATATTCATATAATCAGTGTTGGACATTCGGTGCAAATAAGCTAGAACTCTCTATTTCTAGGATTAACTGTACTGTAGAGACAAAAATTTTGTCTACTTAATTTTACTTTAACCTGTGTTCTAGCGCCTTTTTAAACCACCCGTGTCCAACTTTCGAATGTGCACAAATCGCGATTCATCAAAGAAAAATAATTCTTGTTTAGAATACTTACCAATAATCTCATTAAGTTTTTTTTAACTCTCTTGTCTACCTTTATCTTGTTCATTATGAATTGGTCTTGGCGTAATATACGAAAACTTCATTTTTGCATATTACGGCGTACTGTAGACTTGCTGATATTCAAGCCAAATTTTTCTAGATTTTCATTCTCATTTCTTTAATAGTAATATTAGGGTTTTCTTGTACCTATACTTCAACTTGTTCAAATTAACTCTGATTTAATCTAGTTTTTCTATGATATCGAGGAAGAGCAAACAATTTTTCTTCTCTTCCAAGTTTTGGGTGCTTTATCTATGTAGTTAATGTTGTTCTTGAAATGTAACGGACGTTATGCTGTGCTTTTTTGCTACAATCACGGCATTTAGTTTTTTTTGTAACATATGCTTTTATACTTTCTTTAGCATTTCTTTTGCTGATTCCAAGGCTTTTTCGTCTAATAATTTTGATTTCAACGCCATTTAAACCTTGCTATTTTACTTGTTTTGGCATAGCTTCTTTTCTATTACTGCCTATCCGTTCCTTGTATAGGAGAATTGGTATTAGAGTGCAGGTTAAAGTAAAATCAGGTAGACAAAATTTTTATCTCTGCAGTGCAGTTAATCCTAGAAATAGAGAGAGTTATGGCTTATTTTCACCAAAATGTCTAACACTGATTATATGAATATATTTCTTGAACAGATGTTACAATATTTAAGAACATAAGAAGCATTTCTTATTATGAATTGCGCTAATTAGTATAAGTTAAGAAATTTAAAGGTACTAAAAATACTGAGATTATATGCCTACCACCATATTCACTCAAGCTAATCCTATTGAGAGACTTTGATTGTATATAAAACAGAACGTTTTGCGTAATAAAGTCTATAATGCAATTGCTTTGCTTGAGAGCGCTTTGTGCAAATTTGTTGCCTTTCTTTCTCACTTCGTGATTAAACAACTCTGCAATGTTACTTATTTGACCTACTAACAATGAGAATTGGTATTAATTTTATTGTTGATAGTGAAATTGTGAAGCAGAAATACATCGGTATGTTATCGTCCATTATCAATGGATTTGCGTTTATCATGGGCGAAATTATAGCGTTAACGTTAACACTTTTTACAGATCATAAATGGCGCTTTCGCAATATTTGCAATGTTAGTAACCGCTAGTATTTTAGTTCTACTACAGAGGGAGCACATTCTAAATAAAGTAGCCGAATCTTGAGTCGATTGTTATATTATATTCATATATTGTAATACTTACTAAATTATGGATTGCGTTACAACAAAGGATATGACAGTAACTAAGGCAACAATAGCTGAAGATATAAACCAAGAAATTGGGTTATCAAAAGAAGACTCTGCTGCAATAATAAATGATATATTGGATGAGATAAAAACAAGCTTGGTAAGGGACGGCATAGTAAAAATATCTTCATTTGGAACATTCTCGATTAAAAAAAAGAAAGAAAGGCCAGGAAATGTACCAAATACATCAAAAAAAGTAATAATTCAGGCAAGAAATTCAGTTTCTTTTAGACCCTCAAAAGTGGTAAAAAAAATAATAAATAATCAATGAATAAGGAAAAATTGTTTTATGCAATTGGGGAAGAGCTGAAGAGTTGCATTTAAAGCAGCACGTTTTGAGGTTTGGGAGAGTCGATTTCGTCAAATTAAACTCATAAAACGTAGGAAGAAGGCTATATGATCATAAATGTATAGAGGTCATAAAGAAAATTAAAGTACATGCTATATGATAAAGGATATACAAAAGGAGTGCAAAAAGAATTTGATAATAATATAAGAAGTGGTTGTGATTTTAGTAATCTATTACAACGACTTACCGACTTGAGAGACTATTTGATCAACAAAATAAATAGTGAGAAAGGTAACACACGATTATAAGTGTGGCATGAATATATTTGGTGTATATAGCTAAAAATTAACTAAGAAGGTGCGTACTCACGTTAAAGAATGGTTAGAAAAAGTACCTGTATCAGTTGCGTAGTAGTATGGGTATCTAGGTAATATGTGCCTTGCGGTTAAGAAAAAATCAATACATTCACAGTAGATTAAGCTTATATCTGTGTTTTATGTGTGGATGTTAGAATGGAAATTTATGCAGGTAGAGAAAGAAGAATAGCAAATGTAGTGACTCAGCACTGGAGTGAGATAAAAGGACCAGATAGAGACTGGCCGGAAAGGTACGAGATAGATACTGCTGAAATAATGGAGTCATGGCAGCATTGTTATATTATTGAAGTTAATGATCGAGGTTATATCTGTGAGAATGCAGGAGAAAAGGCTGTTGAGTTCTATGGTTTTGAGAAAAACATGTGCATTGATAGCAAATATTCAATTGATGCACCATTTTTGCGATTATATAAAATCGATGCGGTTATTGATAAATTTGATACTATAGTAGATAATAAGCGCCCCATTAATGAAGAAGAAGAAAGTGATAGTGTTAAAATGAGGCAAGTATTGTTGCCACTTGGGAATAAAGAAGGTGTAACCCATATATTGGGTGTAGCTACATTTAAGCTCCTTTGATATATAAGTTGTGGTTATATTGCAACTTTAGGTTGCGTGCTATTTGATTCTTTGATAATGTTATTTATACTACTGAAAAACTTAACGGTAATGTTTGTAAACTTATTTGAGATATGAAGAAAATAAAATTAAAAACCAAGTCCTCTGTTAAAAAACGTTTTAATCTTACAGCTAAGGGCAAGGTTATTTCTACGCAATCGGGTAAGAGGCATGGTATGATAAAGCAGAGTAAGTTTAATATTCGTAATCAACGCGGTATTACGATTCTTGGTAAATCTGACTCACGCATAGTTAAGCTTTATATGCCTTATGGAATTTAACAAACGGGGGTAAAATAAAATGGCTCGGGTAAAGCGTGGAGTCACGGCCCACGCTCGTCATAAAAAAGTATTAAATTTAGCAAAGGGTTATAGAGGGCGTGCGAAAAGTTGCTATAGAGTTGCATTACAGAGGGTTGAAAAAGCATTGCAATATGCTTATAGGGACAGGAGAAATCGTAAGCGCGATTTTCGTAGTTTGTGGATAATACGTATTAATGCGGCAGCAAGGGAACACGGACTTACTTATGGTAGATTTATGCACGGTCTTGTACTTGCTAGGGTTGATTTGAGTAGAAAGATTCTTGCTGAAATGGCCGTTAACTATAAAGATGATTTCGCAAAATTAGCAGGAGCTGTGAGTAGTAAACTGGCAGAGAATTCTTAATTTCCTTAAGCAAAAGCATTTGACAGCATGAGAGTCATTTTCATGGGATCACCAGAATTTGCTGTTAATGCGCTAAATTCACTATTAAAGTCAAAAAATGAGGTAGTAGCAGTATATACTAAGGCTCCAAAACCTTCAGGACGTGGACAAAAACTAACAAAATCTCCAGTGCATATTATTGCTGAAGAAAGCGGTATAGAGGTATGCACTCCTACTTCTCTGAAACTTTTGGTAGAGCAAGAAAAATTTGAAAAATTTAAACCGGACGTTGTAGTTGTTGCTGCTTATGGACTAATGCTTCCAAAAGAAATTCTGGATGTTCCAAAGTATAGTTGTATTAATATTCACCCTTCACTGCTGCCTAGATGGCGTGGAGCAGCTCCTATACAGCACACAATTTTAGCTGGAGACCAAGAAACTGGAGTTAGCATTATACAATTGAATGAGGGACTAGATTCTGGTCCTGTTTTAAAGCAGAAAAAATTTCTAATTGAGAAAAATGATAATTATAAAACTTTACACAACAAATTGTCTAAGCTAGGTAGCGACCTGCTGATGGGAGTAATAGATGAAATTGAAAAGCACCTTCCGCTAGAACAAAGTAATGATGGCGTATGCTACGCTGACAAAATGGAAGATTATAAAATTTATGCAAGTGACATTTGTGAAGTTGCTTATAGAAAAGTTAAAGCTTTTTATCCCAAGGCGTTTGTCAAAATAGAGCATAAACGTATAAGAATACTCGATGCTGACTTTGAAGTAAATACTTCTCTAACCTCAGGACAAGGTAAAATTATTAATGATAATATGCACATAAGTTTAGAAAGTGGCACTTTAATTCCTAAAGTTGTGCAAATGGAGGGAAGAAGCCCTTGCAATACTGAAGATTTCGTTCGTGGCTTAAAATTCAGTATGGTAAGGAAATTCATAGAATAGAACCCTACATAGCTGTGATGAAGAAACACAAGCAGACAACGCAGCCTACTTAATCAACGTACACAAAATAAACATAGAGGTGAGCTATACTTGGCGTTCTTGTAGTGAAACAAGTTTTTCAATGCCACTAACAATAGAATTAGTTGTATTTTTAGCTATATCATCTAGTTTGTCGTTTATGCTTGTACTCATTTCTTTGTCTTCAGCATACTTATAATCCTTAGCATATTCATATATGGCTAGAGCAGCTACAGCTGCACATGTTATAGTTATACCGGTTTTTGCTATGATAAGCAGTGACAACCCACCTGCAAATGTAGATATTAATCCAACGACTAAGTTTACAACCCTGCTTTGTGTTGTTTGTGGCGTTGGTTGGTTTGGATCTGCCTGTTTATTCTCCAAGACATTCAGTAGTGTTTTTGAGGTAATTTTTATCGCTATTGCTACAACTGAGATCATGATTAGCCCTATGACCATTTTTGCTAAAAGAAGAATTGAAGGCAACATCATCATAAATAATAGTGAGCCAGCTCCTATGGCTAGCCACTTCTGATTTATTTTCTTAGGTCGGTCACCATTAGCAAACATTGTATCCCTCCACTTCACTTAATGATTTATTTATATTTAATACGAAATGTGAAAGTGGTCAATCAATATATAAAAGTTTTTTTCATGTTATTCTTATATGATTTATGGTTGTGGTTAGGTTTAAAATTTTAGAAAGAGTTATACATTATTTGAAATTCTTATATACTATTTTAAATTAGTTGGAGAGAATTTGGTGCAGGATACAGTTCTAGTTTTACAAGATGGCAAGTGCTTTTTAGGAAAGTCGATAGGTAAAAAAGGCAAGTGCATAGGTGAGATCTGTTTTACTACTGGTGTTACTGGTTATCAGCATACTATAACCGACCCTTCTTTTGCTGATCAAATCATAATGTTTACTTTTCCTCATATTGGCAACATTGGAATAAACGATAAAGATAATGAAGGAAAGAGAATTTTTGCAAGTGGTGTGATTATACGCGAACTTTCTCCTGCGTCTCATCCTTCTTCATATGTGAGTTTAAGAGATTGGCTGGAAAAAAGTAACTTGGTTGGGATATCAGGGGTTGACACTAGAGCCCTGACTAGGCATTTGAGAAAGCATGGACCTCAAAATGGAATAATATGCCCATTAACCTACTCTGATGCCATCACGATGCATAACAACACTGGCATCTGTGGTGGTCAAGATATTTTGGTAATAAAAGATCTATTGGATGAATTAAAGAAACATAAGCCTGTAAATGGAATAGAAATAACCGATAAGGTCAGTTTAAATAACAATTTTCAAAGCGACCTCAATGCAAAATATAAAGTTGCAGTAGTTGATTTTGGTGTAAAGGCTAGTATAGTTTCACGCTTAATAGAGCTTGGTTGTGCAATTGAATTAATTAAGCCAGATAGAGGTTTTGCTCAAAAAATATTAAGTATATGTCCGGATGGTATAGTGCTCTCAAATGGTCCAGGAGATCCACAAGAAATAGGAAAAAGTGTGGCTCCAGAGATAGATGTTATTATAAAATCCAAAATACCAATTTTTGGTATATGCATGGGTCATCAATTACTAGCGATTACTTTAGGGGCAAGAACTATCAAGATGAACGTTGGTCACCGAGGAAGTAATCATCCGGTTTATAACGTAAGTGGCGATAAAGTTGAGATTACTAGTCAAAATCATGGCTTTGTTTTGGATCCATCTTCTCTACCAGATAACGTTGAGGTTACTCATATTTCTATGTTTGATAGTAGTATAGAGGGAATAATGGCAAAGGATTACCCAGTTTTTTCTGTACAGTACCACCCAGAGGAAGCGCCAGGCACACATGATTCACATTACTTATTTAAGCGTTTTATTGGCAATATTGCGTTGTATAAAATGAAATCTATCTGATTTTAATCAGACAAGGTTTTATTGCTTGATTTTTGGGTTTTAGGTGTTTAATATTATAATGTAATAAAAGCTTAAGTTAGAATGCTGGAATAGTGCTCTCTTAACAAATTCTTGTGGAGGAGTGACCGAGTGGTTAAAGGTAACAGACTGTAAATCTGTCCGCGTTGCGTACGTAGGTTCGAATCCTACCTCCTCCATTGCGCGGGTATAGCTTAATTGGTAGAGCTCTAGCCTTCCAAGCTAGTGGAGTGGGTTCGAATCCCACTATCCGCTCTTTTTTTTTGTTGTATTTTTATAAAATCAATATATTACTTATTGATGTATTTGTATTTTGGGTGGAAAAGTTAAAATTATGGCACAAGTAGTAGAAGCATTTGGGAAGCCGCATGTCAATGTGGGAACAATAGGGCATGTGGATCATGGGAAGACAACGTTGACAGCAGCAATAACAAAGCATTATGGGAATTTTGTAGCGTACGATCAAATAGATAAGGCACCAGAAGAGAGGAAAAGAGGAATAACAATTGCAACAGCACATGTTGAATATCAAACAGAGAGTAGACATTATGCACATGTTGATTGTCCTGGCCACGCTGACTATGTGAAAAACATGATAGTTGGTGCAGCACAAATGGATGCAGCGATTTTGGTAGTGTCGGGAGTTGATGGACCTATGCCGCAAACGAGGGAGCACATATTACTTGCTAAGCAAGTTGGTGTTGGGTATATTGTGGTGTATATAAATAAAGCTGATGTGTCTGATCCTGATATGATAGGTCTGGTAGAGATGGAAGTGAGGGAATTGCTGAGTAAATACGGATTTCCAGGTGGTGAGGTTCCAGTGATAGTTGGGTCTGCATTGAAAGCATTAGAGGAGGATGGTGGTGAATATGGGAAGAAATCAATAGATAAATTGATGGAGAAGTTGGACAAGTATGTGGAAGTTCCACCAAGGCCTGTGGATTTGCCATTCCTGTTGCCGATTGAGGATGTATTTTCAATATCGGGACGTGGAACAGTAGTAACAGGGAGAATAGAAAAAGGAGAAATAAAGACCGGTGATGAAGTAGAGATAATAGGTCTAAAAACCACACAGAAGACGACATGCACTGGTGTGGAAATGTTTAAGAAATTGCTAGAAAAAGGAAGTGCGGGGTTAAATGTGGGGGTATTGCTAAGAGGTACGAAGAGAGAAGAAGTGGAGAGAGGACAAGTATTAGCAAAACCAGGAACAATAACGCCGCATAAGAAATTTAAGGCAGAAGTTTACGTATTAAAGAAAGAAGAGGGAGGAAGGCACACACCATTTTTTGCGAATTACCAGCCACAATTTTATTTAAGGACGACAGATGTAACGGGAAATATAAAGTTGTTGGAGGGAAAGGAGATGGTAATGCCTGGAGACAATGTAAGTGTAGAGGTAGAATTGCAAGTGCCGATAGCAATGGATAAAGGATTGCGCTTTGCAATAAGAGAAGGAGGTAGAACTATTGGTTCTGGTGTTGTTTCTGAAGTTTTGGAGTAAAAGAGTTTGAGTCATAGGAGTGTAGCTCAATTGGTAGAGCGCTGGTCTCCAAAACCAGAAGTTGTAGGTTCAATTCCTATCACTCCTGCATTAATATTGTAGCAGAAATGTTAAAAAGTTTGAGTGTCTTTTTTTGTGATATAAAGCAGGAAGTAAGAAGAATTGCCTGGGTGAAAAAGCAAGAAGTTTTATCATCTCTATTTGTTGTAGTGATTGTTATATTATGCTTTTCAGTTTTCTTTTGCTTTGTAGATTTTATATCTCTTCATGCGATTAGGGCTTTATTTGGGATTGTCTATGGCATATGACCATAAATGGTACGTTGTTAAAGTTGATCATGGACATGAGAGGAGTATACTTGAGTTGGCAAGCAATGCTGCCTATTTTAAGGAGGTATTTATTCCTTATCAGACAGTATATAACTCGAAGTTTAATATAAAAAAAGCATATGAAGTGTATGTATGTATGTATCTATGTGATGAGAGTAGGGATATTTTAAGCAAAACGCTTGGGTTTCACGGTGGTGGTTCTGGTGGTTTTAAAATAGTTTCGGATGAAGAGGTAGATTCGAAGCGTAAGGAATTCAATAAATATAAGTGGTATATTTTAAGGGTTGCTTCCAATTATGAAGAAAAGGTGTGTCAACACGTACTGGAAAATTCTATGAGATTAGGGATTAATGGTTATTTTAAGGAAGTTTTCATTCCGTACGAGGAAGCAAATGAAGTAGAACTAAGATCTAAAAGAACTGCTATACGAAGAAAGTGTTTCCCTGGTTATGTTTTTTTATATGTGAATTTGTGTGATGAAGTGCTAAATTTTGTCAATAATATACCAAAGTCTCTTAAAGTCTATGGGTTCTTAAAAAATGGCAACGTTCCAAAAGTGATTTCGGATGATGAGGTTCGCTCAATGTGTGATGCACTTTACAATGCTCAAGAAACAAAAAAGTTAAGCCATGGTTATGAAAAAGGTGAAAAGGTAAAAATTAATGATGGTCTTTTCCAAAACTTTACTGGTAAGGTAGATGTGATTAATGATGAAAAGAGAGTTATTAATGTAGAAGTGTCAATTCTAGGCAAGCCAACAATAATAGAGCTTGATCTAGCTCAAGTAGAGAAAATAGAGGATTAACTATGAGTGTAATAATTGCCAAGATTAACTTACTGATGGAAGCGGGAAAAGCAGTTCCTGGGCCCAAAATTGCTTCAGTGCTTGGTCCGCGGGGTATACCTGTTCCCAAGTTCTGCGAGGCTTTCAATAGGGTGACTAGCGCAGCTAGCGCCAATTATAAAGTGGGTGATTTAGTAACAGTGCGGGTTTCCATAAAGGATGACCGCTCTCACGATTTTACTGTCAGTGGCCCACCTGTAGCTTGCTTGCTTAAGCAGGAAGCTAAATTGAATAAAGGTTCTAGTAATCCTGGCAAAGAATTGGTAGCTAAATTGCCTATATCTGCTATAGTTAAGATAGCAAGATATAAGATGCTTGACATGAAAGTGGATAACGAAGATTCAGCAGTGAAAATGGTTATAGGCACTGCTAAATCTATGGGTATAGAAATTATAGAAGATTAGAAGCATGAATATACATAGCGGCAGTCCCAAAGAATGTTTAGAAAAAATTATCAAGTCTGCTTCAGCGAAGTTTAACGAATCAATTGACATTGCAGTTAATTTAGGTATAGATTCATGTAAGTCTGAAGAACAAGTGCGTGGTACAGTAGTTTTGCCTAAAGGTGTTGGGAAAGATATTAGAGTGGCTGCCTTCGCTCAAGATAAGCATTTATTAGAAGCTAAAAAAGCTGGTGCTAATGTTGTAGGAGGAGAAAATTTAGTTGAAGAGATAAAAAGAGGTAGAAAACTAGATGTTGATTGGTGTATCACTACTCCTGATTTCATAGCGAAAATTACTCCTATTGCAAAAGTATTGGGCACTAAAGGGTTAATGCCCAATCCTAAACTTGGTACTGTGACTTCTAACGTTGCAGAAGCTATTAAAACCATCAAGTCTGGTCAAATAAAATTTAGGACAGATAAAAATGGTATTGTCCACGGCAAATTAGGGAATATCAAATTTAGCATTGATGATTTGCTGGAAAATTTAAAAGCCTTTCTTAAAGTAATTAAGAGTAATAAACCTATTTCTGTAAAAGGAGTCTACTTTAAGAGTATTTTTTTAAGTTCAACTATGGGCAAGGCTTATAAGGTAAGTAAAGTGGAAGATATAATTTAGGGAGTAATGTTGTGAAGCGTAAGGATAAGGATGAATTTATACAAAATATAGTAAACGTGTTTATAAATAATGATTTTTTAATACTGGTAAATTTTAAATCTATAAATGCTAGCGATTCATTAGCTCTTAGGGATAGCTTAAAGTCTGCAGCGAGTGGGATGCTAGTAGTTAAAAACACTCTAGCACGCTTAGCTTTAGAAAGAGCTAGTAAATTTTCTTACTTATCAGATAGATTTTCTGGTCCCGTTGCTATTATATACTCTAGTGGTATAGTAGAGGCTGCAAAACTAATAGTTGATTTCACTAACGCTAACAAAGAAAAGATGTCTGTGGTTTGTGCAGCTTACCTAAACCAATTGCTTACAGCAGAGGATGTTAATAAGCTAGCTAAGTTGCCTTCTCTCAATGAGCTGCGTATTAAAGTTATGCATTTAATATCTTATAATATTTCTGCCAGGTTGGTGTTATCTATTAACTCGCCTTTCATGAGGCTTATGAGAGTATTAGATTATTATAGTTCTAAAAAATAAATTTATTGTCAAGTAAGGTAGTAGTATGAGTAATGTAACAAGCGATTTAGTTGATAAAATATTATCTTTAAACCTATTGGAGGTCTCTGAGCTTGTAAAGGCTCTAGAAGAGAAGATAGGGTTACCTGCTGGTTCTTTTGTTAGTGGAGCTGTTGATACTAGTGCGCCTACTAGTGATAATACTGCCAGTTCCGCTGCTCAAGAGAAAATTGAATGTAAAGTTGTAATTAAAGAAATTGATGCAAGCAAAAAAATGGAGATCATTAGAACGGTGAGAAAAGTTGATTCTACATTAAGCTTAAAAGAAGCAAAAGAGTTAGTTGAATCCCTGCCTAAAGATTTGACTGCCAATATTCCTAGGGATGAGGCAGAGAAAATAAAGCAACAGCTTATTGAGGCAGGGGCGGTCAAAGTGGAACTCGAATAGGATGTTTATATTAATATGTTTATTTTATATTGATATAGCCCTTTGTAGTTAGTTTGAGGTATTTTAATGGTTGATTCTTCTTATATGTGTGCTTCTAGTGCTTTTATTCCTAGAGTTTCTTACTCTAGGTCAGTTGATTTAAAAGATTCTTTATCAGATTTAGTTAAAGTTCAAAAAGAGTCATACAAGTCGTTTACTCCTGGAAGTCATGGTAATGAAAGACTTGAGTCTATCTTTCATTCAGTTTTTCCAGTAAACGATCCTTTGCACAGAGCGACTATTGAGTTTATAAGTTGTAGGATAGATAATCCTAAGTACGATGAGTCTGAATGTATAAAACGTGGTATAACTTTTTCTGCTCGAGTTATTGCTTCTATACGCCTTGTTATTATGCAGGATGGTATTTCCCTTGACGAATATAAATCAATTAAAGAGAGTGGGGATCATTCTAAGCTTGCAACCGTTATAAAATTTATAGGGGAGCAAGAAGTTCATTTCTGTGAGTTGCCGATGATGACCGATAAAGGCACCTTCATCATTAATGGTGTAGAGAAAGTCATAGTTTCACAAATGCATAGGTCTCCTGGTGTATTTTTTGATAGTGATAAGGGAAAAACTTATAACTCTGGTAAACTAATCTATTCCGCTAGAGTTATTCCTTATAGGGGTTCTTGGCTTGATATTGAATTTGATGTTAAAGACCTCTTGTATTTTCGTATTGACAGAAAAAGAAAATTACCAATCTCGGTCTTATTAAAAGCATTGGGCTTATCAAATAATGACATACTTAATAGATTTTATGAAAAGATAAAATACATAAAATATAAAAATAGTTGGAAAGTACCGTTTGTTCCTGACAAATTTAAGGGAGTTAGATTGCCTTTTGACTTAATGGATGTTGAAGGTAATGTATTGTTTAAGGCTAACGTCCGTATTACTTCAAGATTAGCTAAAAAGCTGCATGATGATGGATTGAAGGAGTACTTAGTGCCTTTTGATTCTATATGTGGTTTGTTCCTTGCAGAAGATTTAATAGATAATGTTAGCTCTATGAGAATTTTATCTGCCGGTGAATCTATAAAGATAGAAGATGTAAAAAAGCTTGAGTTATTGTCCGTACGTGAAATATCGGTATTAAACATTGATAATTTATCTGTTGGTCCTTATATATTGAATACGCTTTTCTTAGACGAAAACATGTCTTATCAAGATGCGCTATATGAAATATATAGAGTCTTGCGCCCTGGTGAGGTTCCTGTGTTAGAAGCAGTAGAGGAGCTTTTTCATAATCTTTTCTTTAACCCTGAGTATTATGACCTATCTAACATTGGTAGATCAAAACTTAACTCTTATCTTGGGTTAAATTATGACGAGGATTTAACTGTTTTAACACATGAGGATATTATTGAAATTGTAAGAAAAATAGTATTGCTGCGTGATGGCCAAGGATCTGTAGATGATATTGATCATTTAGGAAATAGAAGAGTAAGGTCAGTTGGAGAGTTTATAGAAAATCAGTTTAGAGCTGGGCTATTAAAGCTGGAACGTGCAGTAATTGACTCTATGTCTACTTCTAGTTTAGATAAAGTTTCCTCATCTGACTTCATTAATCCAAAAGTGTTAACTAATGTCTTAAGAGATTTCTTCAACTCTTCTCAATTATCTCAGTTTATGGATCAGACTAATCCGTTATCTGAAATAACACATAAAAGGAGATTGTCAGCATTAGGTCCTGGTGGTTTAACAAGAGATCGTGCAGGATTTGAAGTGCGAGATGTTCATCCAACTCATTATGGAAGAATTTGTCCTATTGAAACTCCTGAGGGGCAAAATATAGGGTTAATCAACAGTTTAGCTATATATGCACGAGTTAACAAATATGGCTTTATTGAAAGCCCTTATAGAAAAGTAGTTAATAGAGTTGCCACTGATCAAATTGAGTACTTGTCTGCCATAGATGAAGGTTTGTATTATATAGCTGATACCAGCGCAAAGCTTGACAACAATAATTGTTTTGTCGACGACATGCTATACTGTAGATATGCTGGTAGTTTTGTCATGGTCAGTAGTGATCAAGTAAGCTACATTGACGTATCCCCCAAACAAGTAATATCAGTTGCAGCATCTTTGATCCCGTTTTTAGAAAATGATGATGCTAATAGGGCATTAATGGGTTCAAACATGCAACGTCAAGCTGTGCCTTTATTGAAACCTACTGCTCCTTTGGTTGGTACTGGCATAGAGTCTTTTGTAGCTTCTGGTTCTGGTGCTGTAGTTTTAGCAAAACGCGACGGCATAGTTGATAGTTCTGATAGTAACTCTATAGTTATACGCGCTTTTGATGAAAAAAGGGTTAATTACCTTGGTGTAGACATTTATCATTTAAAGAAATTTCAACGCTCTAACCATAATACTTGCATTAATCAAAGACCACTAGTGCATGTAGGTGATTATGTTAAAGAGGGTGATGTAATAGCTGATGGTCCTGCGATTAACAGTGGTGAGCTAGCACTTGGTCAAAATTTGCTGGTCGCTTTTATGTCTTGGCAAGGTTATAACTTTGAAGACTCTATTGTTATCTCCAGTGAAATTGTTAAAAAAGATCTCTTTACTTCAATACATATAGAGGAATTTGAATGTGTTGTGCACGATACTCCTTTAGGGTCAGAAAAGATAACTCGTGCTATACCTGGAGTTAATGAAGAAAATCTGTATCACTTAGATGATAGTGGTATAGTAAAAATTGGTACAAGAGTTGGTCCAGGCTATATTCTTGTAGGTAAAGTTACACCTAAACCTTCCCTTTTATTGCCTCCTGAAACAAAGTTATTAATGACGATTTTTGGTGAAAAGTCATTTGACTGTGCAGACTCCTCTCTATACACATCTCCAGACGTTGAAGGAACAGTAATTGATGTACAGGTCTTTACACGTAGAGGGGTCGAAGAAAACGAAAGGGCACTACTTATTAAGCAGAAAGAGATGAATGATCTAGAAAAAGAACGAGATTATATAATTAATGTTGCTAGTGAATATTTCTATGATGAACTGAAAAAACTTCTTGTTCATTCTTGCTTTCAAGATCAAGAAAAACTTGACGCTATTGAACGTGAACAGTGGTGGAGTATAGGATTAAGAAATCGATCTATTTCTGAACAAGTCAAGAGATTAAAAAGAGATTTTGATGAAAAAGTATCGAGTGTAATAGTACAGTTTAAACAAAAAGTAGAAAAGTTAGATGAAGGCTATGACTTACCTCAAGGTGTGTCAATGTCGGTAAAAGTTTTCATTGCTGTAAAACATAGCCTGCAGCCAGGGGATAAAATGGCTGGTAGACATGGGAATAAAGGGGTGATTTCTCGAGTTGTACCAGTGGAAGATATGCCTTATTTGGAAGATGGTACCCCTATTGATATTATCCTAAACCCTCTTGGTGTTCCGTCAAGAATGAATGTGGGACAAATATTGGAAACTCATGTAGGTTGGGCGTGTAAAAAATTAGGAGAAAAAGTAGGTAACATTCTGGATGAAATCAACAAGATTAACAGTGATTTCTGCAAGGAAATTAGATCTCTTGACGATAATAACTTTGCAAAATTTGCAGTGGTATATTTTGATAATAAAAAAGCTGAAGAGGTTAGTGATGATGAAATAACGGGTTTCCTTGTTAATGTATCTAATAAAGGTACACTCAGTGATGAATTGAACACGTTAGTAAGAGGTTATTTAAACTCTTATAAAAGTGCATGCGACAACTTACGTAGCTTCCTCATTGAGGTTTATAGCTGTGGTAGTGACGTATCTATTTGTAACAATATTCGTAACATTAGCAATAGTAACTTGATTGAATTTGCACATAAATTGCGTTATGGCATTCCTGTTGCTGCACCTGTGTTTGAAGGTCCGAAGGATAAAAAAATAACAAAATTATTTACACTTGCTGGCTTAGATCCTTCTGGACAAACTGAGGCATATGATGGCCGCACCGGTGAGAAATTTGACCGCAAGGTTACAGTTGGTTATATGTATATGCTTAAGCTGCATCACCTGGTCGATGATAAAATTCATGCACGTTCAGTAGGGCCTTACAGTTTGGTTACTCAGCAACCTCTTGGAGGAAAATCCCATTTTGGCGGTCAGCGTTTTGGTGAAATGGAGTGTTGGGCATTGCAAGCTTATGGCGCCGCTTATACTTTACAGGAAATGCTAACTGTGAAGTCTGATGATATTAATGGCAGGGTTAAGATTTATGAATCAATAATAAAAGGTGACAGCAACTTTGAATGTGGAACTCCTGAATCTTTCAATGTGATGATAAAAGAACTACGTTCTTTATGTTTAAATGTGGCTTTAAAACAAAATAATGTTGTTATTGAAGACATATCTCACACTAATATTGCACAGCCTTTTGATAAGATTGGAATATCAATTGCTAGCCCTGAGAATATTAAGTCTATGTCTTACGGAGAGGTAAAGGACGTCTCAACTGCAAATTATCGTACATTTAAAGTTGAAAAAGGTGGATTATTTTGCCCTAAGATCTTTGGTCCAGTCAATGACGATGAATGTTTGTGTGGGAAATACAAAAAAAGAAGACACAGAGGCCGCATATGTGAAAAATGCGGAGTGGAGGTTACATCTTCTAAAGTGAGAAGAGAAAGAATGGGTCATATAGAGCTTGCGTCCCCTGTTGCCCATATATGGTTTTTGAAGTCACTCCCTTCAAGAATTGGAGCATTATTAGACATGTCTCTCAGAGATATTGAGAATATTTTGTATAGTGATAATTACATTGTGATAGATCCCCTTATTTCTCCTTTTGAAAAGGGTGAGATTATTAGTGAGAAAACTTATAATGAAGCTAAAGATGACTATGGTATCGATAGTTTCGTAGCTATGCAAGGTGTTGAAGCTATAAGAGAGTTGCTAACTTGTCTTGATTTACATCAAATCAGAAAGGATTTAAGAATGGAATTAGAGTCTGTTACCTCCGAGATAAGAAGAAAGAAAATTATAAAGAGATTGCGTATTATTGAAAACTTTATTAAATCTGGAAATAGACCTGAATGGATGATACTTACTACTATACCTATTTTACCACCTGACTTGCGTCCTTTAGTGTCGCTTGAAAGTGGTCGTCCTGCAGTTTCTGACTTAAATCATCATTATAGAACTATTATTAATAGAAATAACAGATTGAGAAAACTATTAAGCTTGAATCCTCCTGAGATTATGATTCGTAATGAAAAAAGAATGTTACAAGAAGCAGTTGATTCTCTTTTTGATAATAGCCGTCGTAATGCTCTAACAAATAAAGCTGGTGCTATTGGATATAAAAAATCTATTAGCGACATGCTGAAAGGAAAACAAGGCCGTTTCCGCCAGAATCTCTTAGGAAAAAGGGTTGACTATTCTGGACGTTCTGTAATAGTTGTTGGCCCAGCTTTAAAGTTGAATCAATGTGGGTTGCCAAAAAGAATGGCTCTTGAACTATTTAAGCCTTTTGTTTATTCAAAGCTTAAGATGTATGGTATGGCTCCAACTATCAAATTTGCTAGTAAATTGATAAGAGCAGAGAAGCCAGAAGTTTGGGATATGCTGGAAGAAGTGATAAAAGAGCATCCTGTTTTGCTAAATAGAGCGCCTACTCTACATAGGCTTGGTATCCAAGCCTTTGAACCGATCCTTATTGAAGGCAAGGCTATACAGCTTCATCCACTTGTTTGTACAGCATTTAACGCAGATTTTGATGGCGACCAAATGGCAGTACATGTGCCGATTTCATTAGAAGCCCAGCTTGAAGCGAGGGTACTGATGATGTCAACCAATAATGTCTTAAGCCCTTCCAATGGTAGGCCAATTATAGTTCCTAGTAAAGATATAATACTTGGTATATATTACTTAACTTTGCAGGAGCAAACTGATAAAGAAGATGATGATTTACCATTTTTAGGCACTTTCGGTGAAGTTGAACACTCTTTGAGTGGTGGTACTTTACATATTCATTCTAATATAAAGTATAGAATGGAGTATAAAAATAGTGAAGGTGAAACTTGCTATAAAACTATTCGCACAACTCCTGGTCGCTTAATATTATGGCAGATTTTTCCTAAGCATGAGAATCTAAGTTTTGGTCTTGTAAATCAAGTATTAACAGTTAAAGAAGTAACCAGTATAGTTGATTTAATATATCGTAACTGTGGTCAAAGCGCTACAGTGGAATTTTCTGATAGGTTGATGGTACTTGGCTTTGAATATGCTACGTTTTCTGGTATTTCTTTTAGCCGTTGTGATTTGGTTATACCTGAAACTAAAGCTGAACACGTTGAGCGTGCAAGGGGTGAAATCAGGAAGTTCTCTATGCAATATCAAGATGGGCTAATAACTAGAAGTGAGAGATATAATAAGGTTATAGATGAATGGTCTAAATGTACAGATATGATAGCTAATGACATGTTAAAATCAATATCTATATATGACAGAGATAGTAAGTACAACTCAGTGTATATGATGGTTAATTCCGGTGCAAGGGGTTCTACTTCACAGATGAAGCAACTAGCTGGGATGCGAGGGCTTATGACTAAGCCTTCTGGTGAGATCATAGAAACACCTATAATTTCCAACTTCCGTGAAGGGTTAAACGTATTTGAGTATTTTAATTCTACTCATGGTGCACGTAAGGGTCTTGCTGACACTGCGCTTAAAACTGCTAATTCTGGATATTTAACTCGTCGTTTAGTTGATGTATCTCAAAACTGTATAGTTACAAAGCGTGACTGTAAAACGAAAAATGGCCTTGTTGTGAGAGCTACAGTTGAAGGAGGTACTATAGTTGCATCTCTAGAAAGTGTTGTATTGGGCAGAACAGCTGCAAATGATATATATAATCCAGTGACAAAAGAATTATTAGTGGAAGCAGGAGAATTAATTGATGAGGATAAGGTAAAGCAGATCAATATTGCAGGTCTTGATGCTGTAAAAATTAGATCACCTTTAACTTGTGAAGTAAGTCCGGGAGTATGTTCTTTGTGCTATGGAAGAGATCTTGCAACTGGTAGAATTGTTTCGATAGGTGAAGCAGTTGGTGTAATAGCTGCTCAGTCTGTTGGAGAGCCTGGTACTCAGTTAACAATGCGTACTTTCCACATAGGTGGAGTAATGACTAGAGGTGTTGAATCCTCAAATATTGTAGCTTCTATTAATGCCAAAATAAAGTTGAATAACAGTAACATAATTGTAGACAAAAATGGAGATAAAATTGTAATAAGTCGTTCTTGTGAAGTGGTGTTAACTGATAGTCTTGGTAGTGAGAAGTTAAGGCATAGTGTACCTTATGGTGCTAAGCTTTATATAGGTGAAGGTGAGTTAGTAAAGATTGGTGATAAGATTGCAGAATGGGATCCTTATACCTTGCCTATTATCACAGAAAGGACTGGTACAGTATTGTACCAAGATTTAAAAGATGGGGTGTCAATCACTGAAGTTATGGATGAATCTACAGGAATATCAAGTAAAGTAGTAAAAGATTGGAAACTGTACTCCGGTGGAGCTAATTTACGTCCTCGTATAGTGCTACTTGATGATAACGGTGAGGTAATGACACTCGCAAGCGGTGTTGAAGCATGTTATTTTATACCAATTGGTGCAGTACTCAATGTACAAGATGGTCAGAGGGTTCATGCAGGTGACGTTATTACAAGAACACCGAGGGAGTCAGTTAAAACTCGTGATATTACTGGAGGTTTGCCGAGAGTTATAGAGTTATTCGAAGCACGGCGTCCTAGGGAGCATGCCATTGTTAGTGAAATAGATGGTCATGTGGCATTTTCTGAGAAAGATCGGAGAGGAAAACGTAGTATACTCATAAAACCTTTAGATGAACAGATTCCTCCAATTGAGTACTTGGTGTCAAGAAGTAAGCACGTAATAGTTAATGAGGGTGACTTTGTACGTAAAGGTGATCTATTGATGGATGGTGATCCTGATCTCCATGATATTTTGCGTGTACTTGGGTTAGAAGCTTTAGCACACTATATGATTTCTGAGATACAGCAAGTTTATAGATTGCAGGGTGTTCGTATAGATAACAAGCATTTAGAGGTGATATTAAAGCAAATGTTGCAGAAAGTAGAAATTACTGATCCTGGTGATACTATGTACTTGATTGGCGAAAGCATTGACAAGTTGGAAGTTGATAAGGGAAATGATGTTATGAATAACTTTGGTAAGCGGCCTGCTTGTTATCTTCCTATTCTGCAAGGAATTACTAGGGCAAGTCTTGAAACTAAATCCTTTATTTCCGCTGCCTCTTTTCAAGAAACAACAAAAGTACTAACAGAAGCAGCATTCTGTGGAAAAGAAGATCCTTTAAGTGGGTTGAAGGAAAATGTTATAGTAGGAAGATTAATTCCTGCTGGTACAGGCTTGATTATGAGTAAGGTCAGGGCGCTTTCACTTTGTGATAATATAGATAAGTATGAAAAGTATTTTGATATTGAAACTTATGACGAGAAATCGTTAGGGAATAATGGTTGCCACTTATCTTCTGGAGAGGATGGGGGTGTAGCAGAATCACATTATAATCAGCCAAATTAAATGTAGCTAACAAAAACAGACGTGCTGTTTATAACTGTGTGAACGTTGGCGTAGCCCTATACTAATTCTTATTGTTAATGGGTCAAATAAATGGCATTGCAAAGTTATTTAGTTGTGAAATGAGAAAGGGGGGTAGTAAATTTGCACAAAGCGCTCTCAAGAAAAGCAATTGTATTACAGGCTTTATTGCGTAAATAGTCTTGTTAAGTTTTTTAAAAACTCTTCCTATCTACCTTTCTTGTTTATTGAATTGGTCTTGACATAATATATGAAAACTTCATTTTTTACATATTACGGTGTACTGTAAACTTGTTGATATTCAAGCTAAATTTTCCCTGGATTCTTATTCTCATTTCTTTAACGGTAATATTAGGTTCTCTTATATTCATGCTTCAACTTGTTCAAATTGACTCTGATTCAATCTGGTTTTTCTATGACGTTAAGGGGGAGTAAATAATTTTTCTTCTCTTCTAAATTCTATGTGCTTTATCCATGCAGTTAGTGCTGTTCTTGAAATGCAACATATTTTTGTTACTGCTGTTTATGCTGTGCTTTTTTGCTGCGATTACAACATTTAGTTTTTTTGCAACATATGCGTTATGCTAATTTCGTAACTTTTTCATCCATAATTTTGATTTCGATGCCATGTCGCTTATTTAACCCATTAACAATTAGAATTGGTATAAATATCTCTACTGCAGTTATGATCACATCGGCAAGCAGGTAAAGTAATTCTCTTTCTGAAAATTTTAATTTTATTTTAGCTATCGATTAACTTAAAGTTAAATATCTTGACGTTTATTAAATATTACTATATAATAGCTGAGTGTACTTTATACGCTATGGCAATAAAATTACCTTGTAATAGGTGTATTGGACCCGAGGGCAGTACTCGGCGCCTCCACCATATTTTCAGTTTACATGGGGGCGAGTAAGGATCGACATGCATAGTAAAGATGGTAACTTTGCTCGGTTAGATACCACCGCTAAGAGTTCATAATTTAAATGCAAACGATAATTTTGCTGCTGAAAACAATGTTGCGGTAGCTGCTTAATTTAAGCACTATAACTTCATTGCTATAAGCACGGTTTAGGGAACGCCGGGTAACAGAAGTTCCCCAGAATTCACATGTTTAAAATTTATATGGATAAGGCAAGTTATAAGAAATCACTCAATTCTGCCAAGTTTCAAGTTATCAGAAAGGCGTTAGGTATTATATCAGGTGGGAGCTTCACTCCTCACTTAGAAATATTATTTTTCACGTGTTTTAATAGTGTTATCATACCGGATTACTTAAGAAAGTCATATCCCACTCAAATGCTTATTATATTGCAGCATCAGTTTTATGATTTGAAAATTTTTGAGGATAAATTTAGCGTTAATTTGAGTTTTCGCGGGAAACAAGAGCAAGTTACCGTGCCGTTTTTTGCTATTGGTGAATTTCATGATAAAATTTCAGGAGATGTTTTAATATTTGACAAAATCAGTATCGATTTTGACAAAGAATATAAAAGTGAGAAATGTACTGAGAATTCGTTAAATGATAGTATTATATCTATAGGCCAACTGCGTGATAAGTAGTTATTTGTGGGATGTTTAAAAATATACTCTGTAAATAAAAAATAAGCGAATAGAATTATCAGACTTGCTACCAAAACTTTAAATATATTTCTACGCAGTCACCTTCCACAATAAGTTCTCTAACTTAGGGTAAAATAACGTGTTGAGCTTGAAAAGGGGGATTGATTTAAAATTCCTAAATACTTATCTTTTATATAATTTTCATATAATGGACACGCATGCATCCAATCATATATTTACTGAATATGTTGCTTGATCTTTATAGCTTCATTCTAATATGTTGGATTGTTCTGGATTGGTTGATCAAGCTTAATGTAGTAAACATGTATAACGAAGTTTTAAGCAACATAATGCACACTTTGGACAGGCTCATCCATCCACCGCTAAAAGTTGTCAGGAGGTATATACGATCACTCAACGGGTTGGACTTATCTGTAATGATATTGCTAATAGCAATTCACTTTGTAAAATATACAATAACTTACTACTTTAAGTAGATGCTAAAAAAATATTTGAAAGCAGCAATATACTTGTCGCTTTTAATGTACATATATATGTCAGTTTTTAGCTATAACTATGAAGATCCATCCTTAAACACAGTCACAGATAAAGCAGTAACGAATTTAGGTGGAATAGTAGGTTCTTATTTAGCTGATATATTAGTTCAATTTTTTGGATTAATTAGTGTTACAATAGCCACCACTGTAGTTTATTTTTTGATCTTTAGACCATCAAGAAGGCTACTGAAAATTCTCTACTCAATATTAATTAACTTGGGGATATGTGCTGTATTACCACAACTTCCACTGGGCATCACTGCGGGATATATGCACAGTGGAGTAATAGGAAATGCACTAATTAATAACTGCCCCTTTTACATGTTCATGATAGCAGTGTTAATAGGTATTATAGGGCTAATTGGTTGGAGGAGAACAATTTACTTGTTATTCCTCTTATGTAAAAAAGCAGCTTCTCTTTTTGTAAGGGTTTTGTTTTTTAGGTTATATAAAGCCGCTGAGTACCCGACTGTACCATTAGTAGTGGATAAAAAATACAGAGCTAAAGTTGCTACTAGGCAGCAACCAAAAGAAATGCGGAAGAAAGTTGTTGAAGAGATTTTTGAATCTTTCAACGAGTTTAAGTTTCCAAGTGTCCACTTACTTTCTAAAGCAGAAGAATCTTTACAGAGAAAGCAGCTAAGTGAGATGGAGAGCAATAAGAATTTACTTTTGCTGAAGCAGGTCCTTAGTGATTTTGGCATACAAGGAAAAATTATTAGTGTATGTTATGGACCAGTTGTAACTTTATATAAACTTGAACCACAAGCTGGCACAAAATCTGCAAGAGTAATTGGCCTTGCAGATGATATTGCGCGTTCAATGAGTGCATTATCTGCGCGTATTTCAATAATACGTGGACAAAATGCTATGGGAATAGAATTGCCAAACAAGGAACGAGAAATCGTTATGCTGCGTGACTTACTTGAATCATCAGAATACCAAAATGCAAATTTAAACCTTCCAATTGCGCTTGGTAAAGAAATAAGTGGGAAACCAGTTGTTGCTGATCTGGCTAAAATGCCTCACTTGCTTGTTGCTGGGACTACAGGATCAGGTAAATCAGTTGCAGTTAACACTATGATTCTCTCACTCGTTTATCGGTTAAGTCCTGATGCATGTAAGATGATAATGATCGACCCAAAGATGCTTGAGCTTTCAATATATGATGCAATACCACACTTAATAACGCCGGTAGTAACAGAGCCAAAAAAGGCTGTTATTGCTCTTAGGTGGGTAGTAAAGGAGATGGAAAATCGCTATCGCATGATGTCATATTTGAATGTACGCAATGTAATAAACTATAACCAAAAAATCACAGAAGCGATGAATAGTGGGATAGAATTGGAGCGTGTTGTACAGATTGGGTTTAGCTCAACAACAGGTAAACCCTTATTTGAAAAGATGCCAATCAAGATGGAGACATTTCCGTATATTGTAGTAATTATAGATGAAATGGCAGATTTGATGCTTGTTGCTGGCAAGGAAATAGAGTGTTCTATTCAACGTTTAGCTCAAATGGCTCGTGCTGCAGGAATACACATTGTAGTAGCAACACAACGTCCATCTGTGGATGTGATAACAGGTGTGATAAAAGCGAACTTTCCAACGAGAATCAGTTTTGCCGTCACTTCTAAAATAGATAGCAGAACAATACTTGGTGAACAAGGTGCTGAACAGTTGCTTGGTATGGGTGACATGCTCTATATGGCTTCTGGTGGTAAGATTATTCGAGTTCATGGCTCATTTGTGAGTGATGAAGAGGTGCAAAATATAGTTGATCATCTGAAAACGCAAGGTGAACCAAACTACATGGAGGAAATCACAAAAGAAGATTCCTCTGCAGAATTAGAAGGTGAAACAGAGGATGGAGAGAATGATCTATACAAGCAAGCGGTAGCTGTCATTCAAAGGGATCAAAAAGTTTCAACTAGTTACATTCAACGACAGCTTAGAATAGGCTATAACAGAGCTGCAAATATTGTTGAAAGAATGGAAAAAGAAGGTATTATCAGCGCTCCAAATTACTTAGGAAAGAGAGAGATATTGGTAGAGTGACTACCAATATCTCTGCGTTATGATATATTTATGAGTATCCGATATGGTATTCAATCAGTTAGTTTAAATGGATAGATGAAGTTGCCTGCAAAAATATTTTTTACCTCATTTATTCTTGGGTTTATTCTTTCTCCTTATTTTATAAAATTTCTAAAAAAAATTAGCAAAAATAGACAACCTATCAGGTTCTGTAGTCCAGAAAGTCATTTAATTACAAAAAGAAATACACCTACCATGGGCGGGATAGTAATACTGGCTTCTTCTTTGCTACCAATTTTATTTTGGGTTCAGTCAACACCAGAGATTCTGTTGCTAGTGTCTATAACTCTATCTTTTGCTCTAATTGGGTTCATTGACGATTATTTAAAGTTAAAAGCAAATAGCTATCGAGGGTTAAGCGCAAAAACAAAAATACTCATCCAATTTATTGTTGCACTGGTTGGCATATCTGTATTTAAGCTATGCTTTGCTGAAGATTTTGCAAAAACGGTCCTATTTAAAGGAGTAATGATTGACTTTGGCTACCTATATGTTCCATTTGCTGCATTTGTAGTGGTTGGCTCTTCTAATGCTGTGAACCTCACAGATGGCCTAGATGGCCTTGTGGCAACTCAAATCATTACTTCTTTTGTTTCTTTGGGATTAGTTGCATATATGACTCAAGCAGATATAAGTGTTGTCCTATTCTGCATCGCATTTATAGGCGCGACTTTAAGTTTCTTGTGGTTTAATATGCATCCAGCAAAAATGTTTATGGGTGACATTGGCAGTTTATCAATTGGTGCAGCTCTAGGATTAACTAGTGTTTTAATTAAAAGAGAAGTGCTTTTTGCTATTATTGGAGTGATCTTTGTGATAGAGACTTTATCTGTTATTATTCAGGTATCGTACTTCAAATATACAAAATTTAAGTATGGAAAGGGAAAAAGGATTTTTCTTATGACACCAATACACCACCATTTTGAAAAGAAGGGATGGTCCGAAAACGAAATAGTTATAAAATTTTTGATAATTACTGTTATCTGTTCAGTTTTCACTGTTGCTTTCTTGTTATAGAAGCTTATGGCATGTCCGGATTTTACATTAGAAAATAAGTTATCAGGAATGATAGCAGGAGTAGACGAAGTTGGAAGGGGACCACTAGCTGGTCCAGTAATATCCGCGGCTGTAGTGTTTCCTAGTAGAAGTATAATCATTGAAGGAATTAACGACTCAAAGAAATTGACCGCTAAGAATAGGCAAATTCTATATGAAAAAATAATATCCATTGCAAAATTTGGTATAGGGATAGCAAGTGTAGCAGAAATAAATTCATATAATATTTTGCAAGCAACGAAACTTTCAATGGAACGTGCGTTGGTAAAATTAGGTATAGAGTTAGATTATGTGCTAATTGATGGTAATCAGCCACCTAAAGCAAGATGGCAAGTAAAGTCCATAGTAAACGGCGATAGTTTAAGCATATCAATTGCAGCGGCTTCAATCGTTGCAAAAGTTACAAGAGATAAACTGATGCAAGAATTGCATAATCAATATCCAAAATATAACTGGTATAAGAATAAAGGATATGGAACAAAAGAGCACATAGATGCCATAAACCTTTATGGTGTTACAGGGCATCATAGAAAGAGCTTCGCACCTATTTTGAGCTCTATTAAACGGGCACTACTTTAACACGGTTACTTATATTCATAACCATTAACAATAAATTTAAATGGTATTATACCAGCTAGAGTTGCCTTTATATTTGACAAAGTAAAGCTAATCTCAATAGTATGGTCCTTCATTTCCTTATTTTGCTCAGTTGTGGAAATCACAGTAGCATTTCCAACAAACGTGATTAGATCTTTGATTGATCGGTCAATAGACAATTTTATTACATTTATGTTGGAAATTTTTCTTTTAGATGAAGATAAATCACTAGCCTCATCGTTCATTTTCTTCTGAAAGCCTTGATAGATTTTATGTGTAGAGTTATTTTTTATGAAATTTTCCTGGTACTCTGGCTCAACAACTTTATTAGATTCATACATTTCAACATATTTACTCATTAAGTACCTTGCTACAGAAGTGTATTCATCTTCATCTTTTTTAAAACTAAGTTTGCGTATTACAGAAAACTCATCCTCTGTGTGACTTACATACTTCACGAAGTTTAAATCTTTTTTAATAGGGAACAATAAGTATATATTTAATAGTAATAGGCACAGGCACACTAGGAGGCACAATACTATCAACGCCATCCAAGACCTTTCTGCTACGCAAAACAGATACCTATGACAGTACCATTCAATTGCTTTACTGAAATAACTATTATTCTTTACTGATTCAAGCAGCTTGTCTTCCATAATGGAGAGCACTATTGAATTATTATAACAATAATAAACCCTAAAAACTTTAAAATATATTTAAATTTCTCAAAACAGGATGAATAATTATATCACCTTATCCAGCGATAAGATAGAATTTGTTGATTTTACTCATATCTACATTTATCGTTTTTACACTAAAATTTTAGGATTATAAGTATCACTTTCTGCACTTTTGTGATAATTATAGTAATGTAATTTATCTTGGTTGTTAAAACAACCAAATTCATCAGCAAGAGCTTCCACCTTTCTACCTTTATCACCTTTAACTAGCCCAAACAAGTCGAATGAATGGTTTTAATACTTGGGCTCAACAGCTCTTTCCGCGGTGAAAAATTTAGGTGCATGACTAACACGTTCCTTAAATTTTAGACTATAAGTCTTTTTTGCACTACTAAAATCCACAAGCTTATATTCATCTAAAGCGTTAAAATGTTGTGGATCATGTTTTTTATATTCAAAAAACTCATTACCTAAAATGTTACAAAACTTTAATTTATAATTGCCTTCATTTGATTTAACAACTTTAAGGCAATGAAAACCTCTAGTAATTTTTGCCTCCTCTTTCGTAATATGATTGCGTGCAACTAGCTTGCCATTGAACATGTGATAGCCAATTCTGGCAAAGTAGCTATATTGATTGCATTTGTTTAGCTTAAAATTTGCTTCGCAAATACCATTCGATAGCTCTTTCCACTTCTCTAAGGTTACATTCTGATCTGAAGCTATATTTTTAATTCAGCTTGGTTCTTTCTGTATGCTTGTGCCAATCCTCATTGTTAGTTGGTTAAATGAGTGGTATTACAGAGTTGTTTAATTGTGGAGCGAGAAAGAGAGGTAGTAAATTTGCACAAAGCGCCCTCAAGTAAAGCAATTTTATTACAGACTTTATTACGCAGAATATTCTGTTTTATATAGAACAAAAGTCTCTAACAAGATTGAGTTCGGGTGAGCATGGTGGCAGGTACATAATCTCGATACTTTAGGTACTTTTAAATTTTTTGACTTATGCCAACTAGCATAATCCATAATAAGAAAGGCTTCTCATAATATGAGGAACGAATAGACAATGATGGAAAAGAAGCCATACTGGAGTAAATAAGATAGCAAGATTTAAATGGTGTTGCAATCAAAACTGTTGAATGAAAAATCGTAAAATTAGCAAAAGAGATGCTGAAGAAAGTACGAAGTAGTGCAATGTTACAAAAAAACTAAATGCTGTGCACAGCATAACAGCTGTAGCAGAAATATGCTGCATTTCAAGAATAGCACTAACTGCATGGATAAGCACTAAAATTTGGAAGAGAGGAAAAATTGTTTACTCCCCCAACTTTGTAGAAAAACTAGATTGAATCAGAGTCAATTTGAAGTCTGGACACAAAAGAAACTAATATTACCATTAAAGAAATGAGAGTAGGAATTCAGGAAGAATTTAGCTTAAATGTTAGCAAATCTACAGTACACCGTAATATGCAAAAAATGGAGTTTTTATATATTACGCCAAGGCCGATCGCAATGAACAAGATGGAGGTAGCGAGAAGAGTTTAAAAAAATCTAATGGGACTATTGGTAAACACCCTGAACAAGAGTTATTTTTCTTTGGTGAATCATGGTGGCACACATTTGAAAGTTAGACACGGGTGATTTTTAAAGGGCGTTAGAACACAGGTTAAAGTAAAATTAGGTAGAAAAAATTTTTATCTCCTACAGTGCAGTTAATCATAGAAATAGAGGGAGTTCTAGCTTATTTGTACCTAATGTCGACACTGATTGTATGAATATATTTCTTGAACAAATATTGCAATATTTAAGAATATGAGAAGCCTTTCTTATCATAGATAATGCTAGTTGGCATAAGTCAAAAAATTTAAAAGTACCTAAAGTATCGAGATTATGTACCTGCCACCATGCTCACCCGAACTCAATCTTGTTAGAGACTTTTGTTCTATATAAAACAGAATATTCTGCGTAACTTGAGGGCGCTTTGTGCAAATTTACTACCTCTCTTTCCTCGCTCTGCAGTTAAACAACTCTACAATGTTACTTATTTGACCTTATTAATAATGAGAATTGGTATCGGTACGGCTTTTATTAAAACTTCTACTGATTGTCGTACAGTTGATTTGCTATCAGTCAAATCAAGTGCTTCAAATATTAAACTAACAAAATTTTATCACAGATTTATATTAAAAGTATTATGCTTCGTAAACTGATACTACGATATTAACTGCGTTAGTTAAAACGTGTTTTTTATCTAAGTGAAGCTGTCCAGCAGCAGAAAAAAGTTCATCTATTTTTCTCCATTGATTAAGTAAGATTTCGATATTATTGGCCTCTCTCTTTATGTTTTCTAGAATGAAGGCCTGAATTATATATGATGCTAGTTCCAGTTCAACTTCGCTATTAATTACTTTATTAATTGCATCAGGATTCTTTAGATTATGAAGGAATTTATAAAAGCACTTGTATGAGTTATAAGTATCACTACTTATTGCATTTATTATTATTCCTGGCATTCCAGGAAATAGAGTAGTGATTTCGTCAAATGTGCTATCGTCCAATTTACACTGAGATAAAACAATTTGCTTTGTTTCATTGTAAGTTAATGGCAGTAAATTCAGCTGAAAACACCTGCATTGAATAGTGGTTTGTGTATTGTACGGCCTATGGCTAATTATGAATATTTTAGAGTTTTTTGGCGGTTCTTCTAATACTTTTAGTATTGCATTTCTAGCGTTGTTCGTCATTGCTTCTAGGCTATCTATTATAGCTATCTTGTATTCTGATTGAATAGGACTTAAGTACAGAGAGTCTTTCACTTCTCTCACTTTTTCTACTCCAATGATGTCGCCTTCAACAATGTGTAAATCCAATGCTACTTCATTACGGTTTTTTGCAAGAAACCAATTGGAAAAGGATTTTGCGAGTGTTGCTTTTCCTATACCTTTTTTACCACAGATTAACCAAGATTGAACAGATAAGTTATCCATCAATCTTTTTTTAGCTTGATCATGACCTATTACTTTTTTCATTTTTTTCTTATAGATTTCAGTCTGAAAGCATATTATTTACTGCTTGCAATGAAATTGTGCCTTCTCTTAAAACCTTAACCTTATCCCCAGTTAAGTCGATAATAGTAGATTCTATACTAGACACCAATTCATCATCTTCAATCACTGCAGATAAATGTTGCTTAATAGGTTGAGGTATATCGCTTGCCTTGCACACACTTTTTTCTCCCGAAACATTTATACTGGTTGCAACTATTGGAGTTTTCAACCCATTTAATATTGAAATTGCAATAGGGTGATCAGGTATTCTTATTCCTATACTACCTTTAAAGAACCTATTTGGCAATGTGTTGTTATTTTTGAGCGGTAAAATATAGGTAATTGGCCCCGGAGAAAAGTGATTTATTAAATTAATATGTTTTTCCTCTAGACTTACTATTTTTGCCAAACTGCGAACATCACTAACAAATATAGATAGTGGCTTATCTTGAGAGCGTTTCTTTACCTGATATGTTTTCTCGATAGCTCCACCATCTAGTGCATTGCAAGCAAGAGCATACACTGTTTCTGTTGGAAAACACACTAGCAAATTATTCTGTATTGCATTTATTATTTCAGCTATCATATAGCTAAACTTAGCAATCAGATTGGCCTTTTGCATAAGTAGTTGAATAGTTGCTTATATTAAACTTTGCCAAAACTTTCTAGTTAGTGTGAATGTTACAAGTTTACCGCAAATTTGCTAGATTCCAAATTCTTCATTAATTTTATCAACTATTTCTGGTGACGGATCATCTCCCCACCCTGAGTATAAAACCTCTCCATAATCCGCAACATCCATAGAACCAGTTCTACTTTTTGCGAGAAACATTTCTTTCTTATCTTTATCAACTAATACATAGTGCCATGCTGATCTTCCGCGATCTTTACCACGGACTAAATATATAAGATCTGACCTACTTCTTCTTGTTGCATCAGCAAAAGATCTTTCATTGACAGTTCTGCTTCTACCTTTTATGCTAGCACTCTCAGAAAAAGCTTCTTTTGGTTCAATTTTTTTGCTTACTAACTGGGAAATTTTTTTTCTCTCTTCTAGTGCACGTGCTTTGGTGTTTTGAGATGAATATTTACTAGAAAAACTTCCTCCTGTGCTGTTAGAACTCCTGTTTGCAAAACGCTTAGTAAATGAATTATCGTCGTTGTTTTTTACCATAAAAATCTCCAAATTTTAGATTGTGGAATCTAAATTTTTACTACACCCTACCATATGTTAATTAAATTAATACTAATGAGAGATAAAATAATAATTATTACAGGAATCACAGCTTCAGGTAAATCAGAATTATGCAATGACCTGATAAAAAAGTATGGAAATATTAACATAGTAAACTGTGATTCAAAGCAGGTGTACAAAGAAATTCCCATAATCACTGCTCAGCCACCAAAGCAAGAAGAACTTTATAAACTATATGGTTATGTTCCAGTAAAAGAAAATTATTCTGTGGGTTTATGGCTAGAAGATTTGAAAAGAGAAATTGATTACGCATTAGAAAATGCGCGAATGCCTATTCTCACTGGAGGAAGTGGGCTTTATATTAGTAGTTTAATCAAGGGTTTATCGGCAATACCAAAAATAAGCGAGGAAGTAAGAAAAAATGTAAGTGAGCTCAGGAAAAATTTAAGTAAAGAGGAGTTCTACAAATTAGTGCTAAGCACAGACTCAAAAATTCAAGGTAAAATATCCGCAAATGACTCGCATCGCCTTTCAAGGGCACTTGAAGTTGTTACTGCAACTGGCAAGTCAATTTTCTTATGGCAAGAAAATAAGCAGCCTCCTTTATTCGATAATTTTAAGATATATATAATTTTGCCTGAACGTGAGGACGTATACCGAAAAATAAATTCTCGTTTTGTTTCAATGATTGAAAGTGGGGCGGTTGACGAGGTAAAAAAACTACTTAGCATGAAACTAGCTCCACACTTGCCAGCTATGAAAGTGCACGGAGCACCAGAAATCATAAAGTACTTAAAGGGTAAGATTACTTTAAGTGAGGCAATACAAATCGCTCAAACGAACACAAGGCATTACGCAAAACGTCAGTATACCTGGTTTAAAAATCAATTCCCAAATTCTGAAGTAATTGACTGTGCAAAAAAGTTGATAGGGTTTGAGATATTTTGATTATTATCAAGGTGAAATATCATATCACTTATATTATAATCCTTTAGTTTCTTAGAAACATGATGGGCAATTTACCATGTTTATATATGTTACACCATCTTTTCCATCTTGGGATTCGAGTGTGAATTTTACTGATACCAATTCTCATTTTTAGTAGGTCAAATAAATAACATTGCAGAGTGAGAAAGAGAGGTAATAAATTTGCATAAAGCGCTCTCAAGAAAAGCAATTGTACTACAAACTTCATTACGCAAAATGTTCTGTTTTATATACAATAAAAGTCTCTTAATAGGATTGAACTTGGGTGAGTATGGTGGTAGATATATGATCTCGATATTTTTAGGTACCTTTAAATTTTTTGACTTATGCTAATTAGCATAATCCATGACAAGAAAGACTTCTCATGTTTTTAAATATTGCAATATTTGTTCAAGAAATATATTCATACAATCAGTGTTAACACATTCGGTGCAAGTAAGCTGGAATTCTTTCTATTTCTAGGGTTAACTGCACTGTAGAGACAAAAGTTTTATCTACCTATATTTTACTTTAGCCTGTATTTTAACGTCCTTTTTAAACTACCCGTGTCCAACTTTCGAATGTGTCTGCAGTTCTTTAAAAAGGAACCCTTGTTCAGGATACTTATCAATAGTCTTATTGAGTTTTTTTAAAACGCCTCTTATCTATCTTTGTCTTGTTCGTTGTAAATTGGTCTTGGCGTGATATACGAAAGCTTCATTATTTTATATGTTATAGTCTACTGTGGACTTGCTTATATTCAAGCCAAATTTTTCTGATTCTTGTTCTCATTTCTTTAATGGTAGTATTAGAGTTTTTTGTATCCATGCTTCAGCTTATCCAAATTGACTCTGATTCAATTTGGCTTTTCTATGAAGTTGAGGGAGGAGGGATAAAATATTTTTCTTCTCTTCCAAATTTCAGTGATTTATCCATGCGGTCAATACTGTTCTTTTGAAATGTGGCATATTTTTATTATAGCTGTTATGCTGTGTTTTTTTTGCTGCAATGACAGCATTTAGTTTTTTTGCAACATATGCGTTATTTTGCACTTCCTTCAACATTTCTTTTGCTGATTTCTCGACTTTTTCATCCAATAATTCTGATCTCAACGCCATTAAACCTCGCTATTTTATTTACTTTAGTATGGCTTCTTTTCTATTATTGTTTACCGTTACTTGTACAGTGGTAATTGGTATAGGTATCCTGAACAAGAGTTATTCATCTTTGATGGATTGTGGTTTGCACACGTTCAAAAGTTGAACACAGGTGGTTTAAAAAGGGCGTTAGAACATAGGTTAAGGTAAAATTAAGGTAGACAAAATTTTTATCTCTATCTAAAAACATGAGAAGTCTTTCTTGTCATGGATTATGCTAATTAGCATAAGTCAAAAAATTTAAAGGTACCTAAAAATATCGAGATCATATATCTACCACCATACTCACCCAAGTTCAATCCTATTAAGAGACTTTTATTGTATATAAAACAGAACATTTTGCGTAATGAAGTTTGTAGTACAATTGCTTTTCTTGAGAGCGCTTTATGCAAATTTATTACCTCTCTTTCTCACTCTGCAATGTTATTTATTTGACCTACTAAAAATGAGAATTGATATTAGCCCCATTTATTAATGTACCAATTAAAGTTTCGTCTGTACTTTGCCATTAATGACAAGCCTTGTTCTTTGAAGATCAACATACATAGTTGCTCCAGAATTTGCTCCCTTTATTGCCTTTTGGAGCTCTTAACTTATTAAAATCAGGTTTTTCAGCCTGAGCTTTCAGCATAAATGCTGGATTTTCCTTATTAATATCTTGATATATGTTGCTAATGATATAATAATATATTAAATTATTAATAGCTTAATAAGCATATCTAGTATAAACTTTATGATAGAAAACAGTGTATAGCTTGACTATATGGTGACAGGGCTTTAAGAAGATTAATAAACAGTTTTACATAATATGAATGTCAATGAGCAACCAGATGTGCTGACTTTTCTAAATGGCAATCTAAAAGGCATATCTAAATTCCATTTAGGAATACTGCCTAAACTTTGTGGTGGGAACAAAGTGGTGGACCTGCTATTTTATAAACCACTCAGTTATGTAGATAGAAGCAAGTCACTACTTGACGCTCAAGTTGGAGAGCTTGCAACTTTCATCGCGAAAGTCTATGAGCATCAACTTCCGACCTTTAGAGGTAGGCCATATAAGATAGTCGTTGAAAGTGAAAGCCATTGTATATTTATAGTTTTTTTTAATTACTCAATCAAGTATTTATATAGATTATTTCCAATTGGAGCCAGTGTGATTATCAGTGGTAAACTCGAGAAATTTGCTGAGAATTGGCAAATTGCCCACCCAGATTACGTGTTGCTTGACACCAGTCAATTTAAAAAAATAGCTTGCATAGAACCAGTTTACCGATTATGTCGCGGCATTACTAACAAGAGTATTAGGAACATAATGGACTCCTATCTAAAAGAGCTGTCTGGCTTGCCAGAGTGGATAAGTGATACATTAATTAAACAAAATAAATGGCTAAGTTGGAAGGAAAGCATCATAAAGCTGCATAGACCAGATTCATTGGCAGAGGCAGAAGCTTGCAGGAGAAGGCTTGCTTATGATGAATTGTTTGCATATCAGATGGCGCTAAAATTTGCAAGAGAAAGTTATGTAAAGAAGGGGGGACGAGAATTTGCAATATCCAACAGATATAAAGAACAAGTTTTAAATGAATTGTCGTTTCAGCTAACAAATGATCAAATTCGCGCAATAGATGAAATCTCAGAGAGACAGAAATCCAAATGCCGTATGGTAAGCTTGCTGCAAGGTGATGTTGGTAGTGGCAAGACTGTGGTTGCACTTTTTGTGATGCTAAATGTGATAGAGAATAACATGCAAGTAGCTTTGATGGCACCAACTACTATCTTAGCGGAGCAGCACTATAACTGGATCGAAGAGGTATTGTCTTATACCGATATAAAAGTTGCTTTACTTACTGGTAAAACTGCATGCAAGGAGAGAAGGATTATTACAAACGAACTTGCAAGTGGTATTTTAAATATAATAATTGGCACTCACACGCTATTTCAAGCTAATGTTACATTTAAAAATTTAGGGCTTGCAGTCATAGATGAGCAACAGAGATTTGGAGTGATGCAGAGAAACTGCTTGGTAAATAAAGGAGAAAGTGTTGATATACTTTTTATTACGGCAACTCCAATCCCAAGAACTTTGCAGCAGGCTATATATGGTGATGTCGAATATTCAATTCTGAGAGAAAAACCAAAATCCAGACTGCCAATAAAAACTGTAGCTATAAACATCAAAAAATTAGCAGATGTTATTGAAAAACTAAAAAGTGCTATAAATAGAGGCGGAAAAGCATATTGGATTTGTCCATATATAGAAGGAAATGAAGGACTCAATATTGCTGCAGCGGAGATGCGCTTTCAGGAATTACAAAAGACATTTTTTGATAAAGTTAGGATAGTACATGGAAAATTAACTCAAGATCAGAAAGATCAAGTTATGTTTTCCTTCAAAAAGAATGAGTTTCCTCTTCTTGTTGCAACTACTGTGATAGAGGTTGGTATAGATGTACCAGATGCAACCATTATGATTATAGAAAATGCAGAACGATTTGGGCTATCGCAATTACATCAGTTAAGAGGCAGAGTAGGGCGAGGAAATAAACCGTCTTTTTGTGTATTATTATATGATAACCTAAGTAAAAGCTCATCTTCAAAATTAAAAATCATGTGCGAGTCACAGGATGGATTTTACATTGCTGAAAAGGACATGATGCTAAGAGGCAGTGGAGATATCCTGGGCCTAAAACAATCAGGGTGCATGGAATTTAAGTTTGCTGATTTATACAAGGACAAAAAACTACTCAACCTTGCATACAATAATGCAAAAAGTACAGCTGCTGAGAATAAGTCTTTTGAATTGCTGCTTGATATATTTGAATATAGAAATAGATTACATTTTTCGAAGCTTCAGTGAAAGGGTGTAGTGTTATTGATGGCATAAAAGACTCCGATTTGTATAGAAGATTTCTTTGTGTTCGATCACAAACAGATTTACACCATATTCCATTGTTTAAAGCCTTGCGTATAATTATCCCTTCAAGTTCTTCCATCTTTTTGCCTGAGTCAATAGGGCTTTTATAAAATCTGCCTTACCCTTTATATATGCCTCTCTATTTTTAACGGAGGTTTTACTGATACCAATTCCCACTGTACAAAGAACAGGTAGACGATAATGGAAAAGAAGCATACTGGAGTAAATAAAATAGGGAGGTTTAAATGTCGTTGAGATCAAAATTATTGGATGAAAAAGTCGTATAATCAGTAAAAGAGATGATGAGGGAAGTGCGAAATAATGCATATGTTGCAAGAAAAACTAAATGCTGTTCAAGAACAGCACTGACTGCATGGATAAATCACTAAAATTTGGAAGAAAAGAAAAATTATTTACTCCCCCTCAACGTCATAGAAGAACTAGATTGAATCAGAGTCAATTTGAACAAGTTGAAGCATGAATACAGGAGAACCTAATGTTACCGTTAAAGAAATGGGAATAAGAATCCAGGAAAAGTTTAGCTTAAATGTCACAAGTTTACAGTACACCGTAATATGTAAAAAATGAAGTTTTCATATATTGTGAAAAGACCAATTCACAATGAACAAGAAAGGTAGACAGGAAGAGTTTTTAAAACTTAATAAGACTATTGGTAAATATCCTAGATAAGAGTTATTTTTTTTCGATGAACCACAGTTTTGCACACATTCGAAAGTTGAACATGAGTGGTTAAAAAGGGGCATTAGAACACAGGTTAAAGTAAAATTAGGTAGACAAAATTTTTATCTTTACAGTGCAGTTAATTCTAGGAATAGAGAGAGTTCTAGCTTATTTGTGTCTAATGTCAACACTGATTGTATGAATATATTTCTTGAACAAATGTTGTGATGTTTAAGAATACGAGAAGCCTTTCTTATCATGAATTATGTTAGTTGGCATAAGTCAAAAATTTAAAGGTACCTAAAAATATTGAGATTATATACCTACCACCATACTCACCTGGACTCAATCCTATTAGAGACTTTGGTTATATATAAAATAGAATATTCTGCGTAATAGAGTCTGTAATAAAGTTGCTTTACTTGAGAGTGCTTTGTGCAAATTTATTACCTCTCTTTCTTGCTCCGCAATTAAACAACTCTACAATGTTACTTATTGATCCACTGACATGAGAATTGGTATAAGGAAGTTGTATTCCTTTAGTAGTCTTCTATTCTTTTTTAATCTGCCACGTAATAGTTTACCAAATTCAATTGGATCAGTTATGAGTCGCTCATTTATTACTTTTGTAGTTTTTGATCTTGTTATTTTGGGGAGATTGGGAAAATTTATTTCAGTAAAGTTTTTTGAGTAAATAATGTCGTATTTCAGTTCATGTCCTCGCTCTTTCAGGTAGCACTGTGCTCCAGTTATACCCTTTCCCTTAATAATATTGGCTAATGCAATCTCCTCTATTTTACATTTAATTCTTTCTGTGATTAACCTTCTTGCCAGTTCTTGAATAGGCTCCTTAGTTACTTCAGCTAGTCTAGCAAGGTGATGTGAGGTTTTTAGATCGAGTGCTATGTTAATCTTGAACCTATTATAAGTTTTACTAAAGCCGAATACTGCAGCTGGTATAGAACGTTTTTCTAGATTTTCAATAAAAAAGAGTGTTTACATAAAACCTCATGAATCAGGCAATGGACACAGAGAAAGTAGTTATATATTGTACATTTGTGGTAGGTTTAATAACGTACACTAATCTCTCTCTTTATCTTATACGAATTAGTCAGGTAAAGTGAATACAATATCCACACTACTAAAAAAAATGTGATATAAAATATAAACATTGTAATTAACGGTAACAGTAGAGAACCTTCTATTGCTACTCCACCTTTTCTGAGAATACTTGCTGGTTGATGAAGAGTAGACCAAAGATTTACAGAGAATTTTACTATAGGGATATTTATAGCACTAAAGATGGCAAATACTGCTGCTGATTTTTTAGTTCTTTCTTCATTATCAAAAGCACTCCACAATGAAAGGTATCCAACGTATAGAAAAAATAAGATCAGCATTGAAGTAAGCCTTGCATCCCATACCCACCAAGTACCCCATGTTCCTTTTCCCCAGATGCTGCCTGTGATTAAACATATTGCAGAAAAGACCATCCCTGCAGGAGCGGCAGCATGTGCCAAAACGCTAGCAATGTTATTACTCCATACTAGGGAAATGAAACTGAGTGATGCAATTAATCCATATATTCCGAGAGAAAGCCATGCGGAGGGCACATGAAGATACATAATGCGTACAATTTCTCCTTGTTTATAATCCTCTGGGGAGAAAACTAAAGCTAAAAACATTCCAGCTAAAAAACATGCAAAACAAATAACCACAAGCCAAGGCAGAGCTTTCTTAGCAAAATAAGGGAAATTTTTAGGCTTTAATGAAAACATTTACTTCAAGAATAATTATATTAAGAATCTATCAGTTAGTTTGAGATTTATCAACAGGATAGTGTCTATGTTTACATAGGCGGCAAATTAGCACGATCCACCTTTACGTAGTCCTGTTAAAAAGCTGTATTTTAACGTGAGGTTGGCTGCTTTTGCGCTCACCAACTTAGTGCCCAATCTGGATTGCAATGTTACACGCTGCAATGATACCATTCTTGTTTCTCCCAAGTTACTTCGGCTACAGATGCTTAGAAAATTTACTAAGTAAAAAAAGGTAAAAGGATCCCTGCTATAGTTATTCACTATCTATTTTTTTAGCGTTCTTTGCTATCTCAAACGCTTAAAGTGCAAAAAGTTAAACATAAGATGCCAAATATGTTGAGCCTTTTGTTGTTTTATCTGTGCAGACTAAAGCTAAATGAATAGATTTAGAGCTAAGATGAGGGGCTGGAGAGTTTGTCAAGTGGTTTTTAGCCCCAACTCTCTGTTTTTATGTTCATGCAATTTTAGTAGCAGGTTGCTTAAATCTGTACTATTATTTAACATGATGCTACATAAAACATGACTCTTAAAAAGCTCAATTTACACTTAGTATCAGACTCGAGCGGTGAAACTGTTATATCAGTTGCAAAGTCAGCTCTGAAGCACTTTCGTTCTGTAGAGACGGTTGAATATGTTTGGTCTTTTGTGAAAGAAGAAGAACAAATTGATAAAATTTTGGAGGAAATCAACAAGAAAAGTAATGAGCATAACTTTGTTGTATGCACCATTACTAATGATGAGCTAAGAAAATATCTAAAAGATAACTGTGTGAAATTGAAAATTCCCTATAGAGCGATATTATCACATATTATTAGGGAGATTTCGTCCTATCTTGAAATTGAAAAAGAAGAAAAGCTTGACTTGTATACTGAGATAAATGCTGAATATTTTCAGCGCATCGAGGTAATAAATTACACTATTAATCATGATGATGGACAAAATGTTCAAGACATTGATAAATCAGACATAATCTTGATTGGAGTTTCACGTACGTCAAAATCTCCCACCAGTATGTATTTAGCTTATCGTGGCTATAAAGTTGCAAATATTCCTTTTATTGGTGAAATACCCTTTTATATTGACTTGTCAAAATTGAAAGATAAACTAACAATAGGGTTAACAATAGACGTAAATAGGCTGGTCGAAATACGCAAGAATAGGCTTACTTCAATTAACAACGAAGATAATAATATATATGCTGATCCCAAGAAAGTAGAAAAGGAAATTAAAAAAGCAGAGGAGCTCTTTAAACAGAATAACTGGCCAACTATTGATGTAACACAAAAGTCGATCGAGGAAGTATCAGCAACAATTATACAATATTTTAATAGGGTATAGGTAGTTTATCAATTGACTAGCTTTTTATAGGTGGCCATAATGTGGTAATTTAGTGCTGAGATACGTATGAAAGTCAAAGGTTCATTAAGATCCCACCGCAACAGAGATAAAAATTGTAAAGTTGTGAAAAGGGGCGGTAAGATTTACATTATAAATAAAATAAAGCCGAGGTGCAAAACACGTCAGGGCTCTTAAGGTTAGTTGTCTTAAGGTGCGGGGAAAAGTACGGCACTACATGTAAGTGTTAGCATGCTTTCTGGTGTAAGTACTTAATTTGGAAAAGTATCATAAGAGGGTCCTGAGAGGGCTTAGTTTTTTGTTTATCTCTCCATATTATATGTTTCTTAATTTCTTGTGTGTGGAAGTATTTCTCAAAAAAAGAAAAAGTTACTGTATTTAAGTGCAGCTTTGCTCGTTTCTTCTCTTACACTGTGTTTTAGTATTAGTGCAATTACAGACAAACGTGGCTTATTGGTCTTAATAGATTTAAAAAAAGAAATAGGGTGCACTAAAATTTTGCTGAAAAATATCTCTATTTGAGAAAGAGAAGTTGAGTAACAAGGTACTTGGCTTATATAAAAAAAGCTTAGATTTAGACCTACTTGATGAACAAGCAAAAGATGCTTTGGGTTATATAAATCCTAATGAACTTATGGTTGTTCTTGATGGGGAGTAGTAACATCTTTTTGGTAAAAGAAAAAGAACTGCTCTAATTCAAGAGAAGGCATTATAAACAAAATGAATGTAAGAAATATCTTATTAGTGTTTTAGTATAAGCTGTGCTCAGTTTACTGTTGTTTGCAGCTGATCCTGTTTTGCTTAACTGTATTGAAACTCTGGAAATATATGATCTTGATTCGGGACCAAAAAATTTTAACTCTTCAAATAACTTAAGAAGAAAGCCTGATTCTTCAAGTAGTGCGACAGGGAAGTTGATAAATATGGTGGTAGGATTGCTAATGTAAACTAGTTTGCCAATATGAAATGCTGTGGTTTCCATATGGCACGCGAGTTCATGTGGCGTAAACCATTATGATGGGAATGTGAAGGTAATCAACTTGATCCAAATTTTGCTGGATCAGGCAGATTTATAGTGAATAACCTTTTAGGTATTATAATTTTATTACAATAGTACTGGTAAAATTAGTGGTAAGGCTCCACACATCAACTTTTTGGTTCATTATCCAGATCTTCCGGAATTCACAACACAAATGTTTTTTTGCTGACCATAGTTGCGATAACTGTGCTGATTTTGTTCTTGGAGATTTTGTTGATAGCGGGCACAAGCCTTCTGGTAGCGCCATTTTCTTATAATAACCAGGCCATTAAGACCTACACGTTTAACATTACCTGGGTAGATATAATGGGTTTTCTGGCAAGAAATAAAACTTGCATTTTTCGGCCATTCTGGTAAATATTACCTTGGTTAAGTATGGAGCTATAAACAATGAAAATAACAATTTCTAAAGTTTTACCTGATTTTGAAACACTAGTGATAGGTTTGTTTGAAGATGATGAGTTCATAAGTAATAGCAGGGTTCTGCAGGATAAGCAGATTATAGATAGCATCAAAAAGTTTAGTGGTTTCAATGGGGGCTTTGGTGAATTTTTTTCCGTTACTTCATTAGATGGTAAGAATGTTATAATTGTTGGGCTTGGCAAAAGAGATGAATGGGATGAAAATAAAGAATTAAGTGTTGGTGGTAAGATATATTGTGAGCTAGGTAGATTAAGGATTAAACAAGCAACGATTTCAATTGAAGGCGGTGCAGAAAATATTGCATATGGTGCATTTCTGCGTAGTTTTAAGTTTGATAAGTATAAGACTAAGAAGGATGAAAAAATCACAGAAGTAGTGGAGATTATTGTACTAGTAAAAGATGAACAGTTAAAAGATGTTGAGAAATTATTTGAGCATTTAAGACAAGAAGGTGAAGGCGTGTTTCTTGCGCGTACTTTCATTGCTGAACCACCTAACGTTTTGTATCCAGAGTCCTATGCTGACCGTATAAAAAGCGAACTTACTAAATTTGACCTTGAAATTGAAGTGCTTGGTAAAAAGCAGATGGAAAAGAAAAGGATGGGAGCTTTGCTCGGAGTAGCACAAGGAAGCAATAAAGAGCCGAAATTGGTAGTGATGAAATGGAATGGGGCTTCCAAAGAACAAAAGTCGATAGCTTTTGTGGGTAAAGGTATAACATTTGATACCGGTGGAGTATCGCTTAAACCTTCACGTGGTATGGAGTCAATGAAGTATGATATGGCAGGCTCTGCTGCTGTAGTTGGAGTGATGCGCACTCTAGCAGGGCGAAAAGCAAAGGTGAATGCAATCGGCGTGGTTGCACTTGCAGAAAATGCAGTAGGTGGTAATGCTCAAAGACCGAGCGATATAGTAACTTCAATGTCCGGACGGACAATAGAAGTGTTAAACACTGATGCAGAAGGAAGACTCATACTTGCAGACGCTTTGTGGTATACGCAGGACAGATTTGCACCTAAATTTATGATTGATCTCGCAACTTTAACTGGTGCCGTGGTAGTTGCGCTTGGGAATAACGAGTATGCCGGTCTTTTTTCCAACAACGATGAGTTAGCAAATCGTCTCATTGAAGCGGGAAATGAAGCAAATGAGAAGTTATGGCGTTTTCCTATGAATGAAACTTATGATAAAATTATCGATTCGCCGATTGCCGATGTGCAAAACATAGCTCCTGCAGGTTTTGGTGGAGATAGCATAATAGCTGCACAGTTTTTACAGCGTTTTGTAAACGATACTTGCTGGGCACATTTAGACATTGCAGGTACAGCTTGGCACGAAAAAGGTACTGATATTTCTCCAAAAGGAGCAGTGGGCTTTGGCGTAAGATTACTCAATAAATTGGTTGAGAAGTACTACGAAACGGGTAATTAAGGATTTTTATATTGGAGTTTTAAAAGTTTTTTCTGTATTTGGTAAAAAGAGGAGATTATACTAGTTCTCATTGTTAGTGAGTCAAATAAGTGATATTGCAGAGTTGTTTAGTTACCGAGTGATATCAATTCCCACTATATAAAGAACGGATAACAATAATGAAAAGGAGCCATACTGAAGTAAGTAAAATAGCGAAGTTTAAGTGATATTGAAATTGAAATTGTTAGATAAAAAAGTTATGGAATCGCTAAAAAAAATGCTGAAGGGAGTGTGAAATAATGTATATGTTGCAAAAGAAAACTAAATGCTATAATTGCGCAAAAGTACAGTATAACGGCTGTAGAAAAATACGTTGCATTTCAAAGACGGCAACTGACTGCATGGATAAAGCACCTAAAATTTAGAAGAGAAGAAAAATTAGTTACTCCCCTCAATGCCGTAGAAAAACTAGATTTAAATCAGAGTCAATTTGAACAAGTTGAAGTATAGACATAGGAAAACTCTAGTACACCGTAATGTGCAAAAAATGAAGTTTTCGTGTATATTACGCTAAGACCAATTCATAATGAACAGAATAAAGGTGGGCAGGGGAGTTTTTAAAAAACTTAATTAAGCTATTGGTAAGTATCCTAAACAAGAGTGATTCATTTTTAACGAATCGCAGTTTAGCACACATTTGAAGTTGGACATGTGGTTTTAAAAAGGCGTTAGAACATAGGTTAAAGTGGAATTGAGTAGGCAAAATTTTTATTTCTACAGTGCGGTTAATCCTAGAAATGAGAGCAGTTTTAGCTTGTTTGCACTAAGTGTTCAACACTGATTGTATAAATATATTTCTTAAACAAATGTTACAATATTTAAGAGCATGGGAGGCCTTTCTTATCATGGACTGTGCTAATTTACATAAGTCAAAAAATTTAAAGGTGCCTAAAAATATCGAGATTATATACCTACCACTGTACTTATTCTGAGCTTAATCCTATTGGGAGACTTTAGTTGTATGTAAAACAGAACATTTTGCATAGTAAGGTCTGTAATATAATTGCTTTACTTGAAGAGCGCTTTGTGTAAAATTTTTTACCTCAGTATATGATAAATGGCAACTTAAAGACCTATAACATGAAAGCTGAGGGAATATTAAATGGTGACGATATTAAGGAAGAAGATGTTTTATCAGGAAAGTATAATTTTGCAGATATTGAGATATTTCTTATAAGTTACAAAGGTGTGAGTCAAGGGATAATGAATCTACGTTCGGAAGCTTTTAACAAAGTAACATTAAATAGTTGGAGGTTTATCGTTAAGATTAGAGGATTCTCAGCAAAGCTTGAGAGGGCATGACAGAATTATATTCTCTTGCGTACAGAACGCAGTTTTGTGATAAGAGATGTAAAGCTGTGCTAGAAAATTTGGCAGAGTAAGTATGGTTACTAAAGTGATAGATAAAAAAAGATTTGAAGACACTAATATTAACTGAGAGCAGTAGGTATTATAAGCATGAAATAGTAAATTTTGGCGCAGCATCAACAGTGTTTGAAGGTACGGTGAAAAGGTGTGGAAATAAAGTAGTTACTGTTTACTGTGCCTCCATGCCGAGTTAAAGTTGCGATAAAACTTTTTCAACGTGCAGAAACAAATTTGGCAATACTGTAAATTTTCGTGATGAACCTTATAATTTTCACTATTATAAGTATTGTGGAAAGGTGGCTGAGTGGTCTAAAGCACACGCTTGGAAAGCGTGCACATATGAAAATATGTCGGGGGTTCAAATCCCCCCTTTTCCGTTGACTTTTACCGCATTATCTCACATAACATGTATGTGAGAGAAGTATGGACTGGAGAAATTTTCGTCTTGTACTAGTTCCTACTATACAAGGGACGGATAGACAATAATAGAAAAGAAGCCATACTGAAGTAAGTAAAAAGCGAGGTTTGGATGGCGTTAAAATCAAAATTATTGGATGAAAAGGTCGTGGAATCAGCAAAAGAAATGCTGAAGGAAGTGCGAAATAATGCATATGTTGCAAAAAAACTGAATGCTGTAATTGCAGCAAAAAAGCACAGTATAACAGCTGTAGCAAAAATATGTTGCATTTCAAGAACAGCACTAACTGCATGGATAAAGCACCTAAAATTTGGAAGAGAAGAAAAATTATTTGCCCCACCTCAACGTCGTAGAAAAACTAGATTGAATCAGAGTCAATTTGAGCAAGTAGAAATATGGGTGCAAGAAAACCCTAATATTACAATTAAAGAAATGAGAGTAAAAATTCAGGAAAAATTTGGCTTGAATATTAGCAAATCTACAGTACACCGTAATATGCAAAAAATGAAGTTTTCGTATATTGCGTCAAGACCAATTCACAATGAGCAAGATAAAAGTAGACTGGAAGAGTAAAAAAACTTAATGAGACTATTGGGAAATATCCTGAACAGGAGTATTTTTTTTTGATGAATTGTGATTGCCACACATTTAAAAGTTGGGCACGGGTGGTTTAAAAAGGGCGTTAGAACACTGGTTAAGGTAAAATTAAGTAAGCAAAATTTTTATCTCTATAGTGCAGTTAATCCTAAGAATGGAGAGAGTTCTAGCTTATTTGTACCGAACGTAACACTGATTGTATAAATATATTTCTTGAACAAATGTTGCAATATTTAAGAACACAAAAAGCCTTTCTTGTCATGGACTGTGCTAATTTACATAAGTCAAAAAATATTAAAGGTGCCTAAAAATATTGGGATTATGCACCTACCACAATACTTACCAGAGCTTAACCTATTGAGAGACTTTGGTTATATGTAAAAGAGCATTTTACGTAATAAAGTCTATAATACAATTGCTTTGCTTGAGAGAGCTTTGTGCAAATTTATTACCTTTCTTTCTTACTCTGCAATTAAACAACTCTGTAATGTCACTTATTTGACTTGTTACAATGAGAATTGGTATAACTAGCTACTGCAGGGTTTCCTTGTCTTTTTTTCTGCCTGGTAAATTGCTTAAATGTTTATAGCCCCACAATTAGTTGCATTTAAAATGCGGCTAAATTACGGCGTTTAAGGCTTAGAAAATGTCAATACAGAAAATAGTGGTAGTGACTAGGTTCTTTTAACTTTTTCTCTGTCTAGTAAATTTCTTAGATATTTTGTAGCTACCACCCACCACGCTGTTTGTTAGCGGTACCCAGAAGTACCGTGAACTAATTGCGGTATAGAAGCTGGAATCCAGACTTTCCGCAATCTCATTAAGAACATTATTTTGACGTAGAATTAACATGTATCCTGAAAAGTATCTGATGCTTTAAGCGTGAACGTTAGATGGAGATATAACTGAAACTTGGAATAAACTACTGTGGATTTTACATGTTGAGATGGAAGAAAAGAGGTAGAGATACCTCCACCTCCTGTTCCATTTAACTTATGCGCCTGTTTTTGCTTGAAACTTGCTTTCGAATATTCCCATAACTTCAGGATCTTGTAAGAGAGTAGGTAACACTTTTTTAACTTTTTCTTGAAGATCACCTGAATTAAGTTTTGTATTTAATTCGGCGTCAACGTAATTCTTGTCAACTTTTGCGTCTAGTGCAGCTGCAGTAGCTAAATCTCTAGTTTTTTCTTCAACTACTTTTTGAGCCACTGTTTCAGCCTGACTTGCTATATTAGTTTTATTTACAGCCTGAGTAACTTGATCTGCTATATTAGCACTAGCTACAGCATTATTTATAGCTTGAGTAACTTGATCAGCTATTTTTGCATCAGCTACAGCTTGTTTAACTGCTTTCTCAGCTTCTTCATTTCTATACATTTGCTGATATGAAGAGTAAGCTTGTACAGCGAAATATACAGCTACAATGAATAGAACTGCGATTCCAACAGGGCTAGTAACAGACATTAAAAATGCAGGCCCAACAACTACACTAGTAGCAACTAATATTGTTGTCATTGCTGCTGCTAAAGATGCAAATGCAACTGTACCTTCAATACTCATTTTTGTTATAGGTGCTATGTTTTCCTTTTTCCATATGTTTAATCCTGCAGTCATAGTAACTTCCTCCTAATTAAAGTTGATAAAAATTTAATTATATATTAAAACACATACTAGTCAAGCTTTATTTTATAATAATTTAATATAATCATATCTCTAGCTACTTCCTAAATTGTCATTAATTGTATATAATTGATGTATGACACATAGTTGGCTGAATCTTGATAAATCGATAGGAATTAGTTCTGCGCAAGCTGTGGCCCAGGTTAAAAAGACTTTTGGAATTAAAAAGGCTGATCATTTGGGAACACTTGATCCTTTAGCTTCTGGTATGTTGCCAATTGCGCTTGGAAAACGACAAAAACCATACCGTACTTACCCTGCAATTTAAAGGCATACAATTTTACAGTAAAGTGGGGAGGGTAAAGAACCACAGATGATTTGGATGGTGATATCATTAAAGCTAGCAACATAAAACTCAAACATAATCAAATAAATAGTGCAATCAAGAATTTTGTTGGTGAGATAACACAGAATCCTCCTCGATTTTTAGCAATAAAGATTAACGGAACAAGGGCATATAGATTAGCAAGGAGTGGGAAAAAGTGAATATAAAACCACGCTAAGTGCAAGTATATGAGCTAAAGTTGATTTCTGCTGACACATAATAGTGCTGATTTTTGTGACGTGTGGTGGTGGTGCATATGTGAGGTCAATTGCTTGGGATCTTGGAATTGCATTAGGTTGCTTTGGACACATTACGAAACTGAGGAGAACTATGGTGGGTTATTTTAAGGAAATCGAATCAGTGACAATTAAGCAACTTGTTGAAAAATTCACTTTTTAGCGTTATTTCAGCGCGTGAAGCTGAGATCAGGAAAAATTAGTGTCAACTACTAATTAGCTTTAAAATCAATGTTTAAAGTTGAAATTTCTGTAGAAAGGGTAAAGAAAATCAGAGAAGGTCAGGAAATCATATTAAATAACTTGTGTAATTTGAAGAATTATGATACTTAATTATACGATGGTGGGTAATATACTCATTGCAGCCTGTAGTTCTATTTATGGTTGTGTAAAGCCTATTCGTGTTTTTAATATTTTGAAATGAGGTCTAGATGTCAATAACATCCGAAAAGAAAAAAATTTTAATAAGTACTTACGCGATTAAAGAAGGTGATACAGGTTCATCTTTTGTGCAGTGCGCAATTTTAACCGAGAGGATCAGTAACTTAACTGAGCACTTTAAAGTGCACAAGCATGACCGTCACTCTAAACGTGGTTTGCTTATATTAATAGGTAGAAGACGCAAGCACTTAAATTATATAAAACGTAAATTTGGTGATGAAGCTTACCAGCAATTAATAGAGAAGTTAGGCATCAGAAAATAATTGAGGGATTTTGTATGTTTGAAATTATAAAAAAATCTATAGAATGGGGTGGACGTACTTTATCTTTAGAGACAGGAAAAATAGCACGTCAAGCTGATAGTTCAGTTGTTGTAAATTATGGTGACACTTCTATTTTAGTAACTGTTGTACGTAAAAAGAAGGAAGAAGTTGTTGATTTCTTGCCTTTAAATGTGCAATTTATCGCAAAAAGCTATGCTATGGGTAAAATCCCTGGTGGCTTTTTCAAAAGGGAAGGTAAGCCATCTGATAGAGAAACCTTGATTTCAAGAGTAATAGATAGAAGTATAAGACCGCTATTTCCAGAGGGTTTCCATGATGAAATCAGTGTAGTATGTAATTTATTAACTTATGATATGGTCAACCCTCCTGAGGTGCCAGCATTGATTGGTGCTGTTGCGGCTCTCGCAACCTCTGGTGTTCCTTTTCATGTTATTATAGCTGGAGTTTTAGTTGGCTGCGATGAAAATAATAATTATATACTCAACCCTTCTGTTCAAGAAATGAAAGTTAGCAATTTAGATCTGTTTTTATCTGGTGATGAGCATTCAATTTTGATGGTTGAGTCAGAGGCAAAAGAGCTTTCTGAAAAAAATGTTCTGAGTGCGATAAAATTTGGCCATGAACACCTTCAGCCTGTTATTAAGCTCATAAAAGAGTTTGCTGATATAATTGGCAATAAACCAGGGAGTTTTGCTCCTATCGACATATCAGATATAATGCAAGATCTTGAAAGGTATAGTAAAGATTTTGAAGAAGCATATTCACAAACAGTAAAACAAGAGCAAGCTCAAATTTTAGAAACGATCAGAAATAATATATTGAATACTCTCAAGGAAGCTGGAAAAGATGAGAAATTAATTACACAAGCAGTAAAAAACTTTGAAAGGTCTTTACTGCGTAAAATAATTAAAGAAAAAGGTATAAGGATAGATGGTCGCAAGTATGATGAAATACGTCAAATAGAAATTGAAGTGGATATTTTATCTAGAACTCATGGTTCTGCTCTCTTTACAAGAGGTAATACTCAGGCATTGGTTGTTACTGCTCTTGGTACCACGCAAGATGAGCAAGTTGTAGATGACATTGAAGGGGATAGACGTGAGCATTTCATGTTGCATTATAATTTTCCTTCATTTGCCGTTGGAGAGGCTTCTGCCATACGTGCACCAGGAAGAAGAGAAATCGGTCATGGTAAACTTGCTTGGAAAGCAATTCATCCTGTTTTACCTGATAAATCTGAATTTCCTTATACAATAAGAGTAGTATCTGAAATTATGGAATCAGACGGTTCTTCTTCCATGGCAACAGTTTGTGGAACTTCCCTTGCGTTAATGGATACAGGCGTGCCAATAAAGGCTCCTGTCGCTGGAATTGCTATGGGCCTCATTAAGGATAAAAACGAGTATGTAATACTCTCTGACATATTAGGTAATGAGGATTATCTTGGTGACATGGATTTTAAAGTAGCAGGAACCGGTGAAGGAATCACGGCGCTACAAATGGATATGAAAATTTCTGGTATAAATTTTGAAATCGTTGAAAAATCTTTGGAACAGGCAAAAGCTGGAAGATTACATATCTTAGAAAAAATGAATTCAGTGATTTCAGAACATAGTGATGATGTGAAAGGTCACGCGCCAAGAATGGTATCATTTTACATAGACAAAGATAGAATTTCTGCAGCTATAGGTGCTAAAGGAAAAAATATACGCAGTGTATGTGAAAGAAGTAATGCAAAAATTGAAATAGGAGATGATGGTAAAGTTTCTGTATTTGCCATGAGTAGCGCTGAAGCTGAAATTGCAAAAAATATGATGATTGACTCAATCACAGAGTTAGAGCAAGGTGCTATAGTTGATGTTAAGGTTGTAAAAATAGATAAGTCTATTGTAGAACTTGAGCTTCTCAATGGAAGAAAAGGGAAAATGCACATAAGTGAAGTAGCTAACCAGCACATAGAATCTATTGAGAGTATACTTAAACAGGGTGATACTTTTAAAGCATTGGTGATTGATTTTGAAAAAGGTGGATGCCCGAAGTTGTCAAGACGCCGCGTTGATCAAGAAACAGGCGAGTTTTTTGAAGGCGAACTTTACAACGAAGAAAAGAAAGATGGTTTAAACGATAGGGATTATTATAATAGCCTATTTAACAGAAAATCTTGGCACCGCAAGAGGCCTGTTCGTCCTCGTTCTAGCTTCAGTAATAGAAATAATAGGCCAAAATTTGGTAGTGATGACTCATCATCAAGTTTTTATTAAGAGTAGGCTTTTTGCACTATTTCCTGTTTTTCCAATGTTCCAACGTTGGGATCCAGGTATTAAAGTGTTTATGAGCTGTGCAATAGCAAAACTATATTCATAGGCTGGGTTCTAGTGTCGTAGACTGGAGTGGTATCTTTGTACTGAACATCTCACATTAACTCTACCGTAATTTCAAATTCTCAATGAATTCAGTTTTTTAAAACAAGTGGAAGAAAAATATGAATCTCAGTATTTTTCAAAGAAAAAAACACGCAAATTATTCTGCTCTGCAGCTTATAATGGAACCGAGTTGAAGTGAGCATAATTATGTAAAGTTTGCTAAGGAGGGTTACGTCAGAAAATGTTATTGCCTTTCGGTCAATCAATATGATTGCAAATGCTGCATCTTCAGCACCTTATTATTCTCTATCAACTTACTGATACTAACTCTCATTGTTAGTGGGTCAAATAAGTGATATTGCAGAGTTGTTTAATTATGTAGTGAGAAAGAGAAATAATAAATTTGCATAAAGCGCTCTCAAGCAGAGCAATTGTATTAGACTTTATTGTGCAAAATGTTCTGTTTTATATACAGCCGGAGTCTCTCAATAGGACTGAAGCTCGGGTAAGTAGGTGATGGGTATATAATCTTGATATTCTTAGGTGCCTTTGAATTTTTTGATTTGTGCCGACTAGCACAATCCATGACAAGAAAGGCTTCTTATGTTCTGATACCGATTCTTACTGCACAAGGAATGGATAGATAATAATGGAAAAGAGGCCTTGCTGAAATAAGTAAAATAGTGAGGTTTAAATGCCATTGAAATCAAAATTATTGGGTAAAAAAGTTGTGAAATTAGCAAAAGAAATGCTGAAGGAAGTGCGAAATAACACATATGTTGCAAAAAAACTGAATGCTGTATAATTGCAGCAAAAAAGCACAATATAACAGCCGTAGCAAAGTTGCATTAAGAACAGCACTAACTGCATGGATAAGGCATCCAAAATTTGGAAGAAAAGAAAAATTGTTTACTTCTCATCAATGTCATAAAAAAAACTAGATTGAATCAGAGTCAATTTGAACAAGTTGAAGTATGGATATAAGAAAACCCTAATATTATCATTAAAGAAATGAGAGTAAAAATCCAGGAAAATTTAGCTTGAATGTCAGCAAATCTACTTGCGTAATAAAGTCTATAATACAGTTGTTCTGCTTGAGAACACTTTTTGCAAATTTATTACCTCTCTTTCTCACTACATAATTAAATAACTCTGCAATATCACTTATTTGATCCACTAACAATGAGAGTTGGTATAACCTTTAGTCATAAGTGTTCAAGAAATTTACTAGGCAAAAGAAAGGCAAAAGATATCCCGTGTTAGATAGTGTTTCTCTCTAATCCTGCAATTGGTGTTCTATGCTGTCTTAAACGCTTTATAAACGCGTTTCAGCTTATGTAGGTAAAACCCTAGAAATATTATGAGGGCATAAGATGTACATAGTGCAAAAAATTAAACATAAGACACCAGCTACACTAATACTCTTGTTGTTTAATCTGCACAGATTAAGAGAACTGACTACCTTTAATGCTATAGGCTGGCAAGGTTTTTTAAGTAGTTTTTTCGAGCTGCCTGAATGACGGTTGGGCAAAAAAGCTATATGGTTTGCAAGAGGTTTAATCTAAATTTGGTTGGTAATGCCGTATTTATATACCAATTTCTTTACAATGAGCCCTATATATAGGGCCTTAGCTATAACAAACTGCTGGGTTTCAATTTTTTTAATAATTGTGTGCTACTAATTGTATATAAGTTTCCATTTGTAAAGAGAGTAGGAGATGATTTCTAAGAATTTGGAGGCAAGTTTAAATAGAGCATTATTGATTGCCTCTAATTTTAATCTTAAATGTGCAAGATTAGAACATTTGTTACTTGCATTAACTAAAGATGTGGATGTGAATTACGTTTTATCAAGATGTAATATTAGGGCAGACGAAATCATCAATATGGATAGCATTTTATCAAGGTGTAATGTTAAGATTAACGGTTATAGTAGTGATATAAAAGGTTTTTTACAAGTCAATTCTGAATCTGTCAATGGAGTTGAGCCTAATTTGCTATTTCGATGCATAATACATAGGGCCATAATACACGCTCATAGCTTAGGAAAAAAGGAAATAAATGGAGCAAGTGTCCTAGTGGAGATTTTATCTGAGCAAAATTTCTATATTGAAGGTTTATTACAGAAGCAAAATGCGAAGGATTCCGATTTAATTTATCATATATCTAATATGAAGTACTCCAGCGATATAGGTAAGTACCCTACTAATTATAGGGTAGAACTCGATAAAAATAATGATGTTTCTACTGCAGTAAATAAGGGTGGGTTATTAAAAGATGAAGAAGTTTTGCAAAGTTGTTGTAAAAATTTAAATGATTATGCAAGAAGCAAAAGAATAGATTGCGTTATTGGTCGTGATTATGAATTAAACCGCACTATAGAAATATTACTAAGGCGCAGAAAAAATAATCTTCTATATGTTGGTGACTCCGGTGTTGGCAAGACAACAATAGTTGAAGGTTTGGTGTTGAGAATTGTCGAAGGCAGTGTCCCAAATGCGCTTAGGTCCAGCACAATTTATGCTTTGGACTTAGGATCACTTCTTGCAGGAACGCGCTATAGAGGTGATTTTGAAGAGAGAATAAAGTCTATAATAAAGGCAATTAAGGCAAAGCCTGGTAGCTATTCTTTTCATTGACGAGATATACGCTATTATTGGAGCTGGTTCAACGAGCGGTAGCTTTCTTGATGCTGGTAATCTACTAAAACCTGCACTTGCAAGAGGTACACTGCGTTGTATAGGTGCAACCACATATAGAGAATACGGCAGTAGTTTTGAAAAAGATAAGGCATTAGCAAGAAGGTTTCAAAAGATTAATGTGAAAGAGTCTTCTGTTAATGAGACAATAAAGATACTAAATAGCATAAAGCGCTACTATGAAGGATACCATGGAGTATATTATACGAAACATGCCATTAAGTCTGCAGCTGAACTTTCACATAAGTATATTACTGGGCAAATATTACCTGATAAAGCAGTTGATGTTATAGATGAAGCAGGAGCTTATTGTAAGTTACTGAAAAACAGACGTAAAATTGTGGACAGTAGAGATATTAAAAACACTATCGCTAAAATTACAAATATACCTTATCGATCTGAGTTTGAGGATATGCAAAGAGTGAAGGCCCTAAGAAAAAAATCTTGAGAAAGTCATTTTTGGCCAGGAGCAAGCAATAGAATCACTTGTTAATTCTATTAAAATTGCTAAATCTGGGTTGAGAAATTGTAATAAACCCTTGGCAGGTTATCTTTCTGCAGGGCCAACAGGTGTTGGTAAAACTGAACTTGCAAAACAGTTAGCAAAGGGTATGGACATGAATTTCATACGTTTTGATATGTCTGAATATATGGAGTCTCATTCGATATCTAGAATTATTGGTTCTCCTCCTGGGTATGTGGGTTATGGCCAGGGTGGATTACTTACATAATCTGTATCTAATAATCAATATAGTGTTGTTCTTTTTGATGAAATTGAAAAAGCTCACAGTGATGTTTACAATATATTGCTACAAGTTATGGACTATGGTCGTGTTACAGATACTTATGGACGTAAAATTAACTTTTTCAATATAGTTTTAATTATGACAACCAATATAGGAGCATTTGAATGCAGTAAAAACTCTATTGGCTTTGGGCATAAAAATTTCAATATTAGTGATAGCGAAAAAGCAATGGAACAGGTTTTTAATCCTGAGTTTCGTAATCGTCTTGATGCGGTTATTTCTTTTTCTAGCTTAAATATGGATGTGATTTTGCACGTTGTGGATAAATTCGTTCAAGAATTGAAAAAACAACTTATACAAAAAGGAATAAATTGCTTAGTGGAAGGGGAAGTAAAGTCCTATCTTGCACAAGTGGGTTACAGCAAAGGAATGGGGGCACGTCCGATAGAGAGATTGATTGAAAAGGAAATAAAGGGTTACTTAGCTGAAGAAATACTGAACCGTCGGCTAATTAAAGGGAAGAATTTGAGGATTTATATGAATAGGCAGAGAGGTAAAATTTCTTTTGATATAACTTAAAATTATTGTGTTGAGTTTCATCTTTGCTATAATTTATAACTTAAATTTGATTTGAGTTGTAGTGATAATAGGCGATAAAATAAGGCAAATCCTAAGCTACTATGAGAGTGAAAATCCTGGGGTGAGAGCGAACCTCACTCGTATTCTTATGCATGGAAAACTTGGTGGTACTGGCAAATTAGTAATTATCCCTGTAGACCAAGGATTTGAGCACGGGCCAATAAAGAGCTTTGAAGTTAACCCCCATGCTTATGATCCGCATTATCATTTTCAGCTTGCGATTGACTCAGGAGTAAGTGCGTACGCTGCTCCGCTTGGTATGATTGAAGCTGGTGCTTCAACTTATGCTGGAATGCTCCCATACATTTTGAAACTTAATAGTTCTAACTCTTTGCATTTGAAAAGTTTGACTTCTGATCAAGCAGTCACTGCTTCTGTAAAAGATGCACTGCGTTTAGGCTGTGCGGCTGTTGGGTTTACTATATATCCTGGTTCTGCTAAGTGCTTTGATATGATAGAAGAAGCTCGTGAAATTGTTGCTGAAGCTAAGTCTTGTGGGCTTGCAGTTGTACTATGGTCTTATCCACGGGGGGAAGGCATTTCCAAAGAAGGTGAAACGGCAGTTGATATTATTGCTTATGCTGCACACATAGCAGCTTTGCTTGGTGCTAATATAATAAAAGTGAAACTTCCAACTAACCGCTTGGAGAAAGAAAAAATAGAAGCTGGGAATATCGAGTCATTGTCCAAAAGAATTGAATATGTTAGAAAGTCTTGCTTTGCAGGAAAAAGAATAGTAGTTTTTTCTGGTGGTGAATCAAAGTCAGTGGATAATATATGCAACGAGGCAAAAGAAATTAAGAAAGGTGGCGGTAATGGTTCAATTATTGGACGTAACACTTTTCAACGAAAAAGAGGAGAAGCTTTATCTATGCTAAAAGATATAATGGATATCTACACATAAAAACGGCTGGGTGGCAGAATGGTTTATGCGAAGGACTGCAAATCCTTTTATACCGGTTCAATTCCGGTCCCGGCCTCTTTTTTAGCCTGTGAAGGTTGCTTAATTTGGCAGTGGCTTTATAGATAAAGTGGGTTTAGTATAGCCATAGAAACAGGGCTAAAAACTACTTGATAAGTTTTGTCAGCGTTCTTACCAGAATAAAGTTATTTTATAGCCCAATCTGTGCAGATTAAAATGACAAGGAGGTCTTGGTATGCTGTTGTCTAATTTTTCGCACTATATGCACCGTATATCTTCATAAAATTCTAGGTTTTTATACCTACATGAGCTGGAACGTGCTTATAGTAATTTCCACTGCACAAGAAACGGAAGGCAATAATGAAAAAGAAGCTATGCTGAAGAAGTGAAATAGTGAGGTTTAAGTAGTCGTTAAGATCAAAATTATTGAATGAAAAAGTTGTGGAATCAGCAAAGGAAATGCTGAAGGAAGTACGAAATAACGTGTACGTTGCGAAGAAACTAAATGCTGTAATTGTAGCAAAAAAGATAACATCCATAGCCATAGTAAGAATATGTTGCATTTCAAGAGCAGCACTGACTGTATGGATAAAACACCTAAAATTTGGAAGAGAAGAAAGATTGTTTACTCCCCATCAACATTGTAGAAAAACTAGATTAAATTAGAGTTAGTTTAGACAAGTTAAAGTATGGATACAAAAAAACCTTAATATTACTATTAAAGAAATGAGAACAAGATCCAGGAAAATTTTGGCTTGAATGTCAATAAGTCTACAGTACACCGTAATATGTAAAAAATGAAGTTTTCGTATATTGCGCCAAGACTAATCTATAATGAACAAGATAAAGGTAGACAGGAAGAGTTAAAAAAAATTTAATGAGACTACTGGTAAGTATCCTGAATAAGAGTTGTTCATCTTTGATGAATTGTGGTTTAGCACACATTCAAAAGTTAGACACGAGTAGTTTAAAAAGGGCGTTAAAATACAGATTGAAGCAAAGTTAGGTAGACAAAGTTTTTACCTCTACAGTGTAGTTAATCCTAGAAATGGAGAAGGTTCTAGTTTATTTGCACCCGAATGTCAACACTGATTGTATGAATATATTTCTTGAATAAATGTCATAATATTTAAGAACACAATAAGCCTTTCTTGTCACGGGTTGTGCTAGTCAGCATAAGTCAAAAATTTAAAGATACCTAAAAATATCTAGATTATATACTGCCACCATACTTGCCCGAACTCAACACTTTGGTTGTATATAAAACAGAACATTTTGCGTAATAAAGTCTATAATACAATTGCTTTGCTTGAGAGCGCCTTTGTGCAAATTTATTATCTCTCTTTCTCGCTTCACAGTTAGACAACTCTGCAATGTCACTTATTTGACTTATTGACGTAAGAATTGATGTTAGTGATTAGTAGATGCCATATTTCGTAAATTTGAAAAAACTGATAAAATAGAAATTATTAATTGCAAATATTTTGATCCACTTCATTCAAGGAGGAAAGGGTATAGGTTAGGTCAGGGGAAGAGATACATGACATTTTATTGCAGGTTAATACTAAATTTCCTCTATGCGCTATGGCAGTGTAGGACATTCACGTGCGTGGCGACATTGTCAATTTCCAGAGCATTAAATGAGGAGGTGCTTGTTTGATACGAAACCTGAACATGGATATTTTGTAGTGCCAAAGGTTATAAATGATTAGAATAAGGCTAGTTTTTCAAAGAAAGGTTTAGAGGGTGAGTTGATATAGATTCAAAGTTTATATGGAAGAGCAGGTCTATAAAAACATAGGGTTGCCACTCGTTATGGTTAAGAGGCTTAATGACTTTGCCTGAGTTCTGATATAATAATTAAATTGTAAAGTCTATTGAAGCCTCGCATGAATGAAGTAGTAACATTTGGTTGCCGCCTAAATTTTTATGAAAGTGAGTTAATTAAAGAAGCGTTAAGAAAAGCAAAGAGAGAAAATGTTGTAGTGGTACACAGCTGTGCAGTGACAAATGAAGCAGAACGCCAGGTAAAACAAAAAATACGTAAGATTTATAAAAATGACCCAAGTAGAGAAATTATCGTAGTTGGCTGTGCCGTTCAATTAGACCCTGAATCGTATAGTAATATTCCTGGTGTAAGCAAAGTATTGGGTAATCAAGATAAACTGAAGACCGAAAATTACTTATTAAGTGGCGATAAAATACTAGTTAATGATAATCAGGCAAGCAAGTTAGAACTTACTCTAATTGATAAGTTCAAAGATAAGTCAAGAGCATTCATTGAGGTTCAAAATGGTTGTAATCATAACTGCACATTTTGCTCGATTACTAAAGCAAGGGGAGATAACCGATCTGTACCAATAAACAATATTATTGAACAAATCAAGATTTTTGTAGCAAATGGCTATCAAGAAGTAGTGTTTACAGGAGTTGATATCACTGATTTTGGTGCAGATCTATTCAGCAAACCTTCACTTGGTTCAATGGTTAGAAGAGTTTTAAAGGATGTGCCAGAATTAAAGAGACTTAGGCTTTCTTCTATTGATGTTGCTGAAGTTGATGATGAATTAATGGATTTAATAATTAATGAGTCAAGATTTATGCCACATTTGCATTTAAGTTTGCAATCTGGTAATGATTTAATTCTAAAAAGGATGAAACGTCGTCACAGCAGGGAACAAGTGATAGAATTTTGTCATAAAGTGAAAAGCTTAAGGCATAATATAGCATACGGTGCTGATATTATTGCTGGGTTTCCTACGGAAACTGATGAGATGTTTCAGGATACAGTTAATCTACTCAAGGAGATAAATATAGTTTATCTACATGCTTTTCCATATTCAAAGCGGGAGAGTACACCTGCTGCGCGAATGCCACAAGTACCAGAGAGTATACGTAAAGAAAGAGTAAAAAACCTAAGGGAAATAAATAAAACAATGATGAGTAACTTTTATCAGTCTTTGATAGGTACTGAACAAAGTGTTCTAGTTGAGCAAAATAATATTGGTAGAGCAGAAAATTTTGCATTAGTAAAGTTTACATCAAAGGTTCAAGCTAAAAGTATTGTAAAAGCTACCATTATAGGAATGGAAGGTGGTTCCTTAATTGGAAATGTTCTTTCCTAATTTTTTGATATGAGAAAAGCACTGTAAATTGTAAACTTGCTTGTGATGGAAAGGTCTATGTTTTTGTGTATTGCTAGTCTTATGTATTAGCTTTTTTTTCTGTTCGTGCTAATGAAAGTTATTCAAATGATGAACAGCTTGTAGAAAATTTGATGCTTGCAGTGAATCTATATGCTATAAATCTAGAAAATGTAGTGAAAAAGAACTTATGTTAGCGCTAATAGCGGTAAGATATATCCTGATAACTCGGAGACATTTGTGAACGATATGAAAGCAGTTAGAAAGGAGCTTCTACTTTAGTTGAGAGCCGTTGTGGCACTATAATAAAAAATATAGTGGGAGGTGAAATTAAAAGCGTGAAAAAATTTTATGGTGAAATTGATTTCCAGTGGCTTAACAACATATCTTTAGGTTAATGTGCTAAAAAAATAGTAGTTCTTCTCCGATATTTAATAGATCAGCTGGTATATTTGCATTTTTTTAACTTTTACTATGATCCCAGTATTCAAGATACGCAATTTTCTCCATATTTCTGCCTGAGTGTAGGACCAACGGTTTTTAGATTAAGAAAGATCAATGAATTACCTCAAAACTCAATGCCACCCAAGTAAGGCTTAGTGTTGATTATTTGATAATCCTAGAAATCAAAACCTTCCTTGGCTACCGTTACTTTAGCGTTCCAATACCTATTGCAGACGACATGTTGACCCATAACATTGAAATTAGCTTGATATTTAATTTTTATGCTAATTCTCACTGTACAGGGAACGGATAGACAATAATGGAAAAGAAGCTATACTGAAGTAAGTAAAACAGTAAGATTTAAATGGCGGTAAAATCAAAATTA